>NZ_CP047591.1:1277237-1596547 GCF_010120715.1 Aminipila terrae
CTGGCCATGCCTGCAGGCATATTGGGATAGCCCAGAAACTGCTGTCTTTCATCAGTTTTTGAAACAAATCCCATCATGTCTATTGTTCCATCCTTTAACCCTTGTATACAATGATCCCAGGTATCAACCACAAAATCATACTGCCAGTCCGTGTACCTTGCAATCTCCTGCAAATATTCATAGTCATATCCCCTGTAATACCCGTCAGAATCCTTCTCATTAACAGATTCCAGCAATGGGTAACCTACCACGATTTTATTTTTACGACTCTCCATGTGCTGTGTAGCAAAAGCAGTGCAAAAAGATGTAGAAACAGAGATTATTATTACTAATATTATTGCTATAATTCTACCTATTCTTTTGTGTGAACTAATAATACACTTTTTTTCTGCTGTGTGCATAAAAGCACCTCCAACTTCCGTTTTAACAGAATGATTGTTCAGCTGCTATTTTTTATTTAATTATATTAAATCCCTAATTTTTTACAAGTAAGTTTGTATTATTTTGCAGGTAAATGTTGTTTTTTTCCATTTTTATTTTATCATTAGCTTGTTTCTCTTATATGTTAAATTATTATCATACAAAAAAGGTATAAAACCTTTTGGTTTTATACCTTTTTACAAAATATATTAATTACTCCTTTATGCCGTTGGATTTGTTTTAGTATCCTCATATTTATTCAGCATTACCTGGGCTTTAAATAAATCTCCATCAATGAATACTTCAAACCATCCTTTTTGCAGTTTAACTAAATCTTTTGCTATGGCTAATCCAAGACCACTGCCTTCCGTAGTTCTTGATTCATCCCCACGCTTAAACCTCTCCATCAGTTCTTCTGCGTTTATATTTAACGGGTTTTTAGAAATATTCTTCATTTCCAGGGTTACTAAACTTGTTATATTTTCATGCCCTGTACCTATGTCTTTTACATCAATATATACCCTGCTGTTTTCCAGAGCATACTTTAAAACGTTACCAAGAAGATTTTCCACTACTCTCCACAGTAATTGTCCGTCCGCCAAGACATAATATTTATCATGATCTGCATTTATAATAAAATCTAATCCAGAGGCCTGAATTCTCTGGTCCATTTCACCTAATCCCTGGTTAATCAGAGAAAGCAGTTCCACTTTTTCCAAATGCACAGGCATGGCTCCGCTGGAAGCCTTGGCCGCTTCGAACAAATCTTCGGTTAAGTGACGCAGACGCTCTGTTTTTTCGTCTAGTATCCTTAAATATTCCGGTGCATTCTCACTGTCAAGACCTTCCGTTTTGAGCAAATCTATATAAGTAACCATAGAAGTCAATGGTGTTTTTAAATCATGAGACACATTTGAAATCAAATCTGTTTTCATTCTTTGATTTTTTAATTCGTTTTGAACCGCTACATTTGATGCCTGGGAAATTTCATTTATGCTTTGTGCAAGTCTGTCCAGTTCTCCATCTCCTTCTACAGGAATTTTATATGCAAGATTTCCATGTTTAACTTCTTCTATGCCTTCTTTAATCCCTTCAAACTTGTTCACCCATTTTGGTGCAAAAACAACAATTACAAGGAACACCAGCGGTGCTAAAAAGATTGTAGCCGAAAGCAAACATATCCCTAAAGTCCCGATTACAACTTTTTTCATTAAACTGCTACCGGCATATATTTGTTTAGCACTATTCCATAGTAAGCCCAACCATTTAAAAATAATCAGATTCCATAACTTATAAGTTAAAGAATTTCTTATGAAACAATGTGATTTTAACAGTCTTATAACAGAAAGTATAAACCATAGTCCAACCATGGCAATTACTGTACATATTACTGCTAAAAAGGAGATTTCCATAGGAGTCATGCTTCTGGTATATTCCCAATTGTTAAAAGTGGCCTGTACTACCCACCCACCGGTGGCTGCTGCTGTTCCAATGCATGCAATCTGAATTTCAGTCCATATTCTGTCTAAAGTATAAAGCTTACGCACGCCCTCTTCATTTCTTCTCCCAGTTGTAACTACAAGATAAATGAATAAGATGAGGCAGCCTGCCCCACAGCCTGCCATCACAGGAACCAGATGAATAATATCCGATGTATTTTCATAGGCTGACTGTTTTGCATTAATATAAGCGTCATCGAAAGCCAGATATACTTTTAAATTGTCATTATATAAAGTAAAGTACGAATCTTCAATGGTCTGATCGATATCTCTGACCCATGCGGTGGCATTCTCTTTTGATTCTGGTACTTTGATTAATTTACCACCCTTATAAATCATATATGCCGGGTTTTTTTCAAACTCTTTTATCTCTGGTGGAACGGCCTTACCGTCAACAGATGTCTGTGCCCTCATATTGGTCACAGTATTTACACCATCTGTTGCAAAATACAACATTCCCTTCTGTCCGTTCAACTCATCCTTCAGTGCATTAAAACTTCGCAGCTGATCCTTTATAAGTATGGTTTTAATCTCCTCAATCTGAGCTTTATTTGCCTCTATAAATGCTTTTCGAATGATTTGATTATTTTCAATATCTGCATCATAGGTCACATATTGATATGCAAAATCTTTAGCCTCATCAAGGTCCATATCCTGATAATCATATACATCCTTTTCCATTGGGTAATGGACTCCGTTAATAATCATTTCAGGAATGTTCTTGCCATCCTTTTGAATGGCATCATATGAAAGCTGCAATGGAGTAGCCGTTATCTTTTTTTCTCCACAATAATAAGTCTTATCAAAATAAAGCTGCGTTATGGCATCGTATAGCGCCCCGTCATTTTCATCTAAAAACTTCCCTGCTTTAATGTTATTTTCGCTCTTATACTCTGCAATCAAATGTAGAATCTTTGAAGAATCCTTATTGAATTCTTCCTGTAAATCACTACTTTCAAGGTAATTCTTAGTACTAAAATCTCGTCTAAAGTAAAACTTCTTCCAGCCTTTTGAAGGCCTATGACCGTAGCAATACTCCCTATGAGAGTTGCTGTAAACAGCATTACACACATAATAAGTGTCAGTATTCTGATTGCCGTATTGTTGCTAAAATTTTTCAACTTTGTATCCAATTCCCCACACCACCTTCAAATATCGTGGATCTTTTGGGTTAATTTCAATTTTCTCCCTGATCCTTCTTACATGCACGGCAACGGTATTTTCCGGATTATATGCCGGCTCATTCCAAACAGCCTCATATATCTGCTCCATTGAAAACACCCGTCCTGCATTTTGTGTCAATAACTTTAAAATTCCGTACTCAATAGGTGTTACAACCACCTGCTCCCCATCTAAGGTCACAGTTTTCTGTTCATCATCTATTACCAGTCCCCTGTTTTAAAAACCCCATTTTTTTCTCAAGGCTGCCAAGACTCACATATCTTCTGAGCTGTGATTTAACCCTGGCAATTAACTCCAGAGGATTAAAAGGCTTGGTGACGTAATCATCCGCCCCTACATTTAATCCTGTAATTTTGTCATAATCCTCTGATTTAGCAGAAAGCATGATAATGGGAATATTTTTATCCTCTCTGATTTTCATCGTTGCACGCATTCCATCCAGATTTGGCATCATAATATCCATCAGAATAAGATGTATCTGGTTCTTTTCAACTACCTGGAGAGCCTGCAGTCCATCATATGCTTTAAAAATTTCATACCCCTCATTTTTTAAATATACTTCTATGGCATTTACAATCTCTCTGTCATCGTCGCATACTAAAATATTCATTTCATACCTCCACTACGGAAATCCTGCTCCTGACTGCGCACCTGGCCAGTTTGCCCTCTTACCGATTATATTTATATATTAAAATCCAATTCTTACAAAAAAACTGTCGAAACTCTTACGAATTTCTTAAGGTTTATCATACCATAAATTCATAAAAGTAACAAAAATTCTATGTTAAATAATAGAAAACTGCTGCAATATCACTTGCAACAGCCTCCATTTTAAACTCTTTATTCATTTTTCAAACTTTCAAGTGCGCTTAAATTCATGGCACGTTTTGCCGGATAGTATCCTGCCATCAGGCCAATGCCTGTTGCAAAAGCCACCGCTGCCACAGCAAGCCAGATGGGGATTCTGGAAATAGCAGATCCAGTTCCTCCTCCAAAGCTGCCCAGGGCAATACTTATAATATCCTTCAGTACTGTATTCATCAGCAAAGATACTATAAAGCTGAAAATCAGCCCCACAAACCCTCCTATAAAACCTATCAGCCCGGCTTCAAGAAGAAACATTTTACGGATATCCCGCAGATTCGCACCAATTACCTTCATTACGCCAATTTCCTTGGTTCTCTCATAAATGGACATAATCATGGTATTGGTTATTCCCAAAGCGGCAACTAAGAGGGATATTCCTCCTATACCACCCAGGATACCCTGAATCATTTTAGCCGTTTCCTTCATGGATTCAAGCCAGTCACTAGGGCTTGAAGTCTGATATCCCTGATCTCGAAGCTGTTTGCTGATTTCTGCAGAATCGTTAATATCACTTACATACACCAGTGCTTCATCATAGGTTTTAGTCCCAGAGGAATACGTACTTTCTTTTCTTGCCTTTTTTAACTCTTTAGCTATATCCTCAAGAGCTGTAATATTCATATAAGCACAATAGGCTGAATCATCGTCTGGATTTTCAAGAACACCTATCGCCCTGGTGTCATATTGTTTATATACTACTTTGTCTGAGTCGGTTTTTTCTCCGGTGTTCTGTTTTTTCTGTCCATAAGTATCATCCCCTGTAACAATCATTTTCTTGGCTGACATCACATCAAGCGGTTCTCCACTCCACTGATCGCTGTTAGGATCCTGAAACCAAGTGGGCACCTGATTTCCAAACAAGATTTCATATTTATCTCCTGAGTTTAGCAGCCTGCCCCCTTCCAGCACTTTGTAATTGAACTTTTCCAGCACCTCAGGACGCACACCTAAAACCTGGGTCTGAGCCACTTTTTTACCAACACCTATAACAAGATTTTCACTTATTACGGGCGTAACCGCCCCTACCCCTTTCATTTTTTCCATATCATTTATGGCCTTGTCATTGATTACGCCTTTGGCATCTTTCATCTTCTGCATCACGGCACCATCTCCATTACTCATAACCGTAATCATATGAAGATTCCCATAACTTTCAATCTGTTCCTTGTAACTGTCCGTAAGTCCGAATCCAATAGACATCATAACAACAATAGCGCAGGTACCAACTACAACCCCAATCACCGCAAGCAGGGTTCTTGTACGCCGCCGCAGTAAATTACGAAAACACAGGTCAACCAAATCTCTACTATTCATAACCCTGCTCCTTATTTGCCTTCAGGCTTTTTACTCTCATCCGCCGTTTCTTTTATATCAAAGTCAAAATCGTCAATCTCCAGAGCAGCATTCAGTTTTTTCTTTCTGTGCCTTTTAAACAGAATTCCCCCAATAATACCCACCAGAATAACGCCACCAGCTATGATAAGAGCCCATGGCTTCTTCTTTTCAGGTTCCTGCTGTGCAGGGTCCATACCTGGATCTTCTGGTGCATCCATGGCTTGAAATTTAAATGGCACTTCAAGGAACTGAGGTGCTCCATTGCCATCTTCAAAGGTAAAGGTTATGGTTCCTTCCATTGGTCCTGCTTTTCTTGGAATAAAATTAAATCTGTAACTGTCACTTTTACCACTTTCCATGTTGCCGGCATAATAACTGTTTGATTCCATTACATCAAAATCTCCTTCACAATTCACCCTTAAATTGTTTAAAGGAGTTTTTCCCATATTATAAAAATCCAGTTCACAGGTGCCCTGCTGCCCCACATATAACTCTGTAGGTGGTACCAAGTCATCCACCACAAGACGGGTTCTCTGGGTGATAGGAATAGCAATCACGTCTTCTGATTCCAATGGATCTCCTGAACCAGCTTCATATGTCATTTTTACATTTATCGGCGTTGTTTTTTGTTCTGCCTGTGGTTTTGTACTTAATTTTATACTTTTGGTATAATGTGCTTTTGGTTTAATACTATCAATAAAAAATGAATTGCTTCCGCCTACTGGTACAAAAACTCCGTCTGCATTGTTTAAGGATACTTTTACGTTGGTCAGAGTTTTTCCTGAGGTATTAAATATGCCTAAATTCAGGTAAAAATTAGTTCCAGCCTGAACTACGCTTCCGCCATAAGAATAATTGTCTATCATAAGCTGAGGCTTCTTTGCAGTGCTGCCATCAGATAAGAGCGTAACCGTAGCGTATTCTGTTACACCAGCCACTGCATCCTTCTCTGTAGTATTGGTAGGGGTTGCGGTTATCTTTACGGGATAACTTTTCTGATCAGCCCCATCAAAAGAATAGAGTTTAACAGAATATTGCTTGCTAGCTCCCTTAGGGAAATTATCAATAAAAATATTTCTGGATTTATTGATAATCCCTTCTGCAGGTTCTACCGCAATTTTTATGTTCTTAATTTCTGCCCCGCCTGTATTCTGAACTGTAAAGTTCAGGTTAAAAGGCTGCCCTGACTGCATCTGATCAGGCATATTTACATTGGTGATAGCTATGTTGTCTGTGCTGACACTGCCTTCTCCCTGTACCGGTATGTAAAATGTTTTCTTTGCTACCACATCTCCATTCATAAAATTGAGGCCCAGTACCTGCACATCAATAGCATAATTCTTACTTTCTATTCCGTCCTTTACTGTAATGGGAAATTCGGCGGTTTTTCTTGATCCAACCGAAATATAACCTAGTTGGACCTGGTTACTTCCGTTATAAATGGACAAACCGTCCGGAAGTGTTAAAGAAACAACCGCATTCTTAATGGTTGTATTCCCATAATTATATACTTCAAGTTTTATCTTGTTAGAATTGCCCTCAACGAACCCATCGGTAGGTTCTATCACATGGGAAATATCCACCCCTGCAACTGTTTTTGAATCCACACCATCTGTTGCCATTTTCTCATACACTGTAAAAGAAGTATGTTCCTCTAAGGTTTTCTGATTTGACAGATCTGCACCACTTTGGTCTTTCAGGTTTGCCTGGAAGCTACAGTTTCTTTCCCCTGTGTCTGCGTGTTTTGCAACCTTTACCGAAAAGCTTACGGTCTGTTTTCCTCCTGACTGTATAACAATACTTCCTGTATTATCACCTATGGTTATTCCAGATCCATCAATAGAAAGTTTCATATTTTGTACGGTAACCGTTTCACTCCTGTTATTTTCTATTTGAAAACCAATTGAAATATTTTCATCCCCCTGCATTCCGCCAGGAGATCCAATGGTATCAATAAAAACCCCTCCATTGCCACCTGCCGCATAAACAGTTCCACCAGTCATCTGCTCTGGCATAAATCCCGGCATTAAAGAATACAATACTACCACAGCCACTGCCATTGATAACCCTAATCCCCGTTTCACACTACCTCTTCTACTGTTCATTTTCCTTTTCTCCCTCTTCCTGTTCCTTCTCTGCACTATCTCTTACCGTAACGCTCAATATATTACCATCCTGAATAGTTACCACTTTATCCGCATACTCTGCTATACTTCTGTCGTGAGTTACTAAAATTAAAGTCTGTTTATGTTTTCTTACCTGACCCACAATAAGATTCATGACTTCTCTTGTGGTGTTGGTATCCAGGTTTCCTGTAGGTTCATCAGCAAAGATGATCTTGGGAGTTCCCGCCAGGGCTCTGGCGATTCCAACCCTCTGCTGCTGTCCACCACTCATCTGCGTAGGCCTGCGTTTTCCATATCCTTTCAGACCAACAGCTCTCAAGGCTTCTTCAGCAATTTTATTTCGTTTCTTTTTATCCATACCCCGGAATATTAATGGCAGGCTGACATTTTCCAAAGCTGTCAGCATAGGCAGTAAATGATACGCCTGAAATATAAATCCAATGTTCTTCTGCCTGAACAAGGTTACTTTTTCTTCATTTAATTTATGTATTGGTATGCCACCTATGTATATTTCACCCCTTGTAGGCTTTTCCAGTCCTGCAACCATGTTAAGAAAGGTTGACTTACCTGACCCTGAAGTCCCCAGAAAACATACGATCTCACCTCTATAGATTTCCAGACTTACATTGTTCAAAGCTACAACCTTTTCTTCTCCCATCCTGTAAACTTTTCTGACATTCTTTACTTTAATTAGCGGTTCCATCAGCTTCCTCTCTATTTTTTACACCACGCTTAAAAAGCGAACTCCATCCCCAGAGTTCGCAGTTTAAAAAATTTCATTGTCTGCCTGTACGTATGTCAAATATCCCACTCGTCTTCATGGCATACTACTTCACAATACACCTTCTGTTTCTATAGTGTACTACCTGTAATAATACACTGTCAATCCCCTTTTTTAATCTTTTTTCGACAGACAATTTTAGTAATCCCCAGTCCCAATAATCCTATATTATATAAGACGTAATCCCTAGTAAAAATGTTTCATTATTTTTCCAATTTTTTAAAATTTATTAGCAAAAACTTTTTTTAGTTATAATTACCATCTTTACCTCTTCAATTTAACTTTGTATTCTTAAAACATCCTTTATATAACCTTAAAGAATCTTAAGATTAATGTTGGTGCTACCGTAATTATTATTTTTACTTAAATCTCGGTAGCTTTCTGACCCTTTAATCGTTAGTTTTAACTCATTGTAAGTTTATTTATTGGAAGCACTACCATAAAAATATAAATTTGCATAAAACACGGTAGCATTTGCTAAAAATGCTACCGTAAATTTTCACATTTTATAATTGTAAGAGCAAAACCCTTTATTATCTCATAATTAATTTTTCACCTGAACTTTGACTAGCTGATTGTCCTGATTTGCACCAAAAAAAGTGCCCCTATTGGGAGCACCATATTGCTTATCTTCCATTATTTTAAAACTACGAATTGAAACTCTAAACTTATATAATTTGCGAAATTTCATCCTAAGGTCTTTAGATTTCTACCTTATGGAAAGTCTTTTTACCCTTTTTAATGATGATTGCTCCGTCTTTAAACATGTCCTTTGTAATCATCATTTTAGGGTTTGTAACCTTCTCATCGTTAATTAACAGTCCGCCGCCTTCAATGGTTCTGAAGCCTTCCCCATTACTTGGTACTAATTTTAACGTTTTTATCAGGTTAACCACTCCCATGCCTTCTCCATCAAAATCTGCTGCTGCCATTTTGGTGGTCGGGATATTACTCATATCACCACCTCCGGTAAATGCAGCTCTGGCAGCTTCCTGTGCCTTTGCAGCTTCTTCTTCCCCATGAACCAGCTTGGTAACCTCAAAGGCAAGAATTTCTTTTGCCTTATTGATTTCTGCATCCTGAAGAGAAGATAATCTTTCTACTTCTTCCATAGGAAGGAATGTTAACATGCGCAGACACTTGTTTACATCAGGGTCAGCAACATTTCTCCAGTATTGATAGAACTCGTAAGGAGATGTCTTTTCAGCATTCAGCCATAAAGCCCTTTCTGAGTCTTACCCATTTTAACACCTTCACTGGTTGTCAGAAGAGAGAAAGTCATCCCATAAACCTGCTTGTCTAATTCACGTCTAGTAAGGTCCACACCGTAAATAATATTGGACCACTGATCATTGCCGCCAAACTCCATCTTGCAGTCAATATCTCTGGCCATTACCATGAAATCATAGGACTGCATAAGCATATAGTTGAATTCCAGAAAAGAAAGTCCTTTTTCCAGTCGCTGCTTAAAGCATTCTGCACGAAGCATGCTGTTTACAGAAAAATGTCTTCCGATATCTCTTATAAATTCAATATAATTAAGCTTCAACAACCATGATGCATTGTTAACACAAATGGCTTTTCCTGGATCCGGTTCCTTGTTTGCCGAAGCCTTGCCAATAGTTTTGCCGTCTCCACCTGTATATACCCATTCATCATCAAAGTCTAAAAATTTATCAAAAAGTTTTTTAAATGCATTGCAATTGTTTTGAACAGTTTCAGGAGTCATCATCTGACGCATATCCGTTCTTCCTGAAGGATCTCCCACCATTCCGGTTCCCCCGCCAATTAAAACAACCGGGGTATGTCCATATTTCTGCATGTACATCATAATAATGACCTGCATAAAATGTCCTACATGCAAGCAATCCGCTGTAGGGTCAAATCCAATATAAAACTTGATTTTCTCTTTCCCTAAAAGTTCTCTTACTTCTTCTTCATTGGTGCACTGCTCAATAAAGCCTCTTTCTTTAAGCACATCATATACATTATCGTGCTTACTCACATTATCTGGTATAAAATTCATACTTTTTTCCTCCAATCAGCCACTTTTTCTGTTCTGGGGCACAAGTGACTAAATCCTACAGTTATTTTGTACCGTATAAACGGTCCCCAGCATCCCCCAGTCCTGGAAGGATATACGCATTTTCATTTAGTTTTTCATCCTTGGCAGCAATAAAAATGTCCACATCTGGATGAGCTTTCTGCAATGCTTCAATCCCTTCTGGGGAAGCAATCAGGCACATAAAGATTATATTTTTTGCGCCTTTATCCTTAATAAAATCAATAGCAGCAATAGCACTGCCACCAGTGGCAAGCATAGGGTCTACTACAAATACCTGTCTTTTGGCAATATCCGTAGGCAGCTTGCAGTAATATTCTACAGGAATATGGGTTTCCGGATCTCTGTACAATCCAACATGTCCAACTTTTGCATTGGGAACAAGTGCCAACATGCCATCTACCATACCAAGACCTGCTCTTAAAATGGGAACAATAGCTATATCCTCACCCTGAAGCATTTTCATTGTTGTTTTACACATTGGTGTTTCAATCTCCACTTCTTCCAGTGGAAGATTTCTAGTTGCTTCATATCCCATCAGCATTGAAATCTCTCTGACCATTTCTCTGAAATCTTTTACACTTGTATCAATCTTTCTAATCATTGCTGTTTTATGCTGAATTAGCGGATGATCAAATACATATACTTTACCCATTTATTGTTTCCTCCCTTGCATTGCCTGCATTTCAATTTCTATTATTATTTTTACATATTGTTTAACATATCTACACGACGCTGATGTCTGCCACCTTCGAATTCTGTATCCAGCCAGGTCTGCGTTATTTTCTTTGCTGTTTCCAAATCAGTGGTTCTTCCACCCATGGCCAGAATATTGGCATCATTGTGTTTTCTTGTCATTTCTGCCATGTGTTCATCAGTACATAAAGCACATCTTATGCCCTTCACCTTATTGGCTGCAATGGAAATACCTATGCCTGTTCCACAGCACACAATCCCTCTGTCAGCTTTTCCTGATATAACTGCTTCGCCACAAGCTTTTCCATACTCAGGATAATCCACAGAATCGGTTGTATTTGTTCCCAGGTCAAGAACTTCAACTCCCTGTTTCTCTAAATACTTTTTAATATTTTCTTTTAGTTCCAAACCGCCGTGGTCACATGCCATTGCTATTTTCATCTTTTTTTCCTCTCTTTTGCAAATAAAAATATTTATACATTTATTACGCTATAGCCTGCTGATTTGAGCATTCTGTTCATAACAGCAAAACCAACACCATCATTGGTATCCAGGGCCCCTGCTAAAATCAAATCAACCGCCTTTTCATCAAATTCACGAAGCTTTGCAAAAAAATCGTGAGCTGCCTCACGGAACTGGTTATCTTCAAATAAAATAACCCCGACTTCCTTACCTTCTGCCTCATTCTCTGATTTCAGCCTGTCTATTTCTGTCTTAACTTTAGTTATTTCCCCGGAAATAATCATCATTTCCGCTTTAGGTGCATAGTGTTTATATTTCATGCCGGGAGCTTTTGGTTTAAATCCCGGCTGGGAAACATCCCTTGGACGATTTACAAATAAAGCGGGATCCATTTCAACTTTTTGACCTATGGCATTTTCCAGCTCTTTCTGAGTAATAATACCTGGTCTCAAAATAATAGGTACATCACCGGTTACATCTATAACTGTAGATTCAATACCCACCTGACACTCATGTCCCATCAGTATTGCATCAATTTTCCCATCTAAATCCTCCACCACATGCTGGGGTCTGGTAGGACTGGGCCTTCCGGATATATTAGCACTGGGTGCTGCAATGGAGCAGCCGGACTTACGGATTAATGCTCTTGCTGTTTCATCGGAAGGCATTCTTACCCCTACAGAATCAAGTCCTCCTGTAGTGGCATCCGGAATACCTGGCATTTTACTTACTACCATTGTAAGCGGTCCTGGCCAGAATGCTTTCATCAGAGCATTCATTACATCTGTCACTACCGGGGTAAGTCTTGCCAGGTCTGCTTTTTCTGCAATATGAACAATCATCGGATTGTCACTGGGTCTTCCCTTTGCTGCATATACCTTACCTACTGCACTGCTGTTCATGGCATCAGCACCAAGGCCATATACGGTTTCTGTGGGGAAGGCCACCAGTTTGCCCTCGGCAATCATTTTCGCCGCCAGTTCTATATTTTCAGTTGTTAGATCTAAAAGTTCAGTTTTCATGGCTCTGTCTTTCTAAAAGTTCTTCATCTTCTCCGCCTGATCACTAGTGATAAGGCCATCAATAATTTCATCTAAATCTCCATCCAGGAAGTAATCTAACTTATAAATAGTCAGATTAATTCTGTGATCGGAGACTCTGCCTTGTGGGAAGTTATAAGTTCTGATTCTCTCACTTCTGTCTCCACTTCCTACCTGGCTCTTTCTCTGGTCAGCAATTTCTTTATTCTGTTCCTGCTGCATCAGATCGTACAGCCTTGAACGCAATACCTTAAAAGCTTTTTCTTTATTTTTTATCTGTGATTTTTCATCCTGGCAGGTTACCACCAGCCCTGTAGGTACATGGGTAAGTCTCACTGCGGAATCTGTAGTATTTACACACTGTCCGCCATTTCCAGATGCCCTGTATACGTCTACCCTCACATCATTAGGATTTATTTCAACTTCCACATCATCCACTTCAGGAAGTACTGCAATGGTTGCAGCAGATGTATGGATACGTCCTGAAGACTCTGTTTCAGGTACACGCTGGACCCTGTGAGCACCGCTTTCATATTTTAATCTGCTGTATGCCCTTTACCTTTAATCAGCATGACAGCCTCTTTTATTCCGCCGATACCCGTATCATTCATTTCAAGGATTTCCGTTTTCCATCCTCTGCGCTCTGCATATCTCATATACATTCTTAAAAGGTCTGCGCCGAACAGAGCAGCCTCATCACCACCAGTTCCTGCCCGCACTTCAAGAATAACGTTTCTATCATCATTAGGGTCTTTTGGAAGCAGCAAGATATTCAATTCTTCTGAAATGCTTTCGATGGCAGGCTCTAATTCACTAATCTCCATTTTTGCCATTTCACGAAGTTCTTCATCATTTTCTTCAAGCATATCTTTTGCCGCCTGAAGATCTTCTTTTGCCTTTTTGTATTCTTTATATTTATTCACAATAGGCTCCATCTCGCCCATTTCTTTTATATGCTTCTGCCAGACCGGCTGATTATTTATGATCTCCGGATCAGAAACCTTCAAAGAAAGCTCTTCATATTTCTCTAAAATAAAATCCAATTTATCAAACATTTATCGTTCTCCTTAATTTTTTGGTTATATATCTAAACGCCGAGCCGGAACTGTTTTGCAAAATGCCCAGTTCTCTCCATACTAACTATTTAGTATAACATAATTTAAAATAAAAAAAAACTGGAAATTAATATTTCCAGTTAATTTAAAGCTACTTTTTACGACCTTTTCAATTTATTAATAAATTGATGTCAGATCAAAGACTAAAAATCTCAAATCTCAGTTTTGAAGATTTTTATCGCAATTAGTCGATATGATACTTTGTCTTAAACTTTTCAACACGACCGCCACGGTTAATGAACTTCTGCTGTCCTGTAAAGAATGGATGACAAGATGAACAAACTTCAACTCTAATCTCTTCTTTATTTGACTTTGTCATGAACGTGTTGCCGCATGCGCAAGTAACTTTACATTCCTTATAATCTGGATGGATTCCTTCCTTCATGCTATGCACCTCTCTTTGCTCTTGGCCCCGCGGCCTCCGCATTATTACTGTAACTACAGCTTGTATAGTATATCAAAAGCAATGTTTATTAGCAAGAGTTTTTTATAAAAAACTGCATCTTGTATTTAAATTTGCTGGTCTCTCCCTGCAATACCTGCTGCAATTAAATCCAATACCATAATGAAAACAGCAAGAGTGATTGGAAAAGCCCAGTTTCCTGACAAATCATAAACAGCTCCTGCTAAAAATGGGCCTATGGCCGCCATGACATATCCTGCACTCTGGGCAAAGCCAGATAAGCGGGCCGCCTGTATGCCATCTGAAGTTCTCATCCCAAACATCACCAGGCTCAGACTGAAAGTTCCCCCCAGCCCCAAAGCCAGTATGGCTGTACTTGCACCCAGCAATATTACTGATTTTGCAAATAATATTCCCACAAGTCCAATGATGCCCATCCCGGCTACACTTACTGCCAGTCTACTCTGATTTTTAAAATACCCAGCCAGCATTGGTATGGCTAAATTTGCCGGTATTGCCGCTAATTGAAAAACTGTTGCCACAATTCCCGCAGCCATAGGAGAAAGTCCTCTGTCTGAAACTATCGTGGGCAGCCAGGTAACCATCATATAAAAAACACAGGATTGTCCTCCGAACATAACTGCAACCCACCATGCCAGAGGAATTTTATATAAGGGTTTCTGAAGTTTATTGGCCCCTTCTACTTGTTCTGTTTTTTTACAATCAGAGGGCATCCTTTTTAGCTGAATGAGTGATACCACGATAGACACCATGGCTGTAACTGCCCAGATGCAAAAAGTCCAACGCCAGCCCCAGCCTAAATTTACTGCAAGGGGCACACTTATGCCAGCACCAAGCCCAGAGCAAACAGACATGGTCGTAGTAAAAATACCTGTCATCGTACCTATTTTGTCTGGAAAAAAGCTCTTTATTATTGCCGGAATTAAAACATTACCAAAAGTAATACCCATTCCAATAAGCCCCGTACCCAAAATCAGTCCTACTATACCGCCAAAGGATCTGAGCAGTATTCCTGCCAGCATAATGATCATTCCTAGCAGCAAAGACTGATTGGCACCTGTTTTTTCACTGATCTTACTAATAAAGGGAGACAACAGTGCTATGACAATTAAAGGTATGGTAGTAATGGTTCCTGCAACTGTATTTGATAGCTTCAAGTCCTCTACAATGCAATATAAAATAGAGCCCACCGATGTTATGGGAGCTCTAAGACATATAGCTGTAGTAATTATTACAAAGGACAGAAGAACTCTGTTTTCTCTTATCGTATTCATTTAATTAACTTTCTTTATTTTACCTCAGTTTTGCAAATTACAACTCTGTCAAAATCATTATAGTCTTTCCTGATTTCTATATCTGTATATTGTCCCATGTGGGCCAGCTTATCTGCTATGATATTGCCCTGGTTATGACCTACTTCTAAAAATAGCATGCCACCTTTGCCCAGATGCTTTGGCGCCTCCTTTAATATCTGTCGGTAAAAATCCATTCCATCTTCCCCACCGTCCAGAGCCAAGTGTGGCTCATGAGTTCTGACTTCTTCATCCAGTGTAGAAATTATCTCAGATTCTATGTATGGAGGATTAGAAACGATTATGTCAAACTTTGTATTACCCAGCCGTCCTTTAAAAGGTTCAAACAAATCACCTTTTTTAATAGTGACATTTGCCTTTAATGTTCTGGCATTTTCCTTCGTCAGCCGTATGGCTTCTTCACTAATATCACTGCAGACTACTTTCATGTTTTTGCACAGTTTAGCCAGACTTATACCAATGGCACCGCTGCCACAGCATAAATCAAGAACAGTTATCTTGCCTTTAAAGCATCCTGCATAATCCATGACAGCTTCTGTGAGGAGCTCTGTATCCAGACGGGGTATTAAAACATTCTTATCGACTTTAAAATCATACCCCATAAATTGCTGGACACCTGTTATATGCTGCAGGGGTATTCTGGTTGCTCTGGTATCGATTAAATCAAAGTACCTGTTGCACTGACTGTCTTCCATAGTCTTGGACCAAATCATAAACAGCTCTCCCCGATCCAGATTGAGCATATGACAAAGCAAACGCTCAGCGTCAACTTTGGCGTCGTATATTCCAGCTCCCTCCAGTGTTCTCTGCCCCATTTGAAGCATTTCCTTTACAATCATCGCCATTATATATATTCCCCCTTGACCAGGTTATCTACCTAATAAAACCTCCTGTGTATATGCTTCATAATCCGGCATATACAGGTTTAATTCTTCTGTCTCTTCTGGGACCATGACAGCTTTCATAGCAATAATAGCTACTTCCAGCTGCTTTTCATCCGGTTCCTTTGTGGTTAGTTTTTGTAGGTATAACCCTGGCAGACTTAAAATTCTGACTAAACTATTATCCGTGCGCCCTGCCCATTTAAGCAGTTCGTAGGAAAGACCTGCTACCACAGGTATCAGCAATATCCGGGATGTCACCCGCAAAAGCAGATTCGGCCATCCTAAAAGAGAAAATAAAATTAAGCTGATAACCATGATAAACATCAGAAAACTTGTTCCGCACCTTGGATGTAATGTATAAAACGGTTTGCAGTTTTTTGGGGTAAGTTCTAGTCTATTTTCAAAACAGTGTATGCATTTATGCTCTGCTCCGTGGAACTGGAATACTCGTTTAATGTCTTCCATTTTTGAAATGAGTAATATATATACTGCAAACAATACAATACGTAATATACCTTCTATCAGATTAAGAACTATTTCATTTTTGGTAAGCATACCACACCAATTGACTGCAATTGTAGGTACAACTATAAAAATTCCAACAGTAAAAAGAAGTGCCAGCACTACGGAGGCATAAATCATGATATTCCATGCAGCTTTTTCTCCAAAGTGCTTTTCAATCCATAGGGTAAACTTATCTTTCTCGTAATACTCGGGACCCTTAATGCTTCCTTCATCCATACCGGAAGCTCTTTGTTCTTCCCGAAGCTTAGCAAGTTCTTCCGTATGTTCATTCTCATAGTTCTCAAGAACCTCTGCGGAATACATTAAAATTTTGGTTCCTGTCACAAGGGCTGAACCAAAAGATATCACACCTCGGATAATGGGGATTTTAGCCCACTTGCCTTTAGGTTTCAGTTTTTCTGTTTTCAGGTGAATGACACCGTCTGGCATACGTACCGCTATAGCCGTACGTTCTACTCCTTGCATCATGATACCTTCCATAACTGCCTGACCTCCTACACTGGTAGGGCAGGCTTCTTTTAAAAATATTTTGCTTAAATCCATATCTTGCTCCTGCTTTTAAGTTTTGTACATTCCTTACTTCTACTTCTGTTCTGCAAGCTTACTCTTTTTTATAACCTGAATAAAATCTGCATTGTTCCTTGTATGCGCAAGATTATCAATGATTGTTTCGGTTACTTCCTGAGTACCCAGGTTAGCCATGGCCCTTCTGACCATCCAGACAGCTTCAATCTCTTCCGGACTCATGAGTAAATCTTCCCGTCTTGTTCCGGATTTATTTAGATTAATAGCAGGGAAAATCCTCTTTTCAGATAATTTTCTGTCCAGATGAAGTTCCATGTTACCAGTTCCTTTAAATTCTTCGAAAATAACATCATCCATACGGCTACCTGTTTCTACAAGTGCAGTAGCCAGGATGGTGATACTTCCGCCTTCCTCTAGCTTTCTTGCTGCACCGAAAAACTTTTTAGGTTTGTGCAGTGCCCCTGGATCCAGACCTCCTGATAAGGTTCTCCCGGAAGCCGGGACTACCAGGTTATATGCACGGGCTAATCTGGTGATGCTATCCAAAAGAATCACTACGTCTTTGCCGTGTTCAGCCAGCCTTTGGGCACGGGCCAGAACCATTTCAGCAACCTTTACATGATGCTGGGGCATTTCATCAAAAGTAGAATAAATGACTTCCCCACTTACAAGGGATCTCTTCATATCGGTTACTTCTTCCGGCCGTTCGTCAACCAGAAGAACAATCATCTCAATCTCAGGATACTTTGTCTCAATAGTATTGGCAATTTTCTTAAGAAGTATAGTCTTCCCCGCTTTTGGAGGTGCTACGATAATACCTCGCTGTCCTTTTCCAATAGGTGCAACCAGATCGATAAGCCTCATAGCCGTATCGCTTCTTATGCCAGTCTCTAATGACAGCCTTTCCTTCGGAAATATTGGCGTCAGATCATCAAAATCAGGCCTTTTTATAGCCACTCCCGGTTCATCACCATTTACAGTCAATACATAAAGCAGGGCGCCAAAACGCTCTCCCTCATTGGGCTTTCTTGATATACCTTTTATTTTGTCCCCTGTTTTCAGATTAAACCTTCTGATTTGTGACGGGGAAACATATATATCTTTTTCGCTGGTTAAAAAATTGGAAAACCGGAGAAATCCAAATCCTCCATCTGCCAGTTCCAGTATACCTTCCACCTCAGGTCTGTCATCTTTATGATATTTCTGGTCAATAGTTTCAGTGTTGTCCGTATTTACTCCTTTGTCACTCTGGGCCATTTCATTCTGTGCCGCAGTGGTTTCTGCTTCTTTAATAATATCCGGATCAATCATTACCGCCTGTTGGTCTTCCTGGGGCTTTGTCTCACCTGCCCCAAGTGCTTCCAGAAGTTCAGCTTTTTTCATTTTTTCATAACCTTCAATGGAAAAAGCTTTTGCAATTTCCCTAAGTTCTGAAATTTTTTTATTTTTTAAAACATTTTGTTCCATAAAAATTCCCCTTCAAAAATATTATATAACCCCCAGACCCGGGGGTATATAATACATTTCTAAATTATTTCGACAAGCTTCACTTCGTCAGCTAAAATTATGACACATTAGTCTGTTGTTACTGCACCATCAGTGGTTTTTTCTGTCTGAACCGAGTAAATCTCTCTTATCATATCTTCTGTTTTCTTCTTATCTGGATAAACATAGTATGGTGGCTCCGGATCCGGATTGTTTGGAAGCGTATAGGTTTTTATATCACTCTCAGAAATGCCCATTGCTTTGGTTGCCAGACCTAAAGCGGTTCCCAGAGTAATATCGGAATCCACATTCTGAAAAACAGTCTTGGCAACAGAAGGAAGATTCAGGCCGATGCACTGTTTGAATGCACTTTTTATAAACTCCTGCTGGGCTTTTACTCTTCCCAGATCACCTTCCGCATATCCATGCCTGAACCTTAAAAATTGAACAGCATGTTCCCCATCAAGGGTCTGTTGTCCTGCTTTTAATGCAATTTTCAAAGGCGGCTTATCATATGGGTCTGTATAATACATACCCCCCTTATGGTTTATATCCGGAATGTTCATAGGAACTCCGCCCATGGAATTGACTATTTTTTTAACGCCATCATATTCAATAACGGCATAATAATTAATTGGCATACCACAAAGCAGTTTACTTACAGCCTTTGCCGTATTGACCGGATTGCCCTTGTATGCAGCATTTAATTTTTTTTCAGCCAGTCCTTCGCTGCCTTTTCTTTCGTAATATGTATCTCTTGGTACGGAGATTACATCTACCTTTTTATTATCCATATCAAAACTTACCAGCATAATTGTATCTGTTAATCCGCCATTTACGCCAAGTAAAAGGACGTTTGCCCTTTTAGAGTCTTTAAAAGATTGAAAAAATGGACTGTTTTCATCTACCAGAGATTCCAGTTTCAATTCATCTTCCAGTACGGGAGTATATTCTTTTCCTGGGTCAAAAGGCTTAATATCCGCCACTTTCCCAATTAGTGAGGTAACCCCTAAACCACCTACCGTTAAAATAACAAATGCGATAAAAAAAGTTCTTAAAAATATCTTTCCATTACTGGTTTGTTTTTTATTTTTCATTTTACCCTTATTTCCTGTTTTAGCAGATGGTATAACCTGATACTCTTCATAATCATAACCTGCTCGTTCTGCTTCCCACTGCCGTGCTCTGGCTTCTCTTTCTCTTGCCCTTTGCTTCTTCTCAGCTCTGTTCATTTGTCCGTTTATAACCTCTCTTGTAACCGTTTTCCCTCTTCTATTATTCCTGAACTTATATTTTATACTATTTACAAGTAAAAATAAACACTATAAATCAAAAAACTGCCGCGAGAAAAAGGCTGTCTCAAAATAAAATGGCATATATATGCGGATTTATTATTTGAAGCAGCCCATTTTTTGATTTTATATTATAAATTTTCTTTTGTATTTACTCTGTATCATTCTGGCTTTCTGATTCTTTTTCTGTTGGAGTTTTGTAAATTTTCTCAATCATTTCACCAGTTTTAGCAGTATCTGCAAACCAGTAAGATGCCCCATTCACTGTCTTAGGGCCACCTGGGGTCAGATAAGTAGTCATATTTTTGGTATCCAGATTAATGGCTTTTGTAGCAATTTTAGTTGCCATGCCCAGGGTTATATCTGAATCGATTTCCTTTAATCCCAGCTTCACTACACCCGGAAGTTCTGGTCCAATTGCCTGCTTTAAGGCTGACTGAATAAACTGCTGCTGAGCTTTTACTCTTCCAATATCCCCTTCGGGATAACCGTGTCTGTATCTCAGGAATTGAACAGCCTTCTTTCCATCCAGAGTCTGTTGTCCTTTCACAATATATATGTGGAGTGGAGGTTTGTCATATGGATCGTCATACTTCATGGTAAATGGTATGTCCATAGGAACTCCCCCTATTTTGTCTACTATTTTTTCTACATCACTAAACTCAATGACTGCATAATAATTAATGGGAATGCCCAATAATGTATCACTGACAGCCTTAGCTGTACCGATAACTCCTTCACTGCCATAAACTGCATTGATTTTCTGCGCAGCAGCGCCTTTGTAATGTTTCCTTGGATAATATGTATCTCGGGGCACAGAGATAACATCCAGTTTTTGATTTTTCATATCATAGCTTGCAAGCATAATGGTATCTGTCAACCCATCATTATCACCCAATACTAAAATATTTACACGCTCACTCTTTGAAAACATGCCATAATAAGGACCACTTTTATCAACGATATAATCCATGTCCTTCATGAGTGATTCGTTTCCCCCGAATATACGAACCTCTCCCACTTTCCCCAGTGTAAATCGCACTGGCATAAGGGCTACTGTAAATATTACAAATGATATTAGAAAAAATTTTGCAAATTGCTTTTTATTATTCATTTCCTTTTCCCCTTTTATAATCATCAATTCAATATATACCAATTTGCAGAATATTGCAAGAAAAAAAGGTCATCTATTAATAGATGACCTTGGATTTATATAGAATTAAGCATTATTTGCTGTAATCGAAGAAGCCGACACCAGTCTTTCTTCCCAGCTTATTTGCTCTTACCATTTTTGTAAGTAATGGATGAGGTCTGTATTTTGTATCACCAAATTCTTTGTATAGAGTTTCCATGATAGCCAGACAAACATCCAGTCCAATCAGATCCCCTAATGCAAGAGGTCCCATTGGATGGTTCGCACCCAGTTTCATAGCTTCATCAATACCCTCTGCATTAGCTACGCCATCAGCAAGGATACCAACAGCTTCGTTGATCATTGGAATTAAGATTCTGTTTACAACAAATCCAGGAGCTTCTGCAACATCTACAGGAGTCTTTCCTAAAGATTTTGCAAGATCAACAATAGTAGTTCTTGTTTCTTCTGAAGTGGTAAGTCCTTTAACAATTTCAACCAGTTTCATAGCTGGAACCGGATTAAAGAAATGCATTCCGATAATCCTGTCAGGTCTGTTAGTTGCAGCTGCGATTTCAGTGATTGAAAGAGCGGATGTGTTGGTAGCAATAATGGTCTCCGGCTTGCAAAGCTCATCTAATTCTTTAAACAATGCTTTCTTTGAATCCATGTCTTCTGTAGCAGCTTCCATGATAAGGTCAGCATCCTTTACGATGGCAATGTCTGTTGAGCCATGGATCCTACCCATGATTTCTTCTTTAGCCTCCGCAGTGATTTTTTCCTTTGCAACTAGTCTGTCTAAGTTCTTACTAACTGTTGCAATACCCTTTTCAACAGAAGCTTCTCTTCTGGCCCTGATTACAACCTCATAACCATTCTGGGCAAGAACCTGAATAATTCCGGCACCCATCGTGCCTGTTCCTAATACACCAATTTTCTTCATCACAATTATCCTCCTTGGTTTATGTTTAATCCTTCATATCGCATTATTCATGCTATAGATATTATAACATACTCCATGGGAATGTGTTGTTTTTTTTTTAACGCAATCAATGTCCACGATTCAGCTGTAAAAGCTGGTATCATTGGAATTAAGGCCTTCGAATCATCATTATTCAGATTGTATTTCGTTATCTTTTTCACAACAGATTTTTCAACAAAATAGGAGCTATATCTGACTCAGTTTTTTCTTCATTTCTTCTTTGTACTGTTCTACTCCTGGCTGGTTAAAAGGATTTACCCCCATTAAATACGAGGTAATTGCGCAGGTAGTCTCAAAAAAATAAATCATCTGTCCAAAATTAAAAGCATTCAGCTCCGGAATATCAATTCTAATTACCGGAATTCCTGCTGCACTATGGGCAGATATTACGCCCTCCATGGCTGCCTTGTTAATCTGGCTTAGACTTTTCCCAGCCACTAGGTCTCCAGCACTCTCTGGAACAATCAAATCCCGGGAAGGTTTTTCTATATTTAAAACTGTTTCAAAGAAAATCTGCCGTCCCTCCTGCAGAAACTGACCCATGCTGTGCAAGTCAGAGCTGAATCGGAGAGAATCCGGATATAGCCCCTTGCCCTCTTTTCCCTCACTTTCTCCAAAAAGCTGTTTCAGCCATTCTGCAAAAAACTCCAACTGAGGTTCATAGTACTCAAAAATTTCTAATTCTTTGCCTGACTGCAAAAGAGCGAAACGGGCAGTCGCATAATTTACAGCATCTAAGTCCCAGGCCGGGGATACAGCCATAGCTTCCGCCCCAGCCAGCATAGCCCGAATATCAATTCCTGCGGCTGCCATGGGCAGAAGACCTACAGGAGTAAGAACGGAATAACGTCCCCCTATGTCATCAGGAACATTAAAACTTACATAACCTTCTCTGTCCGCTTCTTCCCGAAGTACTCCTGTATTTGCATCTGTTATGGCATAAATCCTTTTTGAAGCCTTTTCTTTCCCATACTTTTTAATCAATTCTTCTTTCAGTACAGCAAAGGCAATGCTAGGCTCTATGGTGTTCCCTGATTTTGATATAATACATAAGCAAACTTCTTTTTTCCGAATATCTTCTAATAGTTTGTCTAAATAAACTGCGCTCATGGTATTTCCAGCAAATTTCACGGAAGGATACCGGTCTGCAGGAACTCCTGTGTCATAAATTTCATCATATCCTACCAGAGCATTAACAGCTGCACGAGTACCTAGATAAGATCCCCCTATACCAATCACAATCAGTTCTTCACACTGATCCTGTATGACAATAGCGGCATCCAGAATTTTTCCCAATTGTTCCTGATCTATCTGTAAAGGCAGCTTAACCCATCCTGTCATTTCTTCTTTTCCAGACCAAAGTTTTTCCATAACCTTTTCTATATCCTTAGAACATTGTTTTATCTCCTCCATGGAGATGCCCGCTTTGCTTACATCAATCCCTAAATCCATTCATGTTTCTCCTTTATATGGTTAATTGGCGATATTGCTTCTATTTACTGACTTCTATATCTTATACATTATTATATATCTATTTTTGTGGGGTATAGTTAGGAACAATATCGTGAAGCCATTCTTTGACCTCTGCCTCACTCATGTCAGATACTTTTTTTACCTCACTTTCAATGGAGTCATGCTGGTCTTCTGCATCTAGCATAGTCTTCAGTGCGGGATTTGCCGGAAGTGGATGCCCCACATAAATTTTGTTATGGGCAGTCTTCTCAATTCCCTCTTCATCTAGAAGAAGCTCTTCATACAATTTCTCCCCTGGTCTTAATCCAGTAACAACAATATCTATATCCACATAAGGTACATATCCTGATAACCGGATTACGTTTTCTGCTAAATCTATAATCTTTACAGGCTCTCCCATGTCCAAAATAAAGATTTCTCCCCCTTGAGCCATGGCTCCTGTCTGAATAACAAGTTCCACTGCTTCTGGTATAGTCATAAAATACCTGGTGATATCTTTATGAGTTACAGTAACGGGGCCGCCCTTTTCAATTTGTTTTCTGAATATAGGTATTACAGAACCGTTACTTCCAAGCACGTTTCCAAATCGCACTGCAGCAAAAGTTGTTCTTGAATGCAGACTTTTTTCCTGTAATATCATTTCACCCACACGTTTAGTGGCTCCCATTACATTGGTGGGATTAACTGCTTTATCTGTAGAAATCATGACAAATTTTTCTGTAGCGAACTCTTCTGCCAGATCAATCATGTTCTTGGTGCCCAGGATATTATTCACCACAGCTTCCTTTGGGTTTTTTTCCATAAGGGGAACATGTTTATGGGCCGCAGCATGAAAGATTACATGGGGCTTATATTTTTCAAAAACTTCTTTCATGCGTTTTTTATCCCTTATGGAAGCAATGACAATCTCGAATTCCAGGTTCTGATATGTTTCCCTTAGTTCATTTGCCAATTCAAATACACAATTTTCATAGATGTCGACTGCAACTAATCTGCGTGGTCTGAATTTGGCAATCTGTCTGCATAATTCGGAGCCTATAGAGCCACCTCCCCCGGTGACCATAACGATTTTTCCTTCTATATAGCTGCTTATTTCTCGTAAATTTACGTGAACTGGCTCACGCCCAAGAAAATCCTCAATATCTACATCCCTCAGCTTACTGATACTTACTTTGTCGTTAATCAACTCTATTAAACTAGGTAAAATCTTAATCTTGCATCGGGTGCGCTTGCACTCCTCCATAATAGCCTGAATGGCTTTCTTGTTAGCGGAAGGAATAGCAATAATGATTTCATCTACTCCGTAAGTTCTGGCGGCATGCCTTATATCGCTGCGCCCGCCGTATACTTTCACTCCACAGATTCTGTGCTTCTGCTTAGAAGTATCATCATCGATGGCAACCACTACTTTTTTCCCGTATTCATGATGATTCTTTATTTCATTTATCATAGAAGCTCCGGCTTCACCAGCTCCAACAATCATTACTTTAGTAACATTGCCTCCTATGATGTCTTTCCTGCCGATCCGCAGAACAAAGCTGTTAAAAGTACCTGGACTTCTTAGGTTTCTAATAAACCGATAAGAAATCCTGAATACAGACAATAAAAAAACCATAAATAAAAAGGATATAACGTAAATTCCCCTTGGCATGGACAAAACAGAAAAGGTCACATAAAACATTACCAGAAGTTGTGCCACACCTGCAGCGGCTACTATTTTTACCAGTTCCTCTGTCCCTGCATAGCGCCACATGCTGGTATATAATCCACATACACTGAAGGCCATCAGGCATGCTAAGGTGATGGGGAATAAGTTGTTGGCGTATATTGCAAACCACGCATCAAAAACAGGATCATTGACATTAAAATCAAAACGTAATAAAAAAGCTACAATATACGAAAATGTCACAATGCAAACATCTATAAATAAAAGTATCATAATTCTTGAAAATTTAACCATTATATTTCTCCTGTATTTTTTTGTTTTTCTTTATATTATACATGCAATTATCAGATTAGGAAATGGAAATCCTAACCTGTATACGTCCAATACAAGTTATCTATATCGTGAGATTATATTTCCGTAAAAATAGGGCGGGTCAAAAAACCCACCCTTTCCAGATAACGTCTCATATATTTTCAGTAGTTATAAAGCATCTATCAGTTTACGTGCCGTATTCATTTTTGACTGTGAGTCCAATGCAAAGCTGACAAAGGTATCAGATAACATGGAGTAATCTTTTCCTGAAACTGATAAATAGGCGATATTTTCTAATACAAGCAAATAATGCTCAGAAATCTGCGCAAAATCATATAAAGCTTCCTGTGCAGCCACTTCTTGGTCCGTCATTTTACTTTTTTTCAGACTATCGATAGATATAGTTTGTTTTTCTGCAGTCTGAACATCTGCGCTAATGGATTCTACTAACATGGTTTTCATAGCTGCATCTGTTGTGGTTTTTAGGCTCACAATTTTACCAGTAGCTTGATCATAAAGCTCAACAGCGCTCTCAAATTCAGCCTGTAACCGTTTTGTATAGATGGACTGTTCTTTTGGTTCTTCCTGAATATTTGCCTGATTTCCAATCAAAATAGTCTTGGTAGTGTTATCCCACTGCACTTCCTGTGTCATCAGTTGGGATATAGACCGAATTGGTAAATAGGTACTGTTCTCATATACAATAGGGCAAATGCTGTTTCCGCTTATATCTGTAAATTTCTGTATCTGAAAATCATACATAATCGTTATATCCGGCCTGACTTCTACCATGACCTGATTGGATTTCCATGTCGGTTTGATATAATTTTCTTTATCAAACCCCTCTGCAGCCCCTTGGTTTTCATTATTTTTTTTAGTCTTTGATTTATTGGGATTCATTAAAGTTTTTCCAATATAGATAGTTTTGCTGTTATTATCCCATTGTATGTCCTCATTCATTAATGCAGAAATTGCGCGAATTGGCAGATAAGTATTTCCATTGTAAACAATAGGATATACTCTTTGCCCTTTCACATCCTTAAAAACCTGCAGCTTATCCTTCACCTGTACAGCAAATTCCGGTCTCACATAAGCAATTGCCTTATTTGATACGTTTTTCACTGCCTTACTCAAATTTGTGGCCTCCATTGCATAAGCAAAGCCAGTCGTCCCTACAATTAAAAACAATGAAAGTAAAATCCCTATAATCCTCTTATTTCTCTTCATGCTTCGTTCTCCCCAATGAACATTACTAGTTAGATATATTACCACATATAAATCTCTATTATTCTTTAGTATACCATTTTATGGACAAAAAGCACAACAAAATTTTAATATAATTTATTATCAATGTTGCATGCATTTGTGGTATAATATTGTGTCTATGCCTATGATTTGATTATCCTTGTAGTAAAAGCTGGAGAATATGTATGATTAAAGAAAACCAAAGAGTATTAAACCAATTAAATATATTTACAGATGGCACTATTATTCTTCTGGCCATGGTTATTGCATATGTTTTACGTTTCTTTGTTTTCAAAGGGCAATCTGGTCACATAACATTAGAGAGCTATATAAGTCTTGGTTTTGTGGTTATTCCAGTATACCTTCTTGTATATACAGGTTTCGGACTCTATGAATCCTTTCGCCGTAAAGACTTTTCACAAGAACTGGGGCTGATTATCAAATCAAATTTTATAGGTATCATTCTTCTTCTGACCTGTCTTTTCATATTTAAAAAAATTGACTTGTCCCGATGGACATTAGTTTTTTTCTTTATTATAAATATATTGGGCACTGCAAGTAAGAGATTCTTTGTCCGGGATATATTAAAAAAATACCGGCAGAAGGGATACAACATTAAACATGTCATCTTAATAGGTGATGGAGCATTAGCAAAAGATTACCTCAATGCTGTAAATAAGAACAAATCCTTAGGATTTTCAATTATGGGATATATATCTTCCTTTAATAAACTAAAACAACTTCGTCATCTTGGAGATTATGATCATATTTATGAGACCATTGAATTATTTAATGCGGATGAAGTCGTTGCAGCTCTGGAAGCTGATGAGTTCCATTTGCTTCCACAAATCATCAACGACTGTGAAAAAGCGGGGACGAAGCTATCGGTTATACCATTTTACTCAAAATTTATGCCATCCAATCCTTATATGGATGAGATAGAAGATATACCTCTTATTAATATGAGGCACATTCCTTTAGACAATGTACTCAATTCCATGGCAAAACGAATTATGGATTTCACAGGTTCTCTCATATTAATAGTATTAGCGTCTCCAATGATGCTGATTGCTGCCATAGGTACTAAGCTATCATCTCCAGGCCCTGTAATCTTTAAGCAGGAGCGGGTGGGATTAAATAAAAAATCTTTTACCATGTATAAATTCCGTTCTATGCGGATAAATACCGTAGGAGCTACTGGTTGGACAACAGCCAATGATCCAAGAAAGACTAAATTTGGTTCCTTTATCCGGAAATTTTCCATTGACGAGTTGCCTCAGCTTTTCAATGTACTAAAAGGGGACATGAGTCTAATCGGCCCAAGGCCAGAACTTCCATATTTTGTGGAACAATTTAAGGAGAGCATTCCATTATATATGGTCAAGCATCAGGTCCGTCCCGGTATGACAGGTTGGGCACAAGTCAACGGTTTTCGCGGAGATACTTCTATAGAAAAACGTATTCAGCATGATATTTATTACATAGAGAACTGGAGTCTTATTTTTGATATACGTATATTATTCCTGACACTTTTCAAAGGTGTGGTTAATGGGGAAAAATTATAGATTAATAAAAACGGAGGAAAAATAAAATGACTAAAAAACTAACGTATCTGCCTGCAGTATTTACAATACTTCTGATATTTTCCACTGCAATGGCAGGATCCTTTGATCTCACAGTTCAGAAATGGACTGCACTGGCAGGTTTGCTTGTGATACTTATACTAATGCTTACACCAAAAGCAAAGCATATCCTAACAGCTTATACGGTACCACTTTTAATCGCGGTTACTGGTTATGCCATCTGGAATGGTATTTCCATTTTTTATTCAGATATTCCTAAGACTGCTTTATTTGAATTTACAAAATTGATTATAGCTTTAACTGCTTTTTTTACAATACTGGCTTTTACTGCCCCTACCAAAAAGAATTTCAAAATTGTTTCTGCCATTATAGCTATAACAACTGCTTTTTTTGGTATCATATCTGTAGATGCAGCTTCTAATGGCCCTTTTGCTTCAATTTTTAAAGCTTTTATGGAAATCTTTACTGACAGTATGAAGTTCTTTGGTGTCTTTGAAAATGGTATTCGTATTACTGGTATATTTGGTAATGCCAACACTTTTTCTGGTTTTGCCGCACTGGGTATACTTTTTTCCCTATTTCTTGTAATGAATAGCAATTCAAAAAAAGGTCATGCCATATCACTAATATTGTTAGCCATCAATTCATTAACGTATTTATTGCTATTTAGTATGGGATCCATGTTTATATTTTTTATATCATGTATTCTTATGATTATTTCCAGCAAGAAAGAAGAACGTTTCAGTACTTTTGTCTTAATGGCTGAAACAGCAATCATTACTACAGTTTTCACAGGTTTTTCTTTGATTACGTTAGGTTCCTCACCATTTATCCCTTTACTTGCAATTGTTCTGAATGCTTTATTTCTTTGGGTTGTTGATAAGTTTCTTCGTCAGCCACTTAGTAATAAGCTTATGTCCAACACAAAAACAAGTCTTTATGCAGGTATTATAATTGTTGTGTTTATTATTGGCTACCTTATTGCTGCATTTAACGTTACCGGTCCACTAACCTTATCCCCAAATGAAACAGTTATGCGTGCAGCTTACCTCGACACAGGTTTATATAAATTAAATGCCACCATAGATTCAAATGATTCACAGGGGGGTTCTCCTATGATTCCTACCGTCAGAATTACTACCCAAAATGAAACCAATTTAAAGCTACACACGTCTACGGAGCTTTACAACGGTTCTTTAGACAATGCCCAATTCACAGTTCCCAAAGATTCCAAAATCGTTAAATTATATATTACTGGCAGCCCAAACGGGAATCTTTTAGATAAATTAACTTACACACTTGCTTCAGAAGAATCAACAAATTCTCAATCCGGTTCAATTAAGCTTGGTTATAAGCTTTTTCCTGAGATTGCCGCAAACCGTATTCAGGACCTTGGTGCCAATGAAAACTCAATTCAGCGTTTGGTATTTTTTGAAGATGGATTAAAGTTGTTTAAGCAAAGTCCTCTTATCGGCAAGGGGCTAGGCGGCTATGAAACTGGAGTTTCTTCTGTTCAAAATTTCTATTATGAAACAAATTATGTCCATAATCATTATATTGAAGCGCTCTGCGACTTGGGAATCATCGGTTTTGCATTTTTCATGTCTATTCTTGTTTTATGTGTGATTGCTTTGCTGAAACTGTTTAAACAAAGCAAAGCCTCCAATTACAAAAATGCTGCTGCTTTTGCCCTTCCACTCATGACTGCATGTTTGTTTCAGATGTTTGGCCAGGCTGGTACAGATGCGGTCTGGTCTGCAGGGCCTTTTTTGGTGATTGCTTTTAGTGTACTAGCATTACTAATTATTGCGAATTCTTCCTTCTTCACGGAAGATAATCTTAGTGCAGGAAGCATCTTTACATCAGTTAATAAAAGTGCTGCTGAAGGTTCAGATTCAAAGAAAAATATTACTGGTCCTTTGGTCTTAAAAGTTATTATAACTTCTGTTACCATCGTAATGGCTGTTCTTCTTTGTTTAAACCTTTATGCAAGTGGTAAAGCAGCTTCGGGGAACTGTACTATGGAACAAATTGCTTCTCTTTCTAAGATTGATAAATTTGAGAGTAACGATTATAAGACCACTTACATTGTAACTACAAGCACTTATGGTCTAGTTGAGAATTTAAATCAGGCCAATAAATTTGCCAAGGATATGAGTAAGAATACAGATATCTCCTTAAATTATTTGCTGCCGTTTTACTTCAATACTGGGCAAAATGACAAGTTGTTTAAAACTGCGGATTTAGCTATTCAGAATCAAAAGGCCTCACCAAATATGTGGAATCGTCTGTTTGAAATATTTGATACTGCTATTGACTCAAATAGAGAAGATCCAGTTCCCGTTCTCCTTCATTTATTCAAACATAAAGAATACTATATTGAAGGTGTACTTGATTATTATAAAGATTTACAAAAACGAAATGATACCTACTTAGATGATGTGATGCTTGTTAAAGGAAATGTTGCTTTCATTGGAAAACTTCTTGCTCTTGAACCCCTTGACCAGTCTCAGCTTCTCCAGGCCATGGATGTGTTTTCAAAAACTATTTTTGACTCACAGTATGCTGTAGATGCTAACAAGGATGGAATTCCAGATAATGTTTCTGCCTTATCAGGCAGTACAGTATGGGGCAAGACAGCAACTGGGAAAGCCTCAGCAAGCAAAGGAAGTAAGTTCATTGGAAGTGGATTCGATGGAAGTATGACAGCTTCAGCTGGCACTACCATGGAACTTCAATCTTACTGTGTGAAGGGCGGAGAATATACGGTACGTTTAGCAGGTTTAACAGGCTTAAATGGAGCTGCTGCTCCTAGAGACATCACTGCATCTGTTGATGGTCAGCCTTTAACTGTTCAATATGACTCTGAGGGAGCTTTTGTAAAAGTTCCATTGAAAGGAGCCATTCAGGCAGACAAAGCTAAAAATATTGAAGCTGCACCAGCAAGTACTGAGAAAATCACGGTTTCCTTCCCAACAGGTGGACAGATGACTAAGATTACGTTAAAAAAATAATTTAAGTTAATTCACATTTAAAAATACGGATGACTTTGGCCATCCGTATTTTTTCTTTTATTTCTATGATATAATAGCTGATGAAATTTAAGATTTATCATAATCAGGAGGAAAAATAATTAATATGAATGATATCATTATCGATAAAGCTATTTTACATATATTAGATACCAGCATTGACGCCCCAGTTTTGGCAGATAAGCTCATGTCTTTCAGCTCACAGGCCGATGAATTTCTTAAAACTCACATTGCAAGAGCTATGGAAGATGGAGACATCAAAAAAGGCGGTTTTAAAGAAGATGCAGAGGAATTCAATACAGAAGGGTTTAAAGGTGCTATCAGCAATTTAGAGCCTGCTGCGTTTATTGTGGTTTCCCAGCAGCTGGCACAAAATATATTTGATCTTGCCCTTGCTAACCCTGGGATTCCTGCTGCGGACGTTCTTATGTGCCATTTTAAGTATGACAATGGCATATACTTTGGTATCCTTAAATTCAACTATAAGCAATCCTATATACATCACTTTGCAATGGTGGGAGAAGAAAAAGAAACTGGAATCATTAAGCAGAATGCTACCATTGCAAATGAAAATCAGAAATTAGAGGAGTTTGCATTCATTCGTCTGGATGACTTCAGTATATTAATTAAAGAAAAAAAATATGAAATAAACGGAGCAAAAGAGTTCTACCTTTCCAACCGAATTCTAAACGTTACAACGGACTTATCCCCTAAAACAAAGGTAAAAATTGTAGAAAAGGCAGCAGAAAAAGTCATTAAAGAATATTATGGTGATGATCCACTTAAGGTCTCCCAACTGAAGACGGAGCTGAAAACCTGTGTGGATGAAAGCAGTATCGTAGAAATAGACCGAATAACCAATGCCGTATTTGATGGAAATATCTCTGCCCAGCAGCGATATAAAGATGAAGTAGCGCAAAAGGGTATTTCCCATGGGGCTTTTGAAGTGACTTCAGAAATTGAAAAAACAGTTGCCAGGAAGCAGAAAATAACAACAGATACGGGTATTGAAATAAGTCTGCCGGTAAACTATCTGGAAAACCAGAAAAATATCGAATTTATCATGAACGAGGATGGCACCATGTCAATCTTAATTAAATCAGTGAATATTCGTTAAAATGGAAAACAGAGCCTCTGAGATATATGTAACTGATATGTACCCTCTTTACTGGACACCCAGTAAGGAGGGTTATTTTTATGCGTTACTCTTATGAGTTCAAAAGAAAATGCGTTGAAATGTATCACAGAGGAACTTATCCAGAGACTCCAAAAGGTATATCTGAATGGAGATTCCATAAAACAGTACGCCATTGGGTACGGTTAGAGGAGGCCCAAGGTCCTACTGCTTTACAACACCAATGCCATAACAGAGTTTGGGCACCAGAGGAAAAATTAAGATTAGTTTCACAGGTTATTGCCGGAAAAGCATATGCTGAAATTGCTATTGCCAATGGAATAAATTCAGGGCGTTGTATCAATGGGTACAAAAATATAAAATGAAGGGGTATAATGGTTTGGTAGAGATGAAAAAAGGTCGACCAAACAAGGAGCCCCAAATGAAAAAGAATGTAAATCCAGCACCACTTACAGAATCAGAACGCGAAGAATTAATTCGTCTTAGAACAGAAAACGAGTATATTAAAGTAGAAAATGAAGTAATAAAAAAAGAAATCGCCTTGAGAGAAGAAAAACAAGCTGCGCTACTCAAGCCGAAAAGCAGCGATCATTAAGGAACTTCGAGAAAAAGGATATCAGTTAAAATATTTATTAAAGGCTATAGGCATGGCGAAGTCAACTTATTATTGTGAGTTGACCAAAGTCGATGCTGTAGAAACTAGAAATAAAGAATTGGCAGATGAGATTAAGGTAATATTTGAATATCATAAACACAGATATGGTGTTAGGCGAATCCATAAGGAGCTGCAGAATCGAGGGTATAAAGTGAACCACAAGTGCGTTCAGCGCCTTATGCATAAGATGAACTTTCTTGGGAAACGTCCAAAAGAAAAGTATCATTCTTACAAAGGAGAAGTCGGAAGGATAGCGGATAATGTCATAGATAGAGATTTTAGCACAACCGCCCCTCTGCAAAAATGGACGACAGATGTTTCACAGTTCAGCTTCTCATGGGGAAAGTGTTATATATCGCCTATTTTAGAAATGAATACAAATAAGATTATTTCATACGATTTATCGTTAAGCCCAAATCTAGAGCAGATTCGTCGTATGTTAGAGAAAGCTTTCGAGAAGTTTCCGGAAGTTGAAGGATTAGTATTTCATTCTGACCAAGGCTGGCAATATCAACATGCTTATTTTAGGGAAACATTAAAAGAACATGGCATGATTCAGTCCATGTCTAGAAAAGGGAATTGTTACGATAACTGCATTATAGAAACTTTCTTTGGCAGACTCAAAAATGAAATGTATTATGGATGTGAGAAGGATTATTTTTCGTTTGAACAATTTTCAGATGCTGTTGGAAAATACATAGATTACTATAATAACAAAAGAATTCAGGCAAAAACAAAATGGATGCCTCCTGTAAAATACAGGGAAGCATCCATGTGTTCCGCCTAGTTCATAAATGAATGTGTCCAGAATTCTGGGTACATATCAAACTTATCACATTCCAGGCTCTGTTTATCTTTTCAAAAGCTTAATAAATTTATTATCCATTAATGACTACATATTATAGAATCTTGTTTGCTATTTGATCCATGTCACCCATGCAAAACGCTTTCATTGTCTCCCACTTATATGCACTTTGAATGATGTTTTCCATATCAGAATACACAGGCTTCCAACCTAACAGCTTAACTGCCTTTCTATTCTCTGCTACAAGTACTGGGGGATCCCCTTCTCTTCGTTCACAGACCCTAACAGGCACGTTCTTTCCTGTAACTTTTTCAATTGTAGAAATCAGTTGTAAAACTGAAACGCCTTCTCCTGTCCCCAGATTAAAGCAGTCAAAACCTGTTAGGTCTTGAGATTTGCAGTTCTCTTCCAATATTGAATCATTTTTCAGCAGTCTTTCTAATGCCAGAATATGAGCACTTGCCAGATCCTTTACATGAATATAATCCCTGATACAACTTCCATCTTCTGTATTATAATCCTGACCAAACAATGAAAATACATCACGCTTTCCAGTAACCGTTTCAAGAAGCAGCGGAATAACATGAGACTCCGGACTATGTGCTTCTCCCAGACCAGCCTCATAGGCTGAACCTGCTGCATTAAAATATCTGAGCGCTATGGAATTCAGCCCATATGCCTGTCCATAGTCCTGCATAATCCGCTCAATCATAAATTTGGTCCACCCATAAGAATTAATAGGGGATTGTTTTTCATTTTCTGTAATTGGCACAACCTCTGGCAAGCCATACGTGGCACAAGTTGAAGAGAATACCAGTTTACTTACACCTTTAGCCAGCATGACATCAAAAAGCCTTTTGCTGCCTATAACATTATTTTCATAATACTTAGCAGGATTGCTTACGGATTCACCCACTAAAGAACTGGCTGCAAAATGTACTACTGCACTTATCTGGTGGCTATCAAAAACAGACTCCAGTTGCTTTGTATTACCCAAATCGCCTATTACCAATTCACAATTTCTTACAGCCCACTTATGTCCTGTAGAAAGATTATCGTAAATTACCACTTCATAACCTTTTTCCTGCAAGGCGCTCACTGTATGACTTCCAATATAACCTGCTCCACCTGTAACCATAATTTTCATATGCTACTCTCCTAAAAAATATCTTTACGCTGCATCATCAAAAATCTTCCCATCATCTGGTTCAATTTCAGGGTTTACATAAACATGATTCGCTTTCACCTTTTTTAGTATCTGCTGCTTCAGTTGTTTTAACTCAGGATACCTGTCAAAAAAGTCAAACTTAGCCTGAACACCGGGCGTATCTGCTGATTTTAAGAAAACATAAGCGCAAAAACTCTCTGCCAAATCCTCCGCACATTCCGTTGATGCATACCCAGTTACAAACTCTGATTTATGGCGATCATAAAAATAAGCATTTTCTGGATCTGTAGCCCAGTCATTTATCATATCTTTCCAGAACGCTTTATAGTATGCCTGCAGATATGAATCTTCGTTAGCCACACATTCCCAGTCACTATATCTATTTTCAGGATAATACTTCTCATTATCCCCAAAATACTCTACCTGCTTTTCGTTTAGAGTCAGGTAATGACACATTTCATGAACAACCGTATAAGGAAACAACCCATCGTCCTTTATATCTGCTGGGTCTACTGTCATACACCAAGTCTTTCCCTGATCATCTACAGGTATAACGTAAGCATACGTACCCAGTTCACCATCTCCACCTACCTTAAAGTATTTAAAGTTTGCAAATAGTTCCTTGGGCAGAATGTCTGTTACTGCCTTCCAATTCTTTTCAAGATTTTTCTGCTCCTTTTTAGACAGTGAATCTAATCCATTTTGGGAACCCTCCTGATATACAGCATTAAAGGCAGGTGTAATTACAAACATACCAAAATTTTTCTGATTTTTATCATCTAATAGATTTAAGGCAATTGCATCTGCATCCAGTTTTCTGTATTTACCTACTATGTCCTTAATCTCCTTGTTAATATCTACATCATACTGTTCGTCATCATTTTCAGTTGCCTTAAAATATTCTTCTCTTAGTTGATTTAACTTGTCCCAATCTTTTCTCGAAAGAATCTTTTTAAGATTAGCCATAGTTTCCTTGCCATAATCCAGCTTTGGATCAGGCTTATCTTCCTTATAGTTGTCCTCCCCAAACTGCCTGATAGTTTCTTTGTCCAGCAATGCAGTTATTTTCTGCCAGATTTCAGTTTCTTTATCCGACATTTTGTAGTCTTTTTTCCCCTCGCGCTCCTGCATTAATATATCGGCTTTATGTAATAGGGTTCCCACATCACTTCGGACCTGCTCTGTAGCATTCTCATTTAAATCACCCAGCAATGCTGTCAGCTGCACATTTTCTTCTTTCGATAACTCCAGTTTTCCACTGACGGAATCTGTACAAGTTACAACAAGTAATATTAGGCAAAAAAGTATTAAAATAAAGACTTTATTACCAACTTTCTTCTTCATATATAGCCCCCTACTATTAATAGCTTAAATTAACATGCTTTCTTGATTTTATTATGCTCAAACCAATTTATTGTCCGTTAAACAGTTCAAATCTGTATTTCTGTTTTGTGACGTTATCGGGCCTGCCAGAATCAATCTCTTCTGAAAACATATCCAGTGGTCTTACAAACATTCCATAGGGTTCATATAATGCCTGATAAGAGACCATCCATTCCCTGGTCTCTGTATGCATCACGATGTCATGAACATAATAAAGCTTCCCCTTAAAATGTCTATAGGGTCTTTTAGTGATAATTCGTCTAGTCATTGTCCTCACCTCTAAAATTACATTTAAATAATGCTGTTCAGTATATATCTAGATAATTAATATTAAAAATAATCAGTTTTAGCCTGTACAATCTTTAAAGGGTTTTTATTTAGCCATTCTATTAACCTTTCTTCATCATTTATTACATTTTGATCCCATTCTTTAGCTGAACTACTGCTATATAAACTATGTTCATTACCAATGTCCACCTTATATCTTATATGGTAACTAGTAAATTTAGCCTTTCCTGGTATTGCATCTGTATTTTCCCTATCTGGATTATGTTCTTCATAATGTTTAATAAAATTAAAGACTGACATTTTAGTTATGATTGCACTATAACCATATATGCTATAAAACATTCTCTTTTTAATCTCTATTCCTAAAATTTCAGCCATGCTACCAGATTTTTTATCTGCCCGTTCATTCAATATATTTGTTACTCCATAAACCAGACTTTCAGTGCCTATACAAAAATCCTTTTTCATATAATCGTCAAAGGCATTTTCTGCTATCCCTAGCCTAACTTTACGTCCATCACCATGCCAATTTGCAAAATTTATTATATATTGTAATGTGAGATTTTGTTCCGCCCCTCCCAATATAATTCCATACTTCATATTTTGAAAATCAGCAGCATATGGAAGCAATCCATCCTCAGAATCTTTAGGTACTGCTACAAAACGTTTAACAGGAATAACCATCTGCTTATTAAAAAAGTGTTTCAATAAAATTTTCACTTTATTATTATTAGAAGTATCGCCTAAAAATGTAGCTCCACATAACATAAATACTTTATTTTCATCTGCTTCGTCTGTCCATTGAAATATATCAGAAGACAGACAATATTCTACAAAAGTTTTTGTCAAAGCAATTTTGCCTTTATCCTTCGGGATAAAGTCCTTTGAGACACATATTTTAAATTTTTGTTCTGATTTTTTTAAATCCAAGAAACTCTTAGAAAAAAATGCACTCACAAATAAAATTCCAAACACAGCATTACTTACATTTAAAGCTCGATCTTTTTCTTCAAAGATTTCACTCTCCAAGCATGCAGCTAAATATTTCGAAGAATAATCCATAAAAAATATAAAATATTTTAAACTTCTCTTCAAAAAACTAATCCAATTGTCACCAAAAGAAATAATCAGGCTATCTATGGCTCTTATCTCATAATATGGTTCACCAGAATAAAATACTTGTACATTATTTCTATATTTTCTTCCTAATGCAGCTGTTATCTGACTGTCCGAAACGGTCCCTACTTGTGGATTCCAAATTTGAAGTGGATTTTTAAAATGCCTAGGCACCAATACATAGCTTAAATATTTCCTAGCACTGACCACCGCGCCGGTTGCGCTAGATATACTAGAAAACAACAAATAAAGAGTAGTGCCTGCCAGAATTATCCCCTTTATTGATGCAAAATACAAGACACTTTTTCCTTGAAAAAGTTGGTGAAAAAAACCATATACTAAATCGCTCATAGAAATACAACATAAAACCGTAAGCACCAAATATTTGATAGTGGCTATATGATAAAGCGACCAAATATGATAATCGCAAGAAATACATTTCTTAACAGTATCCATATATTTTTTATCAATATTATTTCCTAAAAACAGATAAATTTTTTCTCCTACTGCATGCATGCTATATCTCCAAAATTCTATCAGAATAACCTATTTTACATCATCAGGCAAACTCAGTAAATAGCGCCCATATTCGGTCATTTTTAATTCATTTCCGATTTCTAAAAGCTGTTCTGTTGTTATGTATTTTTTTCTCCACGCAAGTTCTTCGATGCACGAGATATAAAACCCTTGCATATCCTGTACAGATTGTACAAATTCAGCAGCTTTAAGCATTCCTTTGGGTGACCCTGTATCTAGCCAAGCCATACCTCTTCCCATTAAGGTAACATTCAATCTACCCTGTGCTAAATATTCATTATTTATAGATGTAATTTCTATTTCACCTCTAGCCGAAGGTTTAACATTTTTTGCTATTTCCACAACCGAATTATCATAAAAATATAATCCAGGTACTGCATAGTGTGATTTAGGTTTCTCTGGTTTTTCTTCAATAGATACAACTCTATTATTATCATCAAATTCAACAACTCCAAATTCCGTCGGATTTGCTACTGGATAACCAAATACTGTTGCCCCACCATTTTCAATCTGCTTTTTAGCAAGTCCAAGAATCCCTGAAAAACCTTGTCCATAAAAGATATTATCCCCCAAAGCAAGGCAAACACTGTCACCGCCAATAAATTCCGCACCTAATATAAAAGCATCGGCAAGACCTCTTGGCTTCTCCTGTACCTTATATTTTATGTCCATCCCAATTCTAGATCCATCACCTAATAACTTTTCATAATTAGGTACATCCTCTGGTGTGGATATCAGTAAAACCTCTCTTATTCCAGCCACTATCAATACTGATAGCGGATAGTATATAAGTGGTTTATCATAAATTGGTAGAAGTTGCTTTGAAACAACTTTTGTACTAGGATATAACCTAGTCCCTTTACCTCCTGCTAAAATAATTCCTTTCATTCTATCTCCTTCTTATATTTCTAAAGGTAAAAAATTTTTGACCTAGAAAATTTAAAATTGTGAATAACCCCATCCCAAATATCATTGCTAAATTTTCTTGAAATTTAGAGGACTGATTTTGGACCAAGAAAGTAATTAATGGTTTGGACACCCCATAGGCTATAAAATAGCATATAGCTATATTGCAAATGAATTTAATTATTTGAGTAAAATCCTTTTCTTTATTTCTAAAAGTAAAATATTTATTCAAAAAGAAGCTTAATATGCTTGCTAAAACATAGTTCATAGAAGAAGATAACCAATATGAGCAGTTCATAATATTATACATTGTAAACATAATCAGACTTCCTACAATAGTATTTAACACTCCAACAATTAGAAATCTTACAGTTTCTAAATTTAAATATTTTTCAATCATTTTCTATATAACCCTTATCCCCTATTAAGATTGGCTAAGCATTTATTTGGTCTTCTATGATGTACTTAGGTCTAAGTTTAATTTCATCATAAATCTTACCAATATAATATCCAATCGTCCCTAAACTTGTCATTAGTGCTCCACCCATTATAAGCAATAATAAAATGACTGTAGAAAACCCTTCTACCGCTGCTCCCATAAAGTATTTATATAAAGTAACACTTCCTAAATATGCAGATAGAATCATGAATATTACACCTAAAATAGTAACAATTTGTAAGGGTGCAGAACTAAAGGATGTTATATTGCTTAATGCATATCTAAACAAACCCTGAAAATTCCACTTGGTCATTCCATATTTTCTTTCTTTTACCTCATACTCCATCTTAGTTGACTTAAATCCACACCAAAAACTCATTGCCCTAAAAAATGGTCTTCTTTCAGGCATTTTTTTTATTATATCAACTACCTGTCTATCTAATAATTTAAAATCAGAAGAATTGCATAAATCTAATTTAGTAAGTTTATAGATAATATTATAAAATATTTTAGAGAAAAATTTATATATGACGGGTTCCTTTCCCCTATTAACTTTGATGCCTTCTATTATTTTATATCCTTCTAACCATTTATTGTACATATCTACTAATATTTCTGGGGGATGCTGAAGGTCACAATCAAGAACAGCACAGCATTCTCCCTTAGAAAAATTCAATCCCGCCGAAATAGCCATTTCTTTACCAAAATTTCTACTAAATTTATAACCTTTTATATTCTGCATTAATTGATTTGCACATTTTATTTTTTCAAAGGTATCATCTTTGCTACCATCGTCTATAAAAATTAATTCATATTCTATCTGGTTATCTTCTAATATCTGGCAAATCGTTTCCGATGTTATTAGAATATTATCGGCTTCATTATATGCGGGAATTATTACTGTCAGCATTGTACTTCTCCTTATGTAAGACTATACATCAATTTCTAGATATAATTGTTTTAATTTTGTTAAGTTACTTATATCTGTAACATTACAGGTTACTACATAATGTCCCTTTTCCTTAAATGTATATTTAATAAAGGAATCATTTAGTATCTCAGTTTTGTATACTTCTTGACCTTGAAAAACAATAGTATATTGATATCGGAAATTAGATAAATCATATATAAGTTTACTTTGTGGGTACAAAGATACAACGAACTGGTATTGTAAATTATCACTCTTTGTAAAATTTATTTCCCTAGTTAAAAAGCCATCATCAAAAACCACCTGAGTATTAGGTGGCAAATCCCAATACTTTTTTATACTCTCGGCATAATAACTGCTATTTAAATTTCCAATAAGCCGATCCGAATATGAAGGTAAAACTAAAATAGGTGAAGTACATTTATTTAAATATACATCGCTTTTGTAAGTACTAATAATATTTTGTCGGCATTTTGTAATAGAATGAGCATCACACAATATATTTGCATAGATATCAATTCTAAACAATAGTATTAAAATTATTACAATATTACATAAAACTTTAAAATCTATATTCTTAAATAAAATCTGTGACCAAACATAGCTACATAGCATTGCAATCGTATAAGTCGCAAAAATCATATTTCGCTCGCCCGGCGCAATTAGCACAAACATAACAGAAAATGCCGCTGCTATATACAAGTAATAAAATATATTTCTATTTTCTTTTAATAAATGAATAATAATTATAATTTGTAATACTAAAACAAGAGATGTAATTATCGTCAGACAATTTGCATTTAAAACATCAAAAAAAGATGCATTTATCCAACTATAAACTGATATTGGAAACTGAAAACAAGAGTTCACAAAAATCCTCAATCCTAAATAAATAGTAATAAAAACTGTTTCTATTGCTATAAATCCAAAATAAATCAAGTTAGTCACATTACTTCTGAATCTATTAATTGCCTTTGTTTTAAATGCAATTAAAATAACTAAATTTAAAATTAAGAAAATAAATAACTGTGAATTTACTAACATATTCAAAACTTGAGGGACATTGCAAAATAAAGTTTTAATTAAACTGCTCCCCTGTGCACTACCAAACCGTTGCCAGATGCCTGGGGAAAGAAACATAATTAAACTGCCGATTATACTTCCCCAAAATAAGCTATCCAAATTGCGATTTTGGTTCTTCTGTAAAAACAGTTGAGTTTTTAAGCAGAATAAAAAAACAACTAAACCTATTGTTAAATTTTCAATCCATAAACTTGCCACTATTGAAATTAAAAATAGAAAAATCTTGGACATTATTTTTGTGTTAGAAAAAAATATAAATCGATTCTCCTTAGACGTAGCTATTAAAATGCATATTAAAATACATAGCATACCCATGTTATATGGAATGCTTCCATTAATGTGTAGCTGTATTTGTGAACGAAAATTGCTTGAAACTCCCAAAATAATAAGAAGAAGTATTATTAAATTATTTCTGGTTGATTTAATTCTAAAGATCTTCGTTATTGTCCACATTTGTAATACATAAATTAATGGCATAATAAATATGTATGCATAGGAATATAAATCAAAGAATGCAGTTGAAAAATTATGAGCCAATCGTCCATTCAGATATGTCCATGATCTAATCAAACCACAAATAGTACTTACATAATCTGAGCTATACCAATTAGCAATTTCCCAATCATCGCCCCCTCTTGGTAAATTAATGCACATTAATAAAAATAATATATATATGCATATATAAGGTGCATTTTTTATAACTATTTTTTTCATTAAGAGATATCCTTTCTTTTAAAATTCATTTAAAGCATCTATTACATATTGCACTTCTTTTTCTTTCATTCCTATATACAAAGGCAAAGTAAGTGCAGTAGATGAAATTTCTTCTACAATAGGTAAATCCCCTTTTTTATAATCTAAATCAGTAAAAGCTTTTTGCAGATGCATTGGAATAGGATAATGTACTAATGTGCCTATTCCTTTTTCTCCCAAATACTTCTGTAATTCATCTCTTTTTTCAGCACGGATAACAAATAAATGCCAAACATGAGAACAGTTTTCAGTAATCCTGGGTAGAGTAATTTTAGCATTATTAATACCTTGCATATACATTTGTGCAATCTGTTGTCGTTCTATGGTCCATCGGTCTAAATATCTAAGTTTAACTCTTAAAAATGCTGCCTGTATTTCATCAAGCCTTGAATTAATTCCTTTAAAATCATGATGATATTTTATTGTGGATCCATAACAACCTAATGCACGGATTCTATCAGCAATATCCTTATTGTTTGTAACAATGGCGCCACCATCACCAAGAGCTCCAAGATTTTTCCCTGGATAAAAGCTAAATGCTGCTGTCATGCCAAAAGACCCGGCTTTCTTACCCTTATATGTAGCACCGTGTGCTTGAGCCGCATCTTCAATTACATATAAATTATATTTTTTCGCAATTTGACAAATACTGTCCATTTCAGCCATTTGTCCATATAAATGTACTGCAATAATAGCCTTAGTATTTTTAGTAATGCATTTTTCTATATGTTCATAGTTAAGATTATATGTATTAATATCAACTTCGCAAAATACTGGAGTTGCTCCAGCGTAGATTACTGCTAAAGCTGTTGCAATAAAGGTATGTGAAGGCACAATAACTTCATCCCCCGCTCCAACCTCCAAGGCTTTTAAAGATAGGTATATTGCATCCATACCTGTACCTACCCCAATGCAATATTTTGCACCGCAGTACTCTGCAAATTCCCTCTCGAAATTATCATATTCCTGTCCTTGTATAAACCAGCCTGCATCATAACACCCTTCAAATGCATCCTGTATTTCTGTCTTTATATCTTCGTGCATATATTTAAATGTTGAAAATGGTATATTCATTGCTATTCTCCTATCAAATTATTTTCCGTCAAAAATCTAGCAAATTCAAAATCTGTATTAGTTGTTATTTTAAAACAATATGGTGTGCTTTTTATCATCATAGGTTTAATTCCCTTATAGGTGAAAATTTCTGAAAGTCCTAAAAGCTGCTCTTTTTCATATGGTTTAAGGCTTTCATAAATGTCAACAAAATTTTTCAAGCTGCAAACCTCTGGTGTTTGAATAGAAAACAATGTGCTTTTTGTGGGAATTTCATTAATATAGAACCCATCTTGTGATTCAGCAACCCCATCAATTATTTCTGATCCAAGGGTTACTATTGGATATTCCTTGGCTCCCTTGATACATTTTTCAATTAAGTTTTCAGAAACAAAAGGTCTGTTTGCATCCATTAGCATGATGCTATCATCATATAAGATTTGAAAATTATTAGTTAAATACTCTACTATGTTTACAAAGGTATTCATTCTTAGATTATCACCAATAACAATCTTTAAATTGTCTGTATTTCTAAAATTATCATGTATAATTTGTTTTGTTAAGCCAACATGTTCCTCTAGCACACCAATTACAATATATTTAAACTGATTGCTCTTAAGTAAATGATTAATTGTATATGCAATTATAGGAATGTCATTTATTTTCATAAATTGTTTAGGTATATCCGTTAAACCCATTCTGGTTCCCTTACCCGAAGCTAATAACGCACAATAATTCATTTTTTATTCCTCACTATTAACCGCATAACAAACTGTTTCTATTCCCATTAAATTATGATGCCTCATAAAGATTTTATACTTAGGGTTTAAATTTTTTATATATAAGGGTATTTCCCAATGGTGCTCTACTTTATGATATACACAAATAGCAAGCTTTGGTTTAAACTGCTGGATTGTATTTTTTGCTCCCTCTAAAGCCTCAAGCTCTGCACCTTCAACATCCATTTTAATAAAAGAAATATCTTCTTTTTCTTCTAAAACAGAGTCAAGGTTTACGGCTTGTACTTTAACATTGCCTAGATTGTTTATCGTTGATCCCATCGTTCCTGCTTCTAAAAAATATAATATGTCATTTTTGTTCCATACCGCATTATTAAATATTTCTATATTATTATATTGGTTCATTTGTTCTTCTAAGTATCCAAAATTTTTTTATCTGGTTCAAAACAATATGCTTTTTTGATATTTCCGACAATGTTCATCAATTCTATAGTATCTTCACCATGATACGAACCACAATCTACGAAAACTTCATTGTTAGTTATATTAAATATTTGCTTTTGAAAATACTCATTGTCTTTATAAATAGCTTTTAGGTATCTACTATCTTTTGATACCATATAATTCAGCTTTTGGGAAAAAGTTTGCTGTGACAGCTCATCCTCTAGCAGATTGTACACTTGTCCAATTTTACAGAGATTATTATTAATAATATTTTTGACTATATTATCAAACGGATAAAATAACTCAATATGATAAATCTTATTAAATTGACCATCACTTATTATCTGTGATTCAATTTCAGAGACATATTTCTCATTGCATACTGTAATAAAAAATATACAATCTCTATATATTTTTTAAGCTCCAAAAAAGGCAGAATTTTTATGCCAGCATATGTTTTGCCGCATTTATTTAAATCATTATCACAGATTGCAGATACCTGTATTCCTTTTTCAGTTAAATTCTCTAAGACAAAACTAAGTATACCTCCTGCACCCCATAAAATAATGGGCAACTCCATTTTTTTTACTTTTTTAATAACCTCATATGCCAAATCTTTTTTAAGATCAAGCAAACTCGTTAATCTTTCATTAAAACACATAATCCGCCCTTTCTTGCTCTTCCTCAATAGTTTTATTAAAAATGTATTCTTTAATCCTATTACCGCATTTACCATCTACAATACCTAAGTGGTATACAGCCTTTTTCATCCGTTCTTCTTTAAAAGGATCTTTTCCTTGAAAAAATAGCTCCAAATTATGCTCAACTTCTGAAGGAGTATTTATCCAATAATAACACTCCGCAATACTGTCTTTTGGCATTACATAACAATTTTTTCTAACAGTATAATAAACAGGCTTTCCTGTTGCAACATACTCAAAAGTCATTGATGGTCCCCCATCAGAAATTAGTCCATCCGAAAGTGCAAATGAGGTTAAATAATTATCTGTGTTATCAAGAATAATATTTTCGATTTTGTCTACTTCTCCAATTAGTGATGTCAATTCATTCTCATTCAAGATTCCTCTGTTTACTAATGTTGTAAATAGATAAGGGTGTGGCCTCCACAACAAAATTACATTAGGATGATTTTTAAAATAATGGAAAATTGCTTTGTAATATTCCATAAAAGCTCCACAACTACTCTCATCCCTCCAAACTGTGTGATGTGAATTGTACAAAAGAACTTTTCTTCCATTAATTTTTTCTTTAAATACATTATAGGCATCACTATCTACACTTTCCAGCCCTTTAAAAAGGTTATCGAATTTTGGGTGCCCAAAGACAACCATATTTTTCCCAGTATTATATGCAAATTGCTGAGCATCCTTTTTAAACTTCTCTGAATATCCTACCCAAAGCCATGCAAAATAGCATATAGGCATGTGGTGCCCATTATATATACTAGAATGATTGTTTTCTAAATCAAAAAAAGCATATGGGCAATAAATATTTCTTTCAACCACCTTTCTTGTTTCAAGAATATAAAAATTAGGTGGCACTATCGTGCCTCCTCCATATGGTTTGTTAGTTATTGTAAAATCCGGAGATGATTTGCATAAATCATATTTTTCATTCCTCGTAATATCGTATCCCATTTTTTTGTATGTTCTATATACATCTACAAATTTGAATTGTGCATCAAACTTTTCCGGGAAATCAATCATATCAGTAATAAAACGGCTATCATTTATAATAGCCTCATACACGGAACTGAGAGATGGCCAAACTGGTATATCTTGAGCTTGAAATAATATTCTAAATTTTTCCTGGCTGTCATTCTTCGCAGATAACAAAATTTTGTCTAGTTCTTGCATTTTGGGGTCTATTAATAACTTTTTCAGTCTATGCATAAAATCAATATAAATTTTATCCCCATTGGTTATGCCCCAAATACTGCCATCTGCACGTTTTTCAACTCTTTTTATTTGAAATTCAATTTCATCGCAAATTAGTCCTAGGTTTCGATTTAGTTTTCTGTGGGGCGTCTTCTTAATATTGCTTACTAGTCTCTCAAAGTAAATCCATCTTGTAAAATTCATTTTATCTTTCAAAATATTTCACCGCTTCGTTTTTATAATCATTATAGTCTCTTATATAATCATCTTCAGAGTAGTATTCAGAAGCAAGTACTAATAAAACTGCATCTTCAGAGAACTCAAACATTTCTCTCCATACCATATGCCCTATATACAATCCTTTATCAGATTGGTTTAATTCTACAACTTCTTCTTCAAACGGTGTGTTAACCAGTATTTTCACACTTCCACTTACACATATAAGCACCTGTTCTAAATATCTATGTGAATGAAATCCTCTGGTAACATCATTAGGAACATCAGAAATATAGTATATTCTTTTGATTTTAAACGGTATATCCTTTTCAGCTTCAACGGGAACTAGAAATCCCATATCACTACCCATCTTTGAAAAATTTATAACTTTACAATTACAAACCATTATAATCTCCTTCTTCACTTAACAGGTTTCTAATTTTCTTGGCTGGTACTCCTGCATATACACAATATGACTCCACATCATTAATTACGACACTTCCCGCTCCTATAACTGAACATTTCCCTATATTAATTCCAGGCAGCACAGTTACATTTGCCCCAATCCACACTTCATCTTCCACCTTTATATTCCCTGAGTAAGTTAACTTGTTGGCAACATACTTTAGTTTATTAATTTCAACTCCATTATTGGCAGAAGAATTACATACAAATACTATGTTTGGCGCTAAAGATACATTTTTACCTATATCCACACAAATGGGATTGTCGTTTGGAACCACTCTTAACCCAAAATTTGAAAAGGTGCCTTCTCCCATTTGTACTCCCAGCCTTTTTAGATACGCCTTCCGAATTCTCGCATCTGAATATGAATCTGCAATAAGCTTACATAATCGCATTGGCATGTAATCCACAGATTTGGCCAACATTTGATATAACACTCGATCCAGCTTAATTAAATTCACTATTAACACTCCAATCTTAAATATTCTTTTATAATATTTGCTATTTTTCTCATATCATTTACATTATATCTTTGATCTATTGGAATTGGAAATAAATATTCAGATATATTTTTTTCAAAATTACCTGCATTTGAAAAATCTAAAACACATTTCCACCACTGTTGAATATATATTTTATGCTTAACCAGTTTTTCCCTAAGCCCTTTATCTTCTACTACTAATGGATATACCATTGGTATTTGCTCTTTTATATTTGTATTTAATTTATTTATAGTCCCTAGTTCTTTTTTTAATGCCCCAAAATTTTTAACCCGCTTAGCTTTAACGCTTTCATAATCAATTGACTCTAAAACACGTTTTGTAAATTTAGACATTGCTAAAACACCTTTTGCTATTTCAGCCTCATTCGCCAAGTGATCATGATATGCGTCATTCGTAGAACAATCAACACATTTTGCCATAAACGCTATTCTATCAAATGAATTATCTCTCTGAAGCTTTGTTTTTTTGATACCATCTTTTATTAAATATGCCCCGTCGCTTACTCCAAAAAACTTTCTACAGGAATATACGTTGTACGCATTTTCAAATGGTTTTGAAAAAAAAGCTTGCGTATTGTCAAATATCACATTTTTAAAATTTTTATTAATACATTCCAGGTTTTTCCTGCTTATGATTCCATAGTAGTTTACATATAAAAGTAATTCATCTTCCCTTAATTCTACGTCTTTGGGCATAAATTCTTCATCAATACTATATAATTCATAGCGTACTTTTAATCTTTCTAGTGTTTCTAACACTGTATGGCAATTATAGTAAGGTATAAATACTTTGCTTGGTCGTGCATCTGAAATTGCATAGGAAATTGCACTTCTTCCACAATTCAGCCTTACCATATTTTCTTCTTCACTTATATAATACTCTTGCTTTTGTGGCAATTCTAATGGCAAGTACCCGCCGTATTCTTTCATATATTGATTCACCTACAATCTTTTATAAAAGGTTTTATTTAGGGAATAAATACTGCCATAGCTTTCTTTATTTTTAATTAGTCCCCAGTTAAGAACGTTTCCATTTTCATTGGTTGAAATTCCCCAGGAAAGTTTTTTATAGCCTTTATCCCTATAATATTTAATTACTCCATAATACAAAAAAGTAATAGGGTCTAAACGTCCATAGTTTTGGAATGGGTCTGTCGACAAATTCTGAGCATGTGCGACTCCTAACTCTGGAAACTGAAACATCATACCTGCTGCCAGCATCATTTCACCATAAAAAACTCCAAAGAACTTAACATTATTACAGAGCCTTTTGTTTTTAAAATCCAACAATTCAGTAACAGAATGTATTGGGGCAGCATTATGTTTGGACAAATTCTTACAAAGGATTTCATGGAATGCTTCTATCTCATCATCCTTTTCCAATTCCCTAAAGCAGAACTCTGATTCAACCATTCTTCTGACCAATTTGCGTTTATTCGCATTAAAAGAATACAGAAAGTCCCCCTCTAAGCTGGTCAAATCTACATATGCGCTTAGCTCTTCATAATTATCATATCCATTATATTTTAAAAGATATTCTAAGAGGGCAGGTGGAGTTTTGCAAAAAATATCAGGTGTAATCTTCAATATTACCTGATCAAAGTTGTTTTGTTTCAAGTATCCTTCAAATAAATTAATCATGTCCTGCACATAATGTGCTTGATAGTATCTACGGTTTATGATAAACCCTCCGTATGTACTTCCTTTATGTGATATGAAAACCTTTTGGCCATTATCATATACTACACACCCAGGAATAGCACAATAAGTGTTTCCTGAACCATCGTCTATAACTAGGGAATTATCTCTAAACCTTTCTTTAGGATGATAATCCAAAAAATTTTTACTTTGAAGAAATGTACCATTCATAGCCTCTTCATCAATAAATTCATCCCACTTTTTCTTTAATTCCTCTCTATACTGAATAACTTCAAACACACTATCACCTCTTAAGAATCTTTTTTAGTCCGTTTTTTACAGGAATATAGATAAAATATAGCGTACGTATACATATACCTGTTAAAAACAATCCTACAGCTGCTGTGCAAAATAGTGCGGCAAAATAGCAGATATAATAGTTTAAATCATAACTAATAAACTCAGCTAAATTAAAAAATTTAGCTACTAAAAACAAAAATATAATGGTTAGAATAAAATTTTTATCACTAAATTTTGTTAAGAAAACATCTACCAACTTGTGCCTGAGTCTATTTAATCCTTCTCTCAACAGCTTAGGCGATTTTTTCACCATAAACTGAAATTTATCTGCTCTGCTCATTTGCTGCCACTCATATTTTTGTATCCATAAAGCCTTTAAAAAGTCATATCTTGTTTTTAGCTGATGCGACAAACTTTTTTCCATTGTACTCAAATATGGCATAATTTCTATTTCCATAATGGCTATTTCATCTTTAAAAAAGTTTTTATTAAACTGTTCAATACCAGATTCGTTGCCATGGCAACCACCTCCCCCTCTATGTTTGGATACTTCAACATCTATATAGCCCGGTTTATATCCGAGTCTAGTCATTTTAAGGAAAAATGCCCAATCCTCAACTAAAAATATATTTTCATCAAAGTCTCCTAAAACCTTAAAGGCTTTCATGTTATAGGTTGTAGCAGCTGTTGGTATATACATATCCGCCACAAGCGTGTGGTACATTTGGGTAGGTTCCATATTTTGCAACCTGTGGACCACTTCATGCCTTGGCACTACTTCAGTGAATTCACAAAGTTCATTGTCATACATTCCGCATCTTCCACACAATGCCAAGGGTTCATTACAATCAAAAAAACCTTTAACAATATTAGAGATTGAGTATTTATCATAAAAAGCATCATCCGCAGCCATAAACATTATATAATCTCCGTTTGCCATAGATTTTACTTTGTTCAAATGTTTGCAAGTACCTAAGTTTCTCTCATTATTGTTGATTTTTATGTATTTGATATTAGGATGGTTGTACCTATGCTGTTCAAAATAACTTAGTAATTCATCTTCACGGAAATCATCAGATCCGTCATTAGATACAATTAATTCGATGTTATCATAATCTTGTATAAACACCGATTCTATGGCTTCTTTTATAAATCTATAATTCTTATAAGCCACAATGCCTACTGTAAATAATGGTTTATTATGCATCTCTCTTCCTCACAATACTCTTTTTTATCTTCTTTTTTAATTGAACATATAAATCGAAAAACAAATATCTACCTCTAAACAACAACTTGCTGTATTTGTCCATATTTTCGTAACTCTTTAACTTAATATACTGGTAATTTACAAATTCCCTATTTATTAAACTGAGTCTATTCAAATAAGGAATAATCTCTTTTTCATAGCATAAAATCATGTCCTCCCTTAATAGCTGGGATTCAAATGCTGTCCCAAACCTTGAGCTATTCCCGCCTATTCCATATTTTACTGTTATGCTATCTAAAATAGGAATTTTTACACCATTTCTCGAAAGGCTTAGCCATAATGGAAAATCTTCTAAATATCTATATTGTTCATCAAATCCATTCGTATCAAAGAATTGCTTTCTAAGTAACATACCTACTGAGCTGATTATATTAGAAAAAACTAATACAGTATATAATTCATCTGGTGCTTTATTTTTTATAATTCTCACTCTTCTAGCATTAGGAAATAAATAATACTCTTTTGATAACTCTTCAGAGCATACTAGTGAAATTGACACAACGACATTTTCTGTCCTTGATTCTGCAAACTGTTGTAATCGACTTAACGATGCTCTCTCATAAAACGCATCTCCACAGGCTAGGAATTTTATATATTCACCGTTGCAAAGCCTAGCTACTCTATTTGCATGTGCTACTGTTCCTAAATTGGTTTTGTTCACATTTATAGTAACATTCCGTACATTGCCCTGGCTTTTTTTTTCTATATATTTAATAATGTTCTGCTCGTCAAAGTCCCTGGAGGCATCATCGGAAATAATCAGTTCAATATTAGGGTAATCTTGAAAAAATACCGAATCCAATGTTCTGTAAATGTTTATCTGATTATTGTATGTCAGTACAGCAACGGAAACTAAAGGGCAATTATTCGAAGGCACTGTGTTGTTTTGACCACTCTTCATATTCTCTGCAAACAAGTTCAGACTCTCCCTCCATCACCTTTTCTCCTTTTCTTAACCATATTGCCTTATTACATAGCTTTTTTACCTGGCCAATAGAATGTGAAACAAAAAGCATTGTAGTACCTCCACTTCTTAGTTCCTCCATTTTTTCCCCACATTTTTTTTGAAATGCTGCATCTCCAACTCCCAAGACTTCGTCCACTATGAGGATTTCTGGTTTTACAAGTGTTGCAATAGAAAACCCCAGTCTGGCGCCCATTCCTGATGAAAATTTTTAATAGGAACATCAATAAATTTTTCTAATTCTGAAAATTCTACTATTTCTTCATATTTTTGCTGCATAAAATTCTTTGAGTATCCCATTACGGCACCATTTAGAAAAATATTCTCCCTTGCTGTCAATTCAGGATCAAAGCCTGCTCCCAGTTCTATTAATGGTGCTATTGTCCCATTCACTTCAATCTTACCACACGTAGGCGAGTAAATACCACTTATACACTTTAAAAGTGTAGACTTACCTGAGCCATTGGCTCCTAATATTCCCAAGGATTCACCCTTTTTTACATTTAAAGAAACATCATTTATTGCATAGAACTCATTATAATTTAATTTCCCTTTTATCCTCTTCACCAAATATTCTTTGAAACTATCTGTTTTCTCAGATGCCAGATTAAATTTCATCGAAACATTTTTGATACTAACAATTGTATTTTCCATTATTTGCTCCCGTATTTTATATATATAATAAAAAGTCTTTTTCTCCTTTTTTAAACGTATACATTCCTATTCCCATAGCTAATATTGCAAATGCCATGCATACTACATTGTCACGCAAAGATGGGATGTTTCCATACAATACAACATCCCTAAAATAATTAGCTATATGATACATCGGATTAAATTTTATAAAAAATTGTACCTGTTCTGGAACCGCATTTATCGGATAAAAGATAGGGGTAAAATACATCAATATCTGAGTAAATATTGAATATAAATAAAACATATCCTTGAAATATGTCCCTAGGACAGACATAAACAATCCAACTCCTAAACAAATAAAAAACAAGTATATTATTGGTATAGGAAATAACAGTATCGTCCAATATATTTTAGTATGAGTTGCTATGATTACTATTAATATTGCAACTAAAGCTAATAATAAATTGACAAAACTAGATAAAACTTTAGACAATGGTATAATCAGTTTTGGTAAGCTAACCTTATTTATTAATCCCGCACTTTGCGTTATAGACTGCATAGCCATCCCTGTTGATTCGGCAAAAAAATTAAACGGAATCTGCCCACATAGCAGATAGATAGGGAAATTATCTATATCAAATCTAAATATATATGAAAAAATTATCGAAACAACAATCATCATTAATAATGGATTTAACAGACTCCAAAGATATCCCAGATAAGACCTCTTATACTTTACATTTAAGTCCCTGGCAACCAGCTGTTGCAAAAGCCACCTATATTTATAAACTACCTTAAAAAGCATTTATCCCTCCTACAATTCCATCTATTGAACTTTATCCAATTATAAAAAATGCCTCTTAGCCCATATTGGACAAAGAGGTCAACAAGATGCATTTATTAATGTAATAACATCCTCTACTACAATTTTAATAGAATTCTTTATTTTTAGTAATATTTCACTCAATATCCAACAAATTTTAACATGTTTTATGTTTTTTGTAAAGCGTCTATCCCCTGTAAATATGTATATATTTTCACTTAAATTGGATATTTGTCAGCCCTTTCTCATGCGCTCCATGGTATTAACGTTTTTTTCTATTATTGTTCTGCCCGTTGGAAACATCTTACCCTCTACTTTATCTTGCTCCACACAATCTTAATTCTGTATATCCTTACTAAAATCACCATTGTTTCCAATACCAAACATTTTCCAGACCTGTGAATGAAGGTTTCCAATTACACTACTTCCCAGGTTGAACCTCCGCCCTTATTACTTAAGATAATGCACTTTATTTCTCACCATACATCTTTTTATAGTAGTCCTTATACTCACCACTTAAGATGTTTTCCCACCATTTTTTATTATTTTGGTACCACTTAATGGTTTTCTTTATTCCTTCATCGAAGGTTGTAGTAGGCAGCCATCCAAGCTCATTTCGTATTTTTGTCGGATCAATAGCATAACGTAAATCATGACCAGCTCTGTCTTTTACATAAGTAATTAAATCTTCACTGGCACCAAGTTCTTTGATGATAGTCTTTACCACTTGAAGGTTTGTCCTTTCATTATGTCCTCCTATGTTATAAATTTCACCAATCGTTCCATCTTGAATAATCATGTCAATAGCTCTGCAATGATCTTCCACGTAGAGCCAGTCTCTCACATTTTGCCCTTTTCCATAGACGGGAAGTGATTTACCATTCAATGCGTTTGCTATCATAAGCGGAATCAATTTCTCTGGGAAATGATACGGTCCATAATTATTTGAACATCTTGAAATGGTTATTGGTAGTTTGTAAGTTCTATAGTACGCCTGCACTAAAAGATCTGCACTAGCCTTAGACGCACTATATGGGCTTGATGTATGGATTGGTGTTTCTTCTGTGAAGAAAAGATCTGTCCTGTCAAGAGGCAAATCTCCATATACTTCATCCGTTGATACTTGATGATATCGCTTGATTCCATATTTTCTGCAAGCATCAAGCATTATCTGGGTGCCCATTATATTAGTTCTTAAAAATATTTCAGGATCTTCTATCGACCTGTCTACATGGCTTTCTGCGGCAAAATTTACTACAATGTCAGGTTTCTCTTCATCAAAGATCTTATATATGGCAGTTCTATCCGCAATATCAGCTTTTATAAATGTAAAATTTGGACTATCCTTAACTGGAGCAAGTGTCTCCATATTTCCTGCATAAGTAAGTGCATCTACGCAAAGAATTTTATATCCTTTATGTTTATTCATCATATAGTGCACAAAATTGCCGCCTATAAATCCAGCTCCTCCGGTTATTAGTATCTTCATCATAAAACTCCTGCTTAAAACTATTTTTTAGTTTCTTTAATTTATTTTTGTAAATAAAAAACTACTTAGTAGTGTATCATAAATTCTTCGTTTAATCGACTAATAATTACATTTTTCTTATTCTGCTTATCTGTGAATTTAATCCCTTTTTAACCGCTCTTTTTCTGTATTGATTCCATTTTCCTCCAGATTATTTTTCTCTGTCTTGCCGTTTGTATTCTTGATTTTGTCCGTTGTATCTTCCTCATCCAACCCAAGCATTTTCCATACTTGAGAATCAGGATTTCCAAGTACACTTGTTCCCATAATTCTTTTCCCCTTAAAGTATGCATTTATAATTAATAAATTTTGTAATCTTCTTGTAAAAAGTTCTGTACATAATCTCTAATTCCATTTTCAAGAGAATAAAATGGTTTATTATAGCCTGCGGCCCTTAGTTTGTCCATTTTAGCTTCTGTAAAATATTGATATTTAGCTCTCAGCACTTCCGGCATATCAATAAATTCAATTTTTTTATCTTTTCCCATAGCCTGAAAAGTAGCTGTAACCAAATCATAGAAAGTCCTTGCCTGACCTGTTCCCAGGTTAAAAAGCCCACTAACCTTTTCATTATTCATCATGAAACTTACCACGTTACAAATATCCTTTACATAAATAAAATCTCTGGTTTGCTCACCATCTTTATATTTTGAATTGTAGGATTTAAATAATCCCATTTCTCCATTCTCATTAATTTTATTAAAGGCATGAAAAACAACACTAGCCATGCTGTTCTTACAATACTCATTTGGCCCATATACATTAAAAAATTTTAAACCAACATATTGCTTTGGTGTGTTCATCTGCTTCTCTGCCCATAAATCAAATAGTTGCTTTGAATATCCATATCCATTTAGTGGCATTAAGCTTTTTATATCCATGTGGTCATCAAACCCCATACTTCCATCCCCGTAAGTAGCAGCACTGCTTGCATAGATAAAACTAATTTGCTCTTTTGTGGCAAAATTCCATAAGGCTTTTGTAAAATTGAGATTATTATTATATAAATAATCAAAATTTTTCTCTGTTGTTGACGAACAAGCCCCCATATGAATAATATGAGTTATTTTCCCAGAGAATTGTTCCAGCATATCTAGAAATAAATCCTTATGTATATACTCACAATACTTTTTATTCCTTAAATTTATCCATTTTTCAGTATTCCCAATATTGTCAACAACGTATATTTCTTCAATACCATTATTGTTTAATTCTCTTATTACGCAGCTTCCTATAAATCCTGCCCCTCCAGTTACAACTATCGCCATAATCATTCTCCTTTAACATATTTCATATGTCTTGCATATTCTCTCTATAATATTTGTAGTAGACAGACCTTGTTCTAAATCAATAAATTGTACTATACCTCCATATGATTGAACAAAGTTTTGGCCTGCTACATTTTTCCCTTCCCAATCTTTCCCCTTCACCAATATATCTGGTTTAATGGTTTCTATCAAATTTTCAGGTGTATCTTCTTTAAATATTACTACATAATCAACTAACGATATAGAACTAACTAGTTTAGCCCTGTATCGTTCTTCAACAATAGGACGTTTCTCACCTTTAATTCTCTTAATAGACGCATCTCCATTTAATCCCACAATAAGGATATCTCCAAACTCCTTTGCTTGCTCGAATGAAGAAACATGACCGGCATGGACTAGGTCAAAACATCCATTAGTAAATACAATTTTTTTGCCTTGTTCTTTTAAATATTCTGTTAATAGTCCGATTTTTTCAGCAGAAATTACCTTTTCACCTGAATCAACCAACTGACTTCCTAAAACTTCATTTAAGGTTGCTGTTGCTGCTCCAAACTTAGAGATAACTATAGACGCAGCACAGTTGGCCAGCTTACAGCATTCTGATAATTCCATGCCTACTGCCATTCCTAATGCAATGACAGATACTACGGTGTCTCCAGCACCAGTCACATCAATAACTTCTTTAGCCATTGCAGGGAAATCCAGCTTTCTTTCTTCATTTATTAAAGACATGCCTTTTTCAGATCTTGTTACTAACAAATAATTAAACTTTTGTTCTTTACAGATATTTTGTCCGCATTTATTAACCAGTTCTTCATTATCATTCTGTATTACTTGATTAGATGCAGCACTTAATTCTGATAAATTGGGGGTACATATGGTGGCTCCCCTGTATTTGGTATAATCCGCTCCTTTAGGGTCTATTACTATAGGAAGATTAAGGCTCTTGGCTTTTGTAATTATTATTTGACACAATTCTTCAGAAGCTGAACCCTTTCCATAATCAGAAATAATAATCACATCAACGCCTTCAAAAACTTCCTCCAGTTTTTTTTGAATGAAATAAATATATTGAATAGAAGTATCTTTAAGTTGCTCTTGATCATATCTAAGAAATTGCTGATTTTTGGATACTACTCTTGTTTTTAATATAGTACTATAGCCCTCTATCTGTCCCAAATACAAAACATCTGCATTGATTGATTCCAGTTCACTAATTAATATTTTGCTTAAATCATCTCTTCCTGTACAGCCTAGCACTCTGGATTTTGCTCCTAATGCGAATAGATTATTTACAACATTACCTGCTCCACCAAGGCGCACCTCTTTTTTCTTAACTTCAACTACAGGGACAGGCGCTTCCGGTGAAATTCTTTTTACATCACCCATAATATATTCATCTAACATATAATCCCCTAGCACTAAAGCTAAAACTTCTTTTGATTTTTTTACTAATTGCATCATTTATATTACCCCTTTATTTTTCTTCAAAAAAATACGCTTCAGTCATAGCACAAAGAGCATGATATATAGGTAAATGTAATTCTTGTATTTTAAATGTTTCTTCTTCGGGAACTAAAATGATTTTGCTGCATAAATCTTTCATTTCCCCTCCACTTTTACCGGATAAGCCTAAAGTTTTCATTCCCTTGGCATTTGCAACCATAATAGCATTTAGTATATTCTCTGAATTTCCCGATGTACTTATTCCCCATAATAAATCTTTTTGCTCCCCTAATCCATATGTTAACTGAGCAAAACTCATTAGTGGATCTACATCATTGCAATATGCAGTAGAAATGGCATTCATTGATACCAACGATATGGTTGGTAAGCATCCTTCAAGTTTACTAGCTATATTCTTGCCTTTTTCGCCATAACAGTTTTCCAATTTACTGGCATGGTCATTAGCTATTTTTCTGTTAAACAGGAACGACTTCATCATTTCACCAACTATGTGTTCAGAATCTGCAGCACTGCCACCGTTTCCAGCTACTAAAACTTTGCCTCCCGTTTTATAGGTATAAGTAATTAATTCATATGCAGACCATATCTCCTGTTTGCAGCACTCCAAGCTTGAATATCTATTGAGAAGTTCATTAAAAATATCCAGTTGTGTTCTTTTTTTGTTTTTCATTTTTTCTAAATACCTTTTGCACCTTTGTAAAACTTTTATATAATAAATTTTTAAAATTGTATATTAAATTTCATTTTCAATTTTATAGATGTTAATAATATTTTCTATTACATCATCAAGTTTATATTGCTGTACTTTATTAATATTGTTTTCTGACATATTTACATACTTTTCCTGTACTTGTTTTGGGAATTCTTGAGTGACATTAGTTCCGCCAAAACTCTTACTGGTCTTTTCACTAAGTAGATGATAAATTATGTCTTTAAATCCATTTATATCATTGAACTGAAATAAATAACCATTTATTCCAGGTTCAATCAAATCCTGATGACCTTTCACATTTGTTGCTACTATAGGCAATCCCATAGACATAGCCTCCATAATGTTAAAGGGTAGTCCCTCAATTCTACTGGCCGACACACATATATCCGATATATAGTAATAATCCTCCAGGTTTTTTACATGTCCCAGAAATAAAATTCTATTTCGATATTCTGAATTCATGCCTTCCGTAGCTTCTGAATTCAGCTTCAATTGTTCAGACAATCTCTGGCATTCTTCTAACCGTTCTCCTCTGCCTGCCAAGAGTAGCTTAACATTTTGGGGAAGCTTCATCATAGCTTCTATAAGCATTTTCTGGTTTTTTCTCTTGGAGAACTCCGCTGCATAGATTAAAACGGTATCATTTTCCTCAATCCCAAACTTTAGCCGTTCTGTTCTTCGGATTGCCTTCATGTCATTTGCCGCCATGACATTTTTATTACCATTATTAATCTTATAGAAGAGAAGAAGCTTCTCTTCAACTTTTTTCTTTGAGAACCGCTCTGTATCAATCCCAAATCCGGGGATTTTAAATAATTGATCTTTATATAAATGATTTTTCTCTGCTATCTCATAATCCTGCTGATTCATAACCACTAGTATATCCGTTGCTGGCCTGGTGAGTTTTTCTGCCCAAAGAAGGATACTTCTCTTAAGTATAGGAGTATTATAATCAAATAAATACCCATGAACTGTATTTATTACTTTAGGCTTTGTTCCTCTTATAAGCATTACTGCCATTCGTACATAAAAAGCAGCTAAAGTTGTATGTACACTTATGATATCATACCGCTCCTTTTTTATAAGTTTAATAAGCTGAAGAGTGCATGCTGCATTTCTAGGTGAAAGCATCTTCTTCTCAAAGGGCACAGGTATCTTTGGTATATCTAATGACTCTGTGTTTTCAAAAGCTCCAGCCGCCGCTACATGTACTTGAAATCCCATTTCATGCAGTTCTCTTATATAGGGTATATGAAAGCTAAGTATGTGGCCATAGCTTGACGCCACATAAAGTATTTTTTTCATTATTCTATTCTTTCTTTTATCTTTCTGTTATTTCATCAAATTAATCTTTTTATTATTATAAGCCATCTACTATGATTTTACAACAATTTGCAGATTTAAAGGCGTTTTGGGCCCTTTCTATAATTTATTACAAAATTGTCTTCAATTATTAAGAAAGATTTAATATTTACCCCAACATCTTTTGTTATAATGTATATTGACATATTCGTGTAAAAGGTAGTAGAATGAATCCCGACCGATGGGTCAATTCTACTTAACTATCAACGAACTTAGGCGAATGTATTATAGTATTTTTGCCTATTTTGCCTATAAAAATATAGCCAATACATATCAATGGATTTATAAAAGGAGGATTCTTTCAGAGATGAAAAAACAATTATTTATAGGATTGCTGGCAAGTGCACTTATGGTTACTACGATTCCCGTAACAGCTACTGCAGCAGCAACTACCACAGCCCCTGTGGCAAAAATAACAAGCACTGCAACCACAAACAGTGCAATAACAACTACAAAGTCTGCGATTTCTACAACTGGTACAGCTATTACAACTACAAATGGTGCAGTTACTACCACCAGTTCAGCTCTTACAACCACAATTTCTGCTATAACAGGTCCTGGCATCAGTATTGCAACAACAACTCCGGCAGTTGTTGCACCAATTTCTCTTTCTTTAGACGGGGCTTATAAAAAAATGCTGGCTGACAGTCCTCAAGCTACATTAGCTAAATACACATTAGACTCTGATTTGTCTGTTGCAAAAGGCTATAGCGAAAAGCTGTCATCAATACATCAATTGGAAAGGTCCAATGATGAAGCCTCTAAGTGGGCTTTAGACACTTCCAACAAAAGTATGCTTGAAGCCAACCGTACTTTTGGATCCACACAGGCACCTAAAAATTATGACGCATCTATAAATAAATTAAAATCCCAAACCTACGAGATGTATTATAATTATAAATATACAGAAGCTCAGGTTCAGGTAGCAAAAGATAATTTAACCAGAACTCAGGCAATTTACAATAGTACAATGCTTAAATTTAAACTTGGTACAGTTTCTAAATTGGATACACTAACGGCTGAGACTAAACTGAATACTGCAAAGGACAATTACGCTATAGCGGTTAATGGGTTTGAACAAATTAAAATGAATTTCAATTTATTTATGGGTTATAATATTCATCAGAAGGTAGCCCTAACTGATACTTTAACAGCGTTGCCATTTCCTGCAAAAAATCTTGATGATGGAATAAAAGAAGCCCTTGTGAACAGAAACGAAATCAATGGAGCCAACTATAATGCAGAAATGGCACAATATGCATTGGATAATGTAAAAGCATATCCAAAAAGTTCGGCTACTTACCTGGCTGCAAAATCAACGCTGCTAATGGCACAGGAAGGAGCTAAAACCGCTCCTGAAAAAGTTGAAATTGACGTTCGTACAAAATATATGGATATGAAGCAAAAATATGATGCTGTGACTTCTGGTAAAGTTTCTTATGAAAATTCTAAGGAGACTTCCCGATTAGGACAGCTTCAATTCGATAGCGGTGTTATAACAGTAACAGATTTGTCAGGTATTAATTTAGATACCTTTAACACTCAGCAAGCTTATTATAAAGCAATTCTGGATTATAACTTAGCTGTAGATGCGTATAACCTGGCACTTGGCATTGGTACCGAAACGGTAACGATTAAATAATTTAACAATATAAAAAGCAGGCAGCAATTTTACGCTGCCTGCTTTTTATATTGGCTCAATTTATTGGGCTATATTATGCAAATAAAAACTATTGCACAAATTTGCATTCTTCCAAAGTCTAAGGTATAATATTAAGGCGTATTAATTAATTTTGAAATAATTGGGGGATTTATAAATGGCAAAAAATAACAAACAGGGGAGCAAAGTTGCTGCACACTCAAAGCAGCCTGCTACGAAAAAAGTCTCTGCCTTAGGTAGGGATTCAGATTATTTCTGTTCTATGAGCATGGCTCCGAGAATAAATGAGGGAATGCATTGGTTTCAAATGTTGCCGGCAGCTTTCTTTACAGCGTTCATCATTATGATTGTAAGATATTACGAGTATAAAAGGCCCATGAATCAATTCTATTGGACAAACTCAGGCAACGATTTAACTGAATTTTTAGCTACTACAAAATGGTTGCTATCATTATTTGTATGATATTAGCACTCATATATTTATTATATCGGGTCTTTACTCAGTCTTTCTTTATAAAGCGTTCAAGATATTACATTCCTATGCTTGTGTATTCAGTGCTTGTTCTTGTCTCATACTTGCTATCAGATTACAAAATATTCGCATTATGGGGCTGGAATGACAGATTTGAAGGGACCATAACGCTCCTTTCATACATGATTATGCTGTTTTTCATCATTAATACAGTAAATGATGAAACTAACATTAAATGGATAATATATCCTACAGCGGTATCAGCCATACTCCTTAGCCTGCTAGGGCTTTCTCAAGCACTAAACCACGACTTTTTTAGAACAACTTTCGGTAAAAAACTAATTACACCAAGCTGGTTCTGGGATCATATTGATCAATTAACTTTTAGTTTTAAACATAGGGAAATTTATCAAACAGTTTATAACATTAATTATGTTTCCTTTTACTTAACCTTATTAATACCTCTTTTTGGACTACTCTTTATCCGTTCCATAATGAGTGGAAAAGATGAAGTCCTTTGGAAAAAAATATCTTTGGGGATACTGTTTTCATTACTGCTTTACAACTTAATTGGCTCTAAGTCCTCTGGAGGTTATCTGGGAATGGCCATAGTCGTTTTAGTTGGTCTCATACTACTAAACAAAACAATAATTAAATGGTGGAAACCAGTTGCCATTCTGTTGCTTATTACTGTTTTAATAGGAGGTGTTACCTACAATAGATGGATGCCAGAGCTTACTGGAGCAGCACATGGCGTTCTTGGAACTGAAAGTACTAATACACAGAAAATCCCTGGCAAGCCAGGTGCTGATACCCCTACAGGTAACAGTCCCAAAGTTCATATTGATTATATTGAAACAAAGGGTAATGACATTCACTTAAGTTATAATGATAATAAAATTACATTTACCACGTATCCAGAAAACCCTCTGGCAATAAAGCTTACTGATGGCAAAGGTAAAGATCTTAATATTAAACTTATAGAAGGAACTCACTCTTCCTTTGCTGTGGATGATAAAAGATTTAGTTCATTAGTCCTTGGACCTGCACAGGATGCTGCCGGGACCCATTATTTTATCATAAAAATTGGAGATAGAGAATGGCCTTTTGCTATAGTAGCTGGAAGTGAAGTAAAATATCGTAATGATTTAGGCCTTTTAGTATCACTTAAAAAAATAGAGGCTATGGGTTGGGAGAATAATCAAGGATTCGGCTCTGGTCGTGGATATATTTGGTCCCGAACACTCCCTATGATGAAAGAAACAGCTTTAATCGGTCACGGAGCTGACACTTATTGTATTTACTTCCCTCAAAATGACTATGTTGGAAAATATAATGCTGACTGGAATCTTAACATGATTGTTGACAAGCCTCATAATATGTACATGGACGCCTGGATTGGAACTGGCGGTATTTCCGTTCTTGCCCTATTGGTTTTATGGTTTATGTATGTTATTCAAAGTATTAAGTTATTCTGGAAGAGAAATATGAGTACCTTTACAGAGTATACCGGTTTAGGGATTTTCCTGGGAGTATGTGGTTTCCTTGTATCAGGCTTAGTAGACGATTCTACCGTGTCTGTGATGCCAATGTTCTACGGGTTACTGGGTACTGGAATAGCCATAAATATCATGCTACAAAGACAGACAACAGCAAGTAAATAAAAATGTCCCCCCATAGAATAATCTACGGGGGATTTTTATTTTTCTTTAATAATCTTACAAACATATTTAATTTCTTCTGATGTTAAATTCGTTGAACAGGGCACATTAAGTATATGGTCAGCATAATCTACGGCTTTTGCAATTTTATAGTTTTGAGCGTTGATATAAGGTTCCAAGGTGTGTATCAATTTCCAGACAGGTCTGCACTGAATACCGTTTTGAATCAGCCTGTGCATCAATTCATTTCTACTTTCACCAAATCGTTCATTATCAATATACAAAGAGTAGAACCAGTGATTAGCTCTTATATCTTCCTTAAAAGGAATAATGCGAATACCGTCAACCTTCTGTAATTCTTCCTTATATGTTTTATAATTTGCAATTTTAGTTTCAATAAAACATTCCAGCTTATCAATCTGACTCACGCCTAAGGCCGCCTGTAGATTTAACATTCTATAATTATATCCCACGTCTCCATGAACAAAAAATAAGGTTTCTTCTGCTGAAGTTTTTTTGGCTGTTATAGTTAAATACCTTGCTTCATCCAGGTAATGCTGATTGCGTGATACAATCATACCTCCACCACCAGTTGTGATTATCTTATTGGCATTAAATGAATATACACCCATGTCAGCTATAGTTCCTGAAAAATATCCTCTATATCTGCCCTCTTTATAATAGCTTCCCAAAGCCTCTGTTGCATCCTCAAGAACCTTTAAGTTATACTTTTGGGAAATATCCATAATTCTTTCCATGTCAGCCAGATTCCCAAAAATATGTACTACAACTATAGCTTTAATGGTCTTTCCAGTTTTTTTATCTATTAACTTCGCCCCATCAAATATACACTCTTCCTGACAAAACTGTTCTAATTTATCTACATCCATACAAAAAGAATCATCACAGTCCATAAACACAGGCTCTGCTCCGAGATATTTCACAGGATTTACAGCAGCTACAAATGTCAGTGTAGGAACAAGAACCTCATCTCCGGCAGAAATCCCTAAAATCCTTAGTGCTACATGCAATCCTGCCGTCCCGCTTTGAGCAGAAACTGCATCTGCAATTCCAACATATTGTGCTGTTTTCCTTTCAAACTCCCCTATAAACCTGCCTCCTGTAGAAACCCATCCTGTTTCTATACATTCACGCAGGCTTTCCACAATTTCTATGTCTAAATTAGGTACACTTAGTTGTATTTGTTTTTTGTCCATAATATCACCCTCTTGATTTAGTTACCACGTTTAAATATTTTCTTGAATATTCTCTACAATTTTTTCTATACTAGTCATCTCTGCTATTTTTTCTGCTTCAAACTGAATTCCAAATTCACTCTCCACTTCAAAGATTAATTGTATATGAGCCACGGAATCCCAATCTTCAATGTCTTCATTGCAAGTCTGCAAAGTTATTGGAAGCGTTTCATTATCAAAAAAGCCTCTAAATATAACAGCTACTTTTTGTAGTATCTCATTTCTATCCATAACTATCTCCTATATTTTCATATTTCTACCAGTTCTATTAATCCCATATTCCTTCCAATCAAAAAAGCAACTTTTTTACTTCTTAAAGCTATTGCCTCCTTTGGTTCTGCCACCAGTACATACCCTTGATCTTTAAGATTACTAACAGTCTCCTCTAGATTTTCCACTATATAGCATATATGATATGGGGCATTCCCATACTTCTTAAGTAAATTCCATGCTATAGACTCTTCGCTTTTGGGGCTGACTAATTCAAGTATATATCCTGAATTTTCTACAAAACATATTTCAATGTCTCTAAAAGAATCATAACAAATTTCCTGAATTAGTATAAAACCTATTTTTCCAAACTCTTTTAGCGCTTTATTTATATCTTTGACCAGATAACCCACGTGATGTATTTTCATTTGCTTTACCCTTTTTTAATAAATGTCTTCTTTGTACAATATCCTTCAACGTCTAGCAACCACGTTGTACTATTTTCATTATTCTCTTCAGTTTTAGTAAACCCAAATTCACCAAGTAAATCACATACTAAAGTGTTTTTCTTGGTAGGTAGATACTCTCCTATAATGGTTATGATACCGTCCTTTTTAGCTTTCTCAACTATTTCATTAAATAAAAACTCTTCTACTGTTCTCTTTAAAACGCGACAGCTCATCAAAAAGGTATCTATAAACCAAACCGAATCAGAGATTCTCTCCAAGATTGCTACCCCTACTATGCCGTATTCACCAAACTTATCTTTTAACGAAACAGACATGGTAACATAGCTACTATTCATTGTAATTTTTTCTAGTTCACTTTCAAAATATCTTTTCGTCCTCAAATTAAATTGATTTGAACGCTGCGTCAGTTGTGCAACTCGGGGCATAGTGAATTTATCAAAAGCTTTGATATCAGCACTCATTTCCAGGCTTTGAAGATAGTCTTCTACACTGGATACACCGTTTTTCAGTTCAATTCGTCTGGCTTCTTCCTGATATTGACGAGTCCTTATTTTATCTGCATCTGAAATTCCCACTGTCTCGAATAAATTTAGACTTCTTAAATAAGACACATACTCTGTAGGATCTTTGGGAAGCTCTGGCACAGTTACTTCAGGCAATATATTTCTTACTAATTCTCTCTCAAAAGGATTATCGTCTAAAAATACCATGGAATCTAGACCAATATTTAGTACCTGCTGAATGTTCTTAATATTTGTGGCCTTATCTTTCCAGTTAGCTGTAAAAACAGATATGTCCTTTAATTTGAGTATCATATCTGGATGTTTTTCGAAAACTTCCCTGGCTATGCTATCATCATTCTTACTGCATATGGCAACTGCAATACCTCTTTTGGAAAGTTCTTTTATCCATGTTTGTAAATCCGAAAATGCTTTCCCAATTCCAAATTCGCCAATCTGGATATTTTCTATTCCATCGTCTCCCACAACACCTCCCCACAGGGTGTTGTCAAGATCGCAAACCACACACTTTTTAATTTTTCCAAAAAGGGAGGAAATAACAGAACATATTTGCTCTGCAATGCAAGCCAGTCCTTCCATAGAAAATACTGTTTTAGATATGTAATAAAGCCTGTTATCAACTAAATTTAGCCTTCCTATCACACTTTGCAAATTATTAATGTCTATCATACTGTACTTTTCTTTTGTTATGACATCACATAATTTATAATTCATTTTTCTCAGATTATATAAAAGTGATTCCACACAATTTCCAGCATAATTTCCATATACCCCATCATCAATCTCACAGTAATTACATATAATAATTTGTGCCTGGGAATTTTCCCGGACACTCCTGCTTAGATTTCTTATTCTTTCAATTTCATTTTCAACTGCATAAACTCTATCATTTTCAGCCATTTTATAAAATTTTTCCTGGAATTTTTCAGTGCAGGGAAACAAAAGAACATAATCGGGGCGGAATTTATAAAGGTCAGAATCCTGATTTAACAGTTCACTCTCCATCTGATCATATGCCGCCTCATAAATCTCAATGTCCATTTTACGTTCATATCCATAACCTCGAATGGCTTGTGCTAGTAATTGAACGGACCAGTCTGCTGTGATAGCAAGTCTTAACTTTGCACAATGGGAGAAGTCTTTTTTTAAATTTTTTCTTAACTCTGCAAATTTCATATTATACCCTAGCCTATTTAAATTTGTATTATTTCAGCACATTTTAGAGAACCAATTTTTCCGGCTATGGCCCCCAGGATAATCCAACCCCAAATCCAGCTAAAATTACATTCCTTTTTTCCTGTAATAGTTGTTCATTTATATCACATATTAAAAATGGGATAGTTGAACCGTTTGTATTTCCAAATTTATTAATATTAATTGGTATTTTGTTTTCGTCTACTTTGGCTCTTTTAGCTATATATTTAACCATATAAGCGTTAGCCTGATGTAACAGAAACAGATCCACTGTTTCCCTACTCCACAGATGCGCTTCCAATATATCATTTATAATTTTAGGGACCTGCTTTATAGCAAATGTAAAGATTCCCATTCCATTCATATACAAGTTTTCTTTACTTCTTCTGCTTCCATCTTTATCTGCATACATCTCTTTGGTCTTTTCAGATAAAGGCACACGTCCTCCTCCAGCTTCAATAATCAAATCTTTATAACCACTGCCATCAGACTTCATCATAAATGTCATTGGATTCTCTTCCTCCGTATACTCTACGCCGGTAGCCGTTCCTCCATCACTGATTATAAAAGTTATACCTTTATCCTCCGGCGAAATATATCTTCTGAGTACATCCCCAGTGAGAACAACAACTCGCTTGCAAGAACCACTTTTAATAAATTGTCCGGCCAAAAATAAACCATGAACGAATCCTGAGCAGCCAAGATTAACATCTAATGAAATGCAATCTTCTTTTAACCCCAAACGGCCCTGCAGGATACAGGAGGTAGCTGGGAGCGTATAATCTGGTGTCTGGGAAATAAAGATAAGTCCATCTATGCTTTCTTTTTCCCATCCCAACTTTTTTATTAAATTCTCTGCAGCTGCAAAACAAAAATCAGATGCTGTCTGCCCTTCATCTGCAACAAATATCTCTTTAACTCCCACTGCTTTGGTTGTTTTTTCTATTTCTTCTTTAGAGAAGTATCCTTCCCCAATATCATAAATGGATTTTGAGTTTCTTGGCAGAGCGCAGCATATTCCTCTTAACTCTACGTTTGATGTCCTTAAAACTGCCATCTTTGATGTCCCTTTCTATTATCCTTTTAACACTTTCTTACTAAGTGCCCGCCGTCTATAATTATGACCTGTCCAGTAACCCAACGGGAATTTTTACTTAACAAATAAACTGCCAGTTCAGCAACGTCTTCCGGTTTTCCCAGGCCCAAAGGATATTCCTTAATAGTTGTATTTTTTTGTTCTTCAGTAACTTGGTTAAAATATTTATTTACCATTTCTGTCTGTACTATCCCAGGTGCTATAGCATTTATCCGGATTCCCTTTTCTGCCAGTTCCGGAGATACTGCCCTGATAAATCCCTCTAACGCCCCCTTGGATGCGGCATAAATAGATTTCCCAAACGCGCCTTCATGAGCTGCAAGAGAAGACACTAATACAAATGATGCTCCATTGTCAGTTGAGCCTTTTTTGCAGAATGCACTGACCAGCAGCATTGCTGCAAATGTATTAATGCCAAAGACTTCCTCAATCTTTTTTTCTTTAATCATATGAACAGGCAGAGTTACTTGCTGACCTGCGCAATGCATTAGACCACTTATAGTTCCAACTTGATTTTTAACAGTTTCACAATATTCTTTTATATTGTCTGTCTGGGATAAATCCCATGAAATAACTTTAACATCCTTCATAGTACTATATAGTTCATTGAGTTTTTCTTCATTCCTTGCAGTCGCAACTACACACAGTCCTGCTTCTAGCAATTTCATCACAGTACTTCTCCCGATACCACTGGAAGCCCCTGTAACCACTATCCATTGCTTGTTGTTCATATCCTTATCCTCTGTATATCTTATCTATCTGTATGAGTATGTATATAGTTAAATAAATCTTGTATTTTCTTTGCTTCAATAAAATCATCAACTGGCATTTCCACCTGAAATTCTTCTTCAAGCATAACCAAAATTGCATATCCCTTCAAAGAATCCCAGTCGTATTCTTCTGTTTTAAACTCTGTTTCAAGATTCAGCTTCTCAACTTCTGTCTCAAGAATATCCGCCATACTCTCTAATAATAATCTCTCCATATTTGTCCTCATCCTATTTATTTTATTCTTTTAGCAGGATAACCTATTACCCGTGCATCTTCTTCGACATTTTTTAAAACAACGGCACCAGCGCACACAAAAGCATTCCGTCCTATTTCTAACTGTGGCACTATAGATACACTAGTAGCCAGATAGGCTCCCTCTCTCAATATGACACCACCAGTTATATCACACATACTCATAACTGAAACAAAATCTTCCGCCTGTGCATCATGCCCCATATTAGTACGCAGATTAAACATACAGTGGTCTCCAATTTTCGTATTTGGACCTATCACCACATACGGTTGAAAAACATTTCCTCTCCCCAACTTGGCATATTGGGAAATAAGAGCAGAAGGGTCAATAATATTTTCCCATACGACAGTATCAGCCAGATAATCAGAAATTTTTCGCTTCACGTCTGCGCTTGCTATGGCCATAACTGCATATACTTCCTGTCCTAGAGCAAACGTCTTTAACCATTCTTTATTTCCAACAATCTTAATGTCATTAATTGTTTTACCTAAAACTGAATTATCATCATCAACAAATCCAATTATTTCATAGGTGGAGCTGACAGCATTAATTCTTCTGACTGTATCAGCAACTTCTCTTCCAAAGCCACCTGCACCTATTATAACAAGTTTTTTCACGTCACTCACCCTCTTTTGTTATTTCTTTTGTTCCCAGGAACTCTCCCATTGTCGCTTCACCTTCTGCACTTATCCCCTCTTTTCTTATGACTTTCACAAATGTCATTATAAAAATTTTTAAATCCAGCCATAAATTCCAATGGTCAACATACCAGACATCCAATCTGAATTTTTCTTCCCAGGTTATAGCATTCCTTCCATTTATCTGAGCCCAGCCAGTCAGTCCCGGTCTTACATCATGTCTTCTGGCCTGTTCATCATTATATCTTTCTAAATAGCGTACCAAAAGCGGCCTTGGTCCTACAAAACTCATGTCCCCTTTAAATATGTTAAATAACTCTGGCAGCTCATCCAGGCTGGTTTTTCTCAGGAACTTGCCAAAGTTGGTCAACCTAACATGATCAGGCATCAATTGGCCTGTATCATCACATTCATCGGTCATACTTCTGAACTTATACATAGTAAATATCTTAGCATGAAGCCCTGGCCTTTCCTGCATAAAAATAACCGGTGACCCCAGTTTTACTCTGACCATAATTGATACAATCAACAAAACCGGTGATAATACCAAAATAGCACAGGAAGAAACTATTATATCAAATGTTCGTTTTATAAATCTTTTAACCATATTACCCTTACTTTGTTTTATATATGAAAATTTTCCTTATTTTTTACTTAAAGTGTTTTATAACTGTATTATATGCGTCTTTTACCGTTAAATACTTTTCTAGATATTTTCTCCCATTTATCCCCATTTGCTTTGCCCTATCCGGATTGTCTGCCAGCTCCAGCAGATTTCTTTTATACTGCTCTAAATCACCAGTAATAGACCATAATCCTGCCCGTGCATTTTCTAGAACTTTCCCATAATCTGTGCTTGCATCAACAGATGCTAATACAGGTACTGAAGCTTTAAAATATCCTGTAGTTTTTGATGGTATATTAGGGATAGTGAATCTCCTGTCTAAATTAATCAAACCTACATCACATTGGTTAACTAACCCATCGTAGTCTTCTTTGGGTAGAAAATCTTTCATAATCACATTATTTATGGCTTCATCAGCAATTATTTTTTCTATCTTCGGCTTGGTTATGCCTTTGCCCACAATCAGAAATATAATGTCTGCTCTGTCTCTTACAGACTTAGCTAATTCCAATAAAAATTCCAGTTCTTGTGGCCACCCTATATTACCACCAAAAATACATACAAACTTTCCTTCTAATCCATACTTTTTCTTGTAATCAACAGACCCTTCTGTTTCTATTGGGGTTTCTACTCTGGACCAGTTTGGCAAAAGCTCCAGTTTATTTCCTTGTACTTCAGGGTTGTGTTTCAAAACATAATCTATATTACCCTGGCTCATACATCCAATATAATCCGCGACTCTGTACATTTTTTTCTCTTTATTCCTGAAATATTTAAATAATATTTCATTCTTTAACAGACCTATGTCCCTGGCATTTTGAGGAAAAATATCCCTTAAAATCAAATACGCCTTAGCATTATCTCTTTTCTTGATAAAATTCATTGCATCAGCGAATGTAATAGGAGGTGTGGGCATCATCACCAGATCGAATTTTATATGCTTAAAGTATTGTTTTAACCCTTTTTTAAACAATCTACCCAGAGAAAGTGTGGTTAAACCTTTTTCTATTGGATTTACATTAAACATATTTCCAGTTCGTATATGCAGGATTTTTATTCCTGATTCCTCTGTAATTCGGGTCTGTCTGCCATTTTTCTTTTCTTCGATAGCTGCCACATAAACCTTATGCCCTTTTTCTCTGAATTCTTCCATTAATTCAGTATAAAGGTTAGGATTTCTCTTTATTTCGGGAGATATAATCATTAAAAAAAGTACATTCATTTTTATTCCTACTTATATTTTCATTTTATAATATCACATTTAAAAGTATATTGTATATTTACAATGAACTATTTATTCCATATAACTTTATTTATAATTTTCGTATAACTTTGAATTATTCTAACCACCTTGGTGGACACATTCCCATCCATATAATCCTGCGGTGTCTGATGTTCCGGATCATCTACAAATGTATTTATAGCAAGTTCTATTGCCTGCCCTATATCATCTTCCTGAATGCCTCCGATAACAATGGTTCCTGCATCCAGTACTTCAGGTCTCTCCGTTGACGTTCGGATTAACACCCCTGGAAATGCCAATATATTACTCTCCTCTGATAAAGTTCCGCTATCTGATAGTACACAATAGGCATTCATCTGTAGTTTGTTATAATCGAAGAAGCCTAGTGGTTTCATATTTTTTACTAAAGGGTGAAATTTAAAGGCTTTTTCTTCAATTTTTTTCTGGCTCCTTGGATGAGTAGAATAAATAACTGGCATCTGGTATTTTTCTGCAACATTATTTATAGCAGACATTAATGAAAAGAAATTCTCTTCATTATCAATATTTTCTTCTCTGTGAGCAGAAAGTAAAAAATATTTTTCTTTTTCTAAACCCAGTTCATTTAATATACTACTGGACTCAATCTGTTCCATGTTCGCTTCTAAAACTTCTCTCATGGGTGAACCTGTCACTATAATATGTTCTTTTCTAAACCCTTCACTAAGCAAATATCGTCTGCTATGTTCTGTATATGGCAAATTAATATCTGAAATATGATCCACAATTTTTCGGTTTATTTCCTCTGGAACATTTTGATCAAAGCACCTGTTACCCGCCTCCATATGAAATACGGGTATTTTGAGTCTCTTTGCGGAAATAGCTGACAATGCTGAATTTGTATCTCCTAAAATCAAAAGCGCATCTGGTTTTACTTCTTGCATAACCACATAAGACTTAGAAATAATATTTCCCATGGTCTCTCCAAGATTTCCCCCTACACCGTCCAAATAAAAATCTGGTTCCCTAAGCTTTAAATCCTCAAAAAAAACCTTATTTAACGTGTAGTCCCAATTCTGTCCTGTATGGACTAATATATGATCAAAATACCTGTCACAGGCCTTTATAACCTCTGACAAACGTATGATTTCAGGTCTTGTTCCTATTATAGTCATTACTTTTAACTTACTAGACATAAAATAATCCCTTTCAAACTGTTATCATTTACTCTAACATTATACCTCTAAAAAATAAGTATCTGGATCGTTCGGATTATAACTTTCATTTGCCCACATAATGGTAACCATATCTGTATCTCCCAGATTGGTTATATTATGTGTATATCCGGGAGGGATATCAATGACCTCCAGTTTTTCACCGCTTACAAAATATTCTATGATAGATTCCGGCTTTAAATATTTTATATTATTATCATCAAATAAATCAGTAAATACTTTTTTAAACCTGATAACCCCTTTGCCGCTTACCACTAAAAACTTTTCTGTTTTCGTGTGATGCCAGTGGTTTCCCTTGGTGATTCCAGGCTTCGAAATGTTTACAGACACTTGTCCAAATCCTTGGGTTTTCAATATTTCCGTAAAGGAACCTCTGTTATCAATATTCATTTTAAGAGGATATGCGAACTGCTCTTCTGGCATATAGCTCAAAAATGTACTGTACAACTTTTTTGTAAATCCGTTTGCCATATCAGGTACATTTAACGTCACTCTATCTTTTTTAAATTCCTTTATGAGTCCCGCTAATCTTCCTAAGCTCACTTTATGCAAAGTAGTCAATACTAATCTACCGTCTGGCGTTGCATTGATATAATCCTCTCCATGTCCCTCCAGACATGAAATAAAGGCTTTCAATACATCGTCTATATATACAAGATCTAATACCTTGTTTTCATCATTTATTTGTATTGGCAAGTCATTTGCCACATTATAACAAAAGGTTGCCACTACTGAATTGTAGTTTGGTCTGCACCATTTTCCAAATACATTTGTAAGTCTGTATACGAATAGGGGAGCACCGGTTTCTTTTCCATAATTAAAAATTGCTTCTTCCTCTGCCAGTTTACTTTTCCCATATGGGTTATCCTGCATTGCCTGAGTAGATGATGTGCATAAAATCGGGGCAGTATTTTTATGTTTTTTCAACATCTGAAGAAGAGTATCTGTGAATCCATAATTCTGGCTCATAAACTCTTCTACATGTTCTGGTCGATTTACCCCTGCCAGATGAAATACAAAGTCGCAATCCTTTGTGTATTTATCCAGTTCTTCAATACTGGTATCTTTACCACAAAAACAAAGGTCATGATAACCTTTGTTTTTTAATTCACATATTAAATTTTTTCCTATGAAGCCATATGCCCCAGTAATTAGTATTTTCATATTTATACCCTAAACGTTATTTTAAACTACCATACCATATCTTATTAATAAATTTTTCATTCCTTCCAAATCAAGCCTGTCTGTATTATGGGAAGTATACGATTCAAGTTCAGGCATTAATTCTACCCCTTGCTCAAAGTACTTATCATAGTTTAAATCCCGGTCATCCATAGGTACCCTGTAATATCCTCCTAAATCTTCTGCCTTGACCTTTTCTTCTCTGGTAAGAAGCGTCTCATATAGTTTTTCACCATGTCTTGTTCCTATAATCTTGGCCTTATACTCTTTTCCCTTTAGCTCTGCTATAGATTTTGCAAGAACTTCGATAGTTGCCGCCGGCGCCTTCTGAATAAACAAGTCACCCTGATTCCCATGCTCAAAGGCATAGAGAACTAAATCTACCGCATCCTCCAAAGTCATCATAAATCTTGTCATATTGGGATCTGTAATTGTTAATTCCCTTCCCAGCTCAATCTGCTCTTCAAATAATGGAATGACGGAGCCTCGTGATCCCATGACATTTCCATATCTGGTACAACATATAGTTGGTTTTTCTTCCTTTAAAATTCGAGCTTTAGATGTTGCAATTTTTTCCATCATGGCTTTACTGATACCCATTGCATTTATTGGGTATGCAGCTTTGTCTGTGCTCAGACATACAACATTTTTTACTTGATTCAGCATAGCTGCTTTTAAAGTATTGTCTGTTCCTTCAATATTTGTCTGCACAGCTTCCATGGGATAAAATTCACAGGAAGGTACCTGCTTAAGTGCTGCAGCATGAAAAACATAATCCGCACCTTTCATAGCAAAATTTATGCTGTCAAAGTTTCTCACATCACCAATATAGAACTTCAATTTATCATTTTTATAATGAATACGCATATCGTGCTGTTTTTTTTCATCCCGGCTAAATATGCGGATTTCCCTGATGTCTGTATTTAAGAACCGTTCTACAACGGCATTCCCAAAAGAGCCTGTTCCTCCGGTTATTAATAATATCTTGCCCTCAAACATATGCAACTCCTTTACATTTTCTAAATTATATATTTTTTTAATCTGGAATCCTGCGCCCAGTTTTCATCTTTAACAATCTTTATAAAGTCTAGTTCCTTAAGATCTATGTGATCACTTTCCTTGTCTCCCACCATCACAGAACGAGAAATATCAATTTTCAGTTCGTCTGCTGCCTTTAAAACCATTCCAGGCTTGGGTTTTCTACAATTACACTGTTTTTGTTCTCCATATTCAGGATGGTGCGGACAATAATATATACCATCTATCGCAATATCAAACTCTGCCTTAAGTTTTTCTGCCAATGCCCAATTAACAGTTCTTACTGTATTTTCATCGAAATATCCTCTTGCAACACCAGACTGATTGGATACGATGACAATTAGATAACCTTTTTCTTTTATTTTTTTCAATAAATCAGGAATTCCCTCAATAAATTCGATATCATCGGGATTATCTAAATAACCCTTGTCCATTATAATAGTTCCATCTCGATCTAAAAAAAATGCCTTATTCCACATCTAATATATTCCTTTTGTTTTCTTTATTTTGTTATACCTTTTATGTTCTATTGCATACATATTAATTCTATATTTCTTCTATATACTCCCTGACTGCTGTTTCGCAGACATCCCAAGAGCAGCTCTCTTTTATGAGTAATCTAGCCTCTTTAGCTTTTTTCAGGCATTCATTATAATTCTCTGCAACATACTGGATTTTTTTTGCTATAGATTCAGCATCCGATTTACAAAGGTTTAAATATGGTATAAAGCTTGGCGGAATAGCCTCAATATAAGTAGCAACTACCGGAATACCACTTAATAGATATTCCATCAGTTTATATGACATACCATATCTGGCTAAGTTTACTGTACCGGTGTCTTTTTCGGTTCGTATGATTATTAGTATATCACTATCTACCTCATTTTGTAAGCATTGTTTCCGTGAAACAATACCTCCATATTTTATTCTGGAGTCTCCTCCTGCAGCCTCTAGTACATAATCTTTTAAAGTCCCTATACCATATAAATCTAATTGAAATTCTTCTCCTAAAAATTCTAATGCGCTAATGCTTTCAATTATTCCATTCTGACGTTCAAGGCCTCCTGCAAATAATATTTTTATATTCGCTGGGTCAAATGAACGTTTCTTTTCATAATTGTTCTCCGTATCTGTAGGTAATATCACCAATTTTTTCTGATTAGGATTGCAAAAATCATTCAGTAAATTTTCGCACATCCCAACTGCTCCTGTATATTGACGTAACAACCACTTTGAGAATCTAACGTATATTTTCCCAATAAAATTCTGGGTGTGTTCATCCTTAAAGGCATCAAGCATTACTGCAATACTTTTGCATTTATATATTTTTTGTAAAATCAAAACAGGTACAGAAAAAACTGCATACGCATTGCATGTAATTATTATAGCATTCCTATCCTTCTTTAAAAGGTAATTCAAATTTTTTAAAATACAAAAACTTCTTAAGATTTGGCTTATTCCTAAAGGCGCTTTAACGAAAGGTAATGCTATTATATCTATATGAGCGTTTTCGGTTATTATCTCAAAATTGCATTGCCTGAATGACTGTCTGTTTTCTTCCCTTAGTAAATTATACGTATATGAATAAATTTTTAAGCTATCATTACTTAGGTAACATTTTAGCCCTTTTGAAATAAATTCCATTTCAAAATTGTTGGTAGCCAAATGCATTTTATTTTCAATAAGTAATTCTTCAGGTGCCACAAACCCAATATATATAACGTTTTTCATATAATTAAGTACCCATCCCTATAGTTAAACTCAATATTATCAATCAAAATTTTTTACGCTTATCAGTTATTAAATTTTGAATCATCTAATAGATTTTCAACCACATTTAAAACCTCATCAACTGTAATTTCCATTATACAAGGTAATGTCTTCTTCTTTCGCAGACACTTTGTTTTATATAACTGGCTGCAGCTTTTTTTATGATATATAGCTCTGTGATTCGGATAAATTAATCTATTATGTTCATCTCTTGCATCTATAAACCTTCCAACGTCGCACCCTTTTGCAATGCAAATATTGGAAATCCCATATAGATTAGCTATGTGAACCCCACTAGTATCGTTAGTGATGACTAACGCACTTTTTCCTACAATCATACAAGTTTCAAGAATGTCAGTCATACCCACTTTATTTTGAGTCTGTATGTTTTTATCGGCAAGTTCTTGTGTGATTCTTTCAGCCATCAATGCGTCATCTTTCCCTCCGCAAATTACTATGTTCCAATTGGTCTTTCTATAAACCACTTCTGCAACAGCTGCAAATTTTTCGGCAGCCCAGCATTTATTAGTATTACTTGCACCGGGGAATAAGGTAAAATAACGATGGTTGTCTACTACAGCAGAGGATTTCTTTTCTTTTTTGTATTGAAAATCATTTATCCCAATCCATTTTAAAAAATCTACATTATGATTATGTTCACTGATATCTTTAGATGATGGGGCTAATTCATCATATGCCTTATCTGTAAACCATTTAATTAATCCAGGAGTATTTCCGCAATCTCCCTGATTTCCAATTTTTTTCTTACCATTCATTATGGATATTAGTGAATCAATAGATATAGTTCTTGAATATGCACAATTCAGAACAATAGAGTATTCCTGCTGTAAAATTTGTTTTGCTAACATAGTTCTGTATTTGTAATTATACAAATCTCTTATATTAATTTCATATAAATTATTAAATTTCCATTGGCTCTCATATAGCTCTCCGCATGGTTTAGCACAAATTAAATCAATTTTATATCCCAAAGCATTATAATAATTATAAAGAGAATTAAAAACCTTTAAAAAAATAACTGAATCCCCTATTCCGTCTACTTTTATGAGACATACTGCCTTATCTGATTTTTTTTTGTTTGCTTCTTTTTTGCAACAAATTCCTTTAATTATATTATCAAACAATAATATATACACAAAAAAAATATACTTTGCTATTGTTTTCATTTTTCACCTTAATACTGAAATATTTTTATTTAATGTAAATTGCAAATGCAATTTTAGTTTTCCTGCAATAACATTCTGAAAATTTCTATATGCTTTAATGCCATTTTTTCAATAGAATATTCTTTAGCGGTCTCAATTGCTTCACTGTTCATTTCCTGAATTTTATCTTCATTTCTAAAAAAAACATTTATCTTATCTGCTAAAACAGCATGTTCCTCTACAGGAATAATCCACCCATTCTTTCCATCGGTAATCATTGATAACCCTGCCACACATTTATTTGTAGTTATAACAGGCAGTCCAAAAGCCATTGCTTCATTCACAACTAGTCCCCATATATCTTCTCTTGTAGGCAATACAAATAAATCTGCAGCAAGATAATATTTTTTCAGTTCTTCCTGGGTTTTAAATCCAATAAAATTTATGTTCTCCAGTTTTAATTCTTCAATTATTTTGTTATATTGTTCTGTAGGCCTTCCTCCTATGATATACACCCCTATATCTCCTCTTAAAAGAGAACACGATTTTATTAATATATCAAAACCTTTTCTTTCAACAAATTGTCCAACAGAAATAACTACAAGCTTCTCTGAAATCCCCAAATCTTTTCTTAAATCATTTTTTTTAACATCTACCTTACCTATGTCAGATTCTCTAACAGATGCAAAAGGATATTCAAATACCCTACTTGTTTGCGCACCATAGTACCCCAGATATTCGGTTGTAACTTTCCCTGTACTGAGCCACCAACTTGCTTTGCTGATAAACCACCTTTTAATCTTATATTTTATGCCATTATCATTCTTAATCATGCCACCATCAGCGCTTATTCCAAATTTTTTGCCAATCGCACTTAAATAAGTAATAGCTACCATTCCGGTTGGTGTTGCATAACCGCTTATTACTATTATATCCCATTGCATTTTCAAAAGCTTAATAACTCCTAGGCAAACTGCAGCATCCTCTCTTACAGCAATCCCTGTTAAAAAAATTTCGATATAAGCTCTTTTATTTTTATTTTTCCATTGAATATCCCTGTCAGATGATTTTCTTTTTTCATAAGCAACAGTCAAATCACAATACTGTGAAAGTTCATTAAAAAAGTCTACTCTATATGGGCTTGGAACATTAGTTATATATAGTACTTTCAATTCAAACTCCCCTTATTCCCTCTTGTATTTAATATTTCTTTTCTAAATAGTTCTCAATGATTTTCCATGCCAGATCTACTGAAATATCATCTACGCATTTCCATTTTCCATTTGGTCTTTCACTTGTCACACATTTCCAATCGCAGCCAAAACAATCTTTATAATCAAATATACAAGTTTGGTTTGTGTCACCAATTTTTTCGTCTTCCTTGTAAGGAAAATATTTATTAAAATGCCCTCCGCCTACAAGCACAAAATTATCTGTTAAGACAGAATTTGCAATATGACTGTTCCCACTACAATTTCCTATGTGAAACTCAGCATTTCTTATTAATTCTATACTTTCCTCTAATGTGGTTTTCCCAGAGAGATTTTTTATCGCAATATTTTGTTTTTTTGCTATTGACGTAATTTGCTTTGCTAATTCGTTATCTGTTTGTGATGCCCCTAATATAATTGGTACCAATTTTGTTTTATTGTATATTCTAACAATTAATTCCGCATATTTTTCTACGTTCCAGCATTTAATTAGTTCCCGTGCTCCCGGTGATACCAGGAAATACCTTTTTTCTTCCTTAATCTTTTCTTTTACTGTTTGTTCTTCTATTATGCTATACTTTTTCTCGCATTGATTCCCTGTAATAGCAGTAAGCACCTTGGCGTAGCGAGCTAATTCGCTTTCGTCCTTAAAAGATGTTTTTATTAATTTAGTAAAACATTTTTCCTTTTTTTGATTGAGGTAGTTGCTTTCTTCTGATGTAACTCCAACTTTTTCTACACTACTGGGTAATACTTTTATAAACATTACATCATTTCTATAACTACTTTCATAATCTCCATTCACAACTATATCTGGATATACTTTTCTAACTTCAGTTAATAGGTCAAAGCGATACTTTAACTTTGTATGGCATCGTTTATCATCAACTGCAATGATTTTACTAAACCCTGAATTTTTCTGTATAATATTACAAATCACAGGGCAGTTACATACAAGTGTTATCTCATATCTGTCTTCTGGGTATGCTTTACACCATTGTTTTGCAATCCCCAGCCAGATAACAAAATCTCCAATACTCCCTGTTTTTACTATCATGACCTTTATTTTTTTATCTTGCCTAGTGTTTTTTCTCTTTATGCCAATCTTAAATAAATCACAATAAACCTTTATCATACCATCAAATATATATAAAAACATTTGCCATAATCTTTGTACTAATTGCAATTGCATTTTCATTCCTTTCATTGTCAAATACAAGCTATGTATTTCTACGTTTATTTTTTACTCATTTTATTTTTTATTAAATAAGTAAAATATATAATTTCATCAATTCTAAAAATCCAAAGCGAAACAATGTAAACTATCATAGCAGATAATACTGCTATTCCTATCTGAACAAGTCTCATATATATAATATATGATAACGGTAAAATTACGCCATAATATACAATTAAGGAAAAAGTAATAGAAATAAGCGCTGCTAAACCGATTTTCACTAATTTTGTCGGTGATTGCATTAATTTTATATAAGAATATCTTTTTCTTATACCATGAACCAGTAAGACAGTATTTGTAGCAAAGGATATACTTGTACCTAATGCCAGTCCATTATGCTGCATATATCTTACTAAAACTAAGTTCAGCGCTATATTGACTACAACGGCTATACCTGCATATATCATTGGTGCTTTCATATCATGAATGGCATAGTATATTCGCATCAATAAATCATTTAATGCAATAAATATCAGCCCTATCCCATAAAACAGAAAAGCCGATCCAGTCAAAGCTGTGGCGGTTTCATCAAAGGCACCTCTTTCATAAACAATTTGTACGACTTGTCCTCCATATGCAAAAATACCTAGAGTAAAAGGAATCGTTACAAGCAACACTAAATTAACTCCAGCGCTGGCAATGTATGATAACTCTTCATTATCACCAAGTGAATTGGCCTGGGATAACTTGGGATATATTATAGTTGAAAAAACATTAGAAGTTAACCCTGTAATTAGAGTTACAAGTAACATGGCATAATATAACGCAGAAACACTACCTACCTGCAGTCCTGATGCTAATGTCTTGTCCACAAAAGTATTAATTTGCTGTATATAAGTACTAACAAAAACTGGGATTGCTAAAACAGATATTCTTTTTATTGTATCATTAAACTTAATTGACCTGAAATATTTAAAAGACTGTCTTTTAGATACTACAAAGACCACTATTAATCTACCAACCTGCCCAAGCAGTATCCCAAAAGCTAAATAATAATGACTTGTATGTGCACTAAAAATAATCATAATAATGGCCATTGCATTTAAAGCATATCCGGAAACAATCGGTGTAAGAAACTTCCCTTTGTATTGTAAATATGCATCAAATATACCAGCAGTTGCTGAAAACATCACATACATAAAGGTGATTTTTATATAAAAACTAGTCAATTGTGCTCTCTGTTCATCAAAACCACTTGCTAAAAATGTAACAATCTGGTCTGAGAAAAAAAAGCCCATAAGACTAGCTAAAAATGACAATATAATCAATAAATTAATGACGTAGCTTGTAAATAAATTTCCTTCTTTATTTCCCTGCTTCTCAACAATCTGGGAGAATAATGGCATATATGCTGTTGATACTGCTGAAAAAATGCCACCTAACAAAATTCCAGGTATACTCTGCGCCATTACATATGAATCTGTTATATATCCCGCTCCAAAATAGTTGGCCATAACCAGTTCTCTGATAAACCCAAAACATTTTGAAACCAAAGTTAATATCACCATCAGAATTGCAGTTTGCGCAACCCTCCGATAAGCTGTCTCTCGCTTTGTGGCTGCTGTTAGTTTCTTATCGTCCATTTAATACCTTTTACCTGTTTTACATAAATTATGTTCATATGAATTTTATTATACCTTTTTTGCTTATGTATTACAACCCTAATGCTTCTATAAAAAACAAAAGACGGGTAAAACCCGTCTTTTGAAAATATCAAATATTTTTATTTATTTAACTATTTGAATCTTACAAAGATAGCGATATCATAGCCATCATTGTCATCATTAGTTTCATATAAGATTACCTTGTCACCTGCCTGGAAGTCGCCAGTGTAAGTCTTATATTCATCATCCTTAGTTACCTGATAGATAGTTGCATTCTTAGCAAGAGCATATCTAGGATTTCCTGTTTCAGTAGTCACGATTGAATCATGTCCATCAGCATCCTTAACAGTTAATTCAGCTGTTGATTTAAGATCTGTATCGTTATCTAATGCGTTTACTCCTGCTCCGAAGTAAGTAGCGTCAGTAATTACGCCCTTAGCATCAACCTTAACCTGATATAATCTAGCAGTTCCAAGGTTATTCTGGTAAACTACGTCCTTATAGCTACCAAAGAAGCTTGTTGACCAGTCATCAGTATAAGTGTCTACTTTCTTACCATCAATGAATCCAACAACGTGGAATACTTTATCTCCATCAGTATTTGCATCTTTGTTTAAGTCATTGATAACTGCATATGACTTAGTTCCAGACTTAGCTGAAGTATCAGGTAAGAACATAGCAACTACTTTATCAATCTTAGCATCACCATTATTTTCTTCATCCATTAACAGGATAACACCAGCACCGCTGATTTCCTTATCAACATCTACCTTGTCAATAGTTGTTACATCATAATCATCAATGTAAACATAGCTACCAGTAGCATCTCTGTAAGCTGTATTTGGAACTAATGTCTTTCCAGCATTTGTAGCCTGAGTATCAGTTTGAATACTACCTGATGTAGTTGTCTTATAAGTGAATACTACACAGTTGTCAGCAATTCTAGTGTTCTTAATAGCTGTGCTAGTTGATACATTTGAATTTCTATAAGCACTGTAAGCCCCTGGTAATGTTGTTATTGAAGAAATAACCTTGCTGCTTGAAAGCTTAATATTAGATGCAGCAATATAGTTTCTGTTAGAATCAGTAACTTCACCACTCTTATCTAAACCGTAACCAATAACAGTACCTGATTGAAGAGCTCCTGCTTTATCAGCATCACTATCAAATGTGAATGTCTTTTCTGTTCCATCAGCAAGCATTAATTTAGCTTCATCTTTGATGCTTGATGAATTTGAAACTTTTTCAACAACAGCGTAATTGTTAGCAGTTGTAGTATTTGTGAAGTCATATACATAACCTCTAGCATCTAAGAATGCCTTTACGTCGTCTGAAACGTTACCGCTTTCAACTTTGCTTCCGCCATTGATGCTGTTTTCTGCTTCAGCAGCATTTCTATAAGTGTTAGCACCGATAGCAAACTTAGTAAGAAGATCAGTCTTAGCGTTCTTGAAGTTCTTAACAGTACCTTCAACAGTCTGAGTACCTACTTCAATTCTTCTGATACCATCTTTATCAGCGAATACATAAACTACGTTGTCAGCTTTGATGTCACTAAGACTATTAACACCAACTAACTGGAACTGAGTGTAGTCAATAGCATCATTATCGTCTTCTACGAAATCAGAATTTAATAATGAATGATCATCTTTGATTTGTGCAACATCACTTGCTGAAATCTGGTCAGAGTTGTTAGCAACCCATCTGTTTACGGAATAAACTGTTTTGATAGTCTTTCCTGAGATATCACCACTTAATACATATTCAGGTGTGCTTAGTCCTGAAGCAATATGGCTCTGGTCTAAAGTAGTGCTTAAAGTCTTGTTAGCATCCTGTCTACCATTTTCCAGAATAAGAGCTCCAGCTGAAGTATTAGTTGAGTTAGTTGCTAATGAGTAATCCTTCTCATCATTTGTTGTAGTGAATTTAACTCCAGTTGATCCATCTGGAACAAATCTACCAACAATCTGTTCGCAATCTTTTGCAATGAATGCTACGATTTCATCGTCATCATTCTTATAAAGATTACCGTGCTGTCCTAAGTACTTAGCAGCGCAGATAATTGAATCATCAATCATAGCAGATGTAAGAATTACATTCTTTTCTTCTGTGCAGTTAAGACCTGATGTAAGAAGTGATACGTTTGAACCATCTTTCTTAACATTTTCAGTTTTACCGTCAGAGTTTACAGATACTTTATCTACTGATAATGTATTGTAAATAATCTGAGCAGCGTTAGCCTTGTCAACACCAGTTGCATCTTTAGCTACGTCATCATAAAGCTTTAATTCCTGAGCTTTAGTAACGTAGTTTGAAGGCCAAACACCTGTTAATTCTGCACTGTTTGCAGTGTAACCAACTGCTCTTAGAGCCATAGTTACAGCTTCATTTACAGTGATTGTCTTACCAGGCATAGCATTTCCTGCACCGTCTCCAAGCATAATGCCCTTTGAGTTACAGAATGCTAGGTATGGAACTGCCCATGCATAACCGTTTGTATCCTTAAAAGTTGCGTTTGCATAACCTGCAAGAGCACTCTGAGGTACAGCTAAAGCTCTTGTAATCATAGCAGCGAATTCTGCTCTTGTTACTGCCTTTGCTGGCTGGAATGTACCGTCTGGGTTACCAGTTACGATACCAAGATCATAAGCTACTTCAATAGCAGACTGGTTAGTATTTCCAGAAATGTCGCTTAAAGACTTGATTTCTGTTGACTGGCCAGCGAATGCCATTGAAAAGCTAGATAGTACTAATGCTAAAATTAGCACAAATGAAAGTACTTTCTTCATTTCTAATATTCCTCCTTTAGAATTGTTCTTCGAAGGGGTTCTGTTGTTTTACTGTGAACAAATCACCTTCCCCTTCTGAAGATAATTTGACATTATGAATAAGATTATGGGCATAGAAAAAGCCTACACGCATATCCTATCACAGTGAATTATACCCTTTAAGAAATGCATCAGTCAACCCATAGAAGGAAATGTAACATAACTGTAATACACACTTATGCCATCCCTTATGCTTATTAACTGCACATTTTCGGTATACTGATATTATAGCAAAAAAATTAGATAAGTCCATTACAACAATATTACAAGAGTGTTAACGTTTCATGTAATATATCTGATATAGAAAAAGCAGCATCCTAATTGCCTGCTCTGAAATGTTTACCAAATTAATACTTAGCAATTATTTGATGCTGCCATTAAGATTTTAGCTTATTTTACAATCACTACATCAGCCTCTGTTGTGTCATCGTCACTGACATCATACGCCCTGACTTCTTTACCTTCTCTTATGCTTGAAAGGCTTCCTGATTTATATTCATCTTTTTTATCGTCCCAGACGTATATGGAGGCGTTACGTTTTACAGAGATAAGACTTCCGTTGGCTGTTTTTATTACATTATCTGTATATTCGGCGACAGCTGTCCATGACTTGCCTGTTGTGAGTTCCTTAAATACCTTGCCATTAGCCCCATCAGTTGTTGCCACATTCTGAACCTCTCCGTCTGAAGTTTTTAATTCATATAATTGTCCATCTCCAGAATTGAAAGTCGGTACAGAAAGTCCTTTCTTACCAAACCATGTAATAGCTTTTGTTGCCGTTAATGTTTCAAATCCTGTTACAGCTTCTCCTTTCGCATTGGAATCTGTAACATTTCCATTAATAACGCCATACACATTACCGCTAAAACCAGTGTCTCTAGGTAAAATCATCTTTGTTATCTGATCACCCTCTACAAGATACCATGCTGCTGTTTTAACGTCCTTAAATTTATACACCGTGTCTAGTCTGAAAGCATCTGCCTTATCTGGGAATTTCATATCTTTATTGTAATCTTTCTTTGCCCCAAAGGTATAAATCTTTACACTCTTGGAAATAGTTTTTCCAGCAAAAGAAGTTAAATTACTGTCAAAACTTCCAGTTGTAAACGTCATTCCACTTGTTGATGGAAGTCCCTCCGGCTTATCCTTTTCAGTGCCCTGTGGATTGTCAGAAATAGTTGGAGCCATTGCTTTCAATTCTTTCATCTGATTGTATGTCATTTGGGCAGCCATTCCCTTAGTAGCATTTTCAGGGTATGTTTCGTCTATTCCCTTTAATACCCCTACTTCTTTGGCTTTTGCTATATAGTCAGCCGGCCAATTGGGGCCAATCTTATCTTCAGTATACCCTGCTGCTCTAAGAGCCATTGTAAGCATTTCGTTTGAGCTTACCTTCACCCCAGGTTTAAAAGTTCCATCCGGATACCCCTTAACGATACCATGCTCTACTGCATAAGCAATATATCCTGCTGCCCAGTTATAGCCTTTTAAGTCGGTAAAACCTGCCTTGGATGCCGACTGTGTAGCAGTCCCATTGACTAGAGATGCTGGCGGATCTATAGTCTTTACTATGATAATGCACGCCTGTGCTCTGGTTAAACTGTCTTCCGGATGAAATTGTCCATCCGTATCCCCTGTGATGGCTCCTGCCTCCACTAAAGCCTTAACTGCTTCTTCACAATTTGTTCCTGAGATATCAGTAGGAATAGTTGCTGCGAAGGCAGTTGATGTTGCCATTATCATAAGTACTAACATTAAGGAAATTGTCTTGAATATATTTTTCATTTTTCTTTTTTACCCCCATATTAATTTTTCGGCATGCTTCTATACAGCATTGTTGCCACATCACCTTTTGTTGCCGGTGCTGACCAGTCTGTTATGTTACGATCTCCAATCATACTATTCATATTCATTATGGCATATTGTATATAGTTATCCGGCCATGTACCCGTAGTAACAGCGGATGGATTCTTACTCCTTATTATAATCGTAATCACTTCTGCGTAAGATACACTCTTACTCGGAGCAAATTTCTGTTCTCCCACACCCTGTATCAGATTAGCCTTTGCACATGCGTTTATATAACCTTTTGCCCAGTCGTAACCATTTAGGTCGTTATAATAAACTTTCTTTGCAATTACATCAAGTTCATTGGTATTATTTGTAGCTTTTGCCATCATAGTAGCAAACTCTGCTCGGGAAATATTCTTTTCAGGGTGAAATAGTCCGTCCTGATCACCAGTAATAATCTTTTTATCCATTAAAAATTTCACTGGTGTAAGTAGAGTTGTATTCATAACATCCTTTGGATATATGTTATACGAATTCCAGCTGGTAGTATCTGCAAATGCAGTGATACCACTACCCACAACCAATACTGCCGATATTGCTAATACCGCTATTTTTTTTCTAATCATCTCAATCTCCTCCTGTATTTGTTAATTTACCAATTATATTATATCAAAGTATCTGATTAAGTCCATTACGTAGACATTACAAAATTACTGTTTTTGTCGGTCAATCAACTCTGGGTAGATATAAGCAGACTGTAGGTCTAATGAAGTGATAACATTGCCTTTCTCATCTGTTGTTGACATTGAAATCGGAGGAACAATCCCTCCTCCATCAGAAATTACTGATGAACTTTCACTGGTAGCTGGCTGCTGTACTTTATAAGTGTATTTCCACACTTCTGAACCATCTTTACCGTTTAGATAATTTGTCAAGAGTTGAAATCCATTATCCAGTTTGACCTTTAACTGTCCAGAAAGCTGCTCTTTTGAAAGGAGCATTACGGTGCTCTTTGATGAGCCTGAATCTTCATATCCTATATCTTTACTATTCGTTCCTGTAAGCCAGAAACAATTAGTAAGTTTTGCTCTGTTCCTTCCTATTAAGGATCCTATGCCATTGCTTCCATCTACATCTCCCGCATTGTATGAACGCTGGATTGCTCCGTAGTTCCATCCAACAAGCCCTCCTGCAGTATTAGTAGCGTTAATTTTTCCAGTATTATAAACATTAAAAATCTTATCTTTACTTAAGCCTGCAATACCTCCCGCATTAGAATTTGCGGTAACGTTTCCGTCATTATAACATTTTTGAATGTGTCCTTCTCCTGTTGTCTGGTAAGCCACTATTCCTCCGGCTTCTGAGGTTGCTATAATCTTTCCTTTATTGCAGCATTTTTCAACATCCCCTTCATTATTACCAACTATTCCTCCTGAATTGTTACCATTTATCTCTCCATTGTTGTAACAATCTGTTATTCTGGTTTTATCTCCCTTGGCATATCCAATCACACCACCATTGGAACCTTCGCCAGAAAGTTCTCCAGTATTAGAGCAATTTGTTACATAAGCACCATAGGAAGATCCATCTACCTGACCAATCACACCACCTGCATAATCTGCTGTACTGCTTACTTTTCCTGAATTGCTGCACTTATCCATATTAATGGTAGCTGTTGAAGCTGGAATATATCCAATTATACCGCCGGTTCTTGCTTTACCTTTTACTATTCCTTTATTTACACAGCCATATAATGCATCTCCGGCCAAGTCCATTGATCCAACAATTCCTCCAGTATTTGTATCAGTTCCTGTAACACTTCCCTTGTTGATATTACTTTTTAGGGTTTGTGTAGAATACCCACAAATTCCTCCTGTATTTACCATTCCTGTCACAGTACTGTCTTCACCCAGTGCGCAATTAGTAATGAATCCTTTATTGTAGCCACCTATTCCTCCTACATATATAGAACCTTTTATTGTTGACTTTTCTATTGTTAGTCCATCGATGGTACTCTTAGCATCTACATACCCAAAAAGTCCTGCATATCCAGCTATATTGCCAGTGTCTTTTCCCTTAGCCGTTCCAGTTATGTTCAGGCCGCTGATACTGTGTCCATTTCCGTCAAAATTGCCCACAAAAGGATTTCCTTCTGTCCCAATCGGTTCAAAATTTCCTTCACTCCAATTCGGTGTACTTGTGGCAACATTTGGGACGGTAGTAGCGAAATCTTTCGTTATCTTTATATCCTTGGTTAATTTATAATATCCGCCTTCACTCATATGTACTCTAATGTGATTTAGTTGTTCTTCTGAAGAAACTTCATAAGGATCTTTTGCTGTGCCAGTTCCTACGGTAAACGCTCCGGCAGTAACCGAATGTGTCCTTTGGCATCCTGCATTTCCTGTTGGTACAGTAATGGCAGGAGTTGTTGTGACAGCTACAGTCCCTGGTCCCTTTATAACAGTTTCTTTCTTTTTAACGTTTAAAAGTAAGGTTGCAGCTTCCGCTCTTGTCAGTGCCATGGTAGGCCTAAAGTTGCCCTGGTCGTCGCCCTGCATATAGCCTTTCTGAAACATGATATTGACATAAGGCAGTGCCCAGTCCCCGATAAGTGCCGCATCTTTTACGGTTGCAGCACTCTTGGAGGTATCCAGGTTATTAGTAGAAATAACAGTAGCTACTACCTTTGCTGCTTCCTGCCTGGAAATCATTTGCCCAATTCCAAAGCTACCATCTTCATATCCTTTGGTTATCCCCGCCGCAACAGCGGTTTTAATAGTAGGGACATACCATTCAATAGGGTTTACATCTTTAAATGTCACTACCGTATTTGAAGTATTGGGAGTAACCGTAAGTACATTTGTAATGAGTTTATAAAACTCTTCCCTCTTCATGAGATTATCCGGCAGAAAATAGCCTTCCGGATATCCTCCTACAACTCCTAGGGAAGCGGCCTCATTAATAATGGACTGTCCCCAGTGTCCATTAATATCCGTAAATTTATCAGTACCTGCTGATGCGAAGCTGACGTTCATTGTAAATACCATTACAGCTGAAAGCATTATCGCCAGCACTCTTTTTTTAACCACTTTATTAACCTCCTCTTCTCATCTCTCTGACGTTAGAGTTATCTCATTTGTTCCATTTGAAAATTATGTACGGGATAAAAATATACATAATTTCATTATATATCCTGTTACAGGCACTGTCCACCATTAAAAAAAGCTGCCTGAAAAGGCAGCTTGTATTACTTTATTTTGTAAATTTACTTACTATAGGTACACTGATAATGGAAACAACCATGGCTGCAACACCGATTTGAGGAGAAAGCTCTTTAGCTGCTGCAAACCCGGAAGTACTGCAAAAGAAAACCATAACTCCGCCCACTACAGCGATCCCGCTCAGCAGGCCTGTCCATGCTCCTGCTCTGGTTATTTTATCCGAATATATCCCCAGAGAAACGGCCCTATAAAAGATCCGGCTACAACTCCCCAGGAAAAGGACATAAGATTGACAATAAAAGATATATTCATTGTGGCAAAGATATATGAGAAACTTATAAATAAAACACATAGTACTCTCATAATAATCATTTGATGCTTATCCTTTATATCTGGCTTAACTTCTCCAATCAGATCTACCGATACGGCAGAGCTGGACGAAAGTACTATAGCCGAAAGAGTGGACATGGAAGCGGATAAAAGCAGTAACATGATAACGCTTAAAACCACGATGGAAAATACATTGGAAGTCAGTGCTTTAATTAACAAGGTAGGCATTACCCCGTCAAAGCCTCCTGATACATCAGGCATTCCATCTTTAGTGGCTGCAAGAAACAGTCGTGAAAGTGAACCTGCAAAATAGGCCCCTGCACCAATAAAGAGCGCAAACAATGTGGAAATCACCGTGGCACTTTTGATGCTGCTCTCATCTTTTATGGCATAATATTTAGTAATCATCTGTGGCAGGCCCCATACTCCAAAACTGGTCAGCATGATATTGGTCATTAAGAAAGCTTTACTGTTTCCTCCTGTCAAATCCACAAGCTGATGATTTATCGCCGATAGTTTTGGTATAATCTGCGTGATGCCACCCACCTCAGGCCTGTTAACAAGAATTATAATCATGGCTGCAAGCCCTGCTATCATAATAATTCCCTGTACAAGATCATTAAGCGCCGTAGCAACATACCCCCTAAAACCAGATAGATTCCTGTGAGCACGGCTACTAAAAGCATGCAGATTGCAGGATCTGCCCCTTGGTAAATAGCACTGAACATGGTGCCAAGTCCTTTATAGACAGATGCTGAATACGGAATCAGAAAAACAAAGATGATAAGAGCAGAAAATACTTTCATCCCCTTTGAATCATATCTGGCAGCAAAAAACTCCGGCATGGTCCTAGCTCCCAGTTTTCTGGTCATATCTCTGGTTCTCTTTGCCATAACTTTCCACGCCAGCCAACATCCCAAAACAGAATTCCCGATGCCTATCCACATACTTCCCAAACCGATATTCCATCCATGCATGCCAGCATATCCAATAAAAATAACAGCAGAAAAGTAAGTGGTCCCATAAGAAAAAGCGGACAGCCAGGGCCCCATACTCCGGCCACCCAGTAAAAACCCTTCCACGCTGCTTGCCTTTTTAGTGCTTATCATGCCTATAGCAAGCATGATGACAACAAACACTATCAGTGAAATCGTCGTAATTAACTGTGTCATATTAAGTTTTCCTCCTAAACTACAATCCTACGTTCCGGTCTTCCGGATTAAAATAAGTTATAACTCCTACTCTGTGCGATCTTTGCACCCTACTTCCCTTATTCGGCTTACCAGTCCTTATCTGCCATAAACCAGGGTTACATACTGTATTATGTCATATTATGATATTTCGACAATTTTTGCAACAGTTTTTGTATTTTATCACAATGATATATATGGTTTTATATTAAGTTTTGATGTTAAATTGTTTATATATATTGCCCTGCTCTTTATTGGACATTATAATAGTAGTAATACCCAGATATTGGGTTGAACACAGCATAAAATATGGGGCATTAATGGAAAGGAAACATTCACCTGAAAGACTTATTAATTACGACATTTTACGCATACTGGCAGCATACTTAATCGTTATGCTGCATCTTTCTGTACAATATATCAATAAAGCTCCTGCCTCTGTAGAAGAATATCTGCTATGGCAGCAGGGGGTGAAGTTTGGTGCCTTATCCAGAGTTGGTGTTCCAATATTCGTCATGCTTAGCGGTGCCTTTTTATTACGGCCAGAGAAGAATATTTCTCTGGAGACTATATTTAAAAAGTATCTGCCAAAACTGATTGCTATTTTTCTATTCTGGTCATTCTTTTATTCTCTGGCAGAGCAGGGTTTTTTTGAACATATAATAAAATATGGTTTCTCTCACAGCTGGAATGCTATAAACTGGACTAAATTCTGGTATTATTTTGCTCAGGGACATTATCATATGTGGTACCTGTATATGCTTGCAGGTCTTTATCTGATAACCCCACTGATAAAGCATATCACAGCACAGGCCTCTAAATCACAGCTGATTTATTTTGTAGTACTTTGCGTTTTAATTACCTCTGTAACAAAATTAAATGAGGATTTGTGGCATATTTCTATCCTTCATATGATTTTAGATAAATTATCGCTGTCCTTTTTCCTAGGATATATAGGATATTTTGTAGCTGGTTATCTTTTAAGCATCTATACTCCCGGCTGGCGTATTTCAGCTTTTTTATTCATACTGGGAGTATTTTCTTTAAGATTTACCTATCAGGAAACCTGGTCACTGAATCCCATGTTTGGGTTTAATGAACCAAACTTAATCTATTTCAGTAACTATTCACCCACAGTATTTTTTATGAGTTTCGCTGTATTTCTGATAGCAGCAAAACTTGGATTTATAAAGTTGTGGAAACCTCTCCGTCCACTGGCGGACCAGCTTCCCAAATACATGCTGGCAGTATATCTGGTTCATCCTTTTATCATTGATCAATGCCGCCGTGCAGCTATCCTGCTGCCTGCAAAATCTGCTTGGTCACTGCCCCAAAACGCCTTTATAATTTTTATCATCAGCCTGATTGTCAGTATAATTTTAATGCAGATTTACTGGCTTGTTATTCGAATTATTCAACTTGTTTTCCGCACTGCGAGGTGCTAATATATCAATAGCTTAACATGTGATTACAACTTTATCGTGTATCAAAAGGGGGGAATTTTTTTATGAGAGTCGTCTATACTAATTTGACGAAGAAAGTATTTGCATTTTTTTTAGCAATAATTCTAGTTGTTCCTTTAATTTCTGTTCCATCTACCGTGTACGGTGCAACCTTTAAGGACATACGGGGGCATTGGGCCGAATCCTATATTAACAAAGCTGTTTCTGCAGGATTTGTAAAGGGTTATCCTGACGGGACATTTAGGCCTGACAGTCCGGTCACCAGGGCAGAATTTACCAGTATGGTGAACAAGGCTCTTGGTAACACGGGTACCACCAGTGTGGGCTTCTCGGACGTACCATATAATGAATGGTTCTACAATGATGTAGCAAAAGGGATTTCAGCTACATTCGTAGGAGGCTATGATGATAACACCTTCCGTCCAAACAATGCGGTAACCAGAGAAGAAGCTGCTGCTATGATTTCCAGATTTGTGCCTACCTATGGTACTACTGGCAGCGTATCTTCCTTTAACGACAGAAATTCCATTTCCAACTGGGCAACGGATGCGGTTGCCAGAATTAACGGAAAAGGTTACATGGGAGCTTATGATGATGGGAAATATCATCCTCAGGATTCCCTGACAAGAGCTATGACCGCAAAGATTCTTTGCAGTATTCTGGACAAAGAAAACATTGTTTCATCAAGTGCCACAATAAAAAGTAAAGGCACCACCTTATCAGGCCGTATATACTCAAATAACGTTACAATGGATTCAGATCTGGGTGACGGAGAAGCTGAGTTAACAAATTGTGTGGTACTTGGAACTTTATATGTTTATGGTGGAGGTCAGAACACAATTACCGTGACCAATTCCAGAGTTGCAAATGCTTATGTAGAAAAAAGTTCTTCTGCTGTGAGACTTCTTGCAAAAGGCCAGACAACTATTAACAAGACCACTGCGGGAAATACGGCAACGCTTGAAACTTCCAGTTTATCCGGAGGATTATATGGTGTTGGATTTAATGAAGTAGATATAAAAGGTTCTGCTAAAACAACTTTACGAGGCAGTTTCAGCAAAGTGAATGTGACAGGTTCTTCTGCGGATGTGGATATCGAATCTGGCTCTATTAATACTTTTAATGTAACCAGTTCCGGCAGAAGCAGTGATATCAATGTAGACAGTAAGTCCAACATTGGTACAGCCAATGTTAATGCCAGTGTTGCCTTCAAAGGATCTGGTAACATTAACACCATGAATGCCAATTCAAGCGGTATTACTTATGAGACCAAGCCAAAATATTTAAAAATGGGTTCAGGTATTTCATCACCAGATTACGATAATTCCAATTCTGATTTAGAAATCACAATAGATCCTAAGAATAAGGCTACAAAAGTTAAGGTAAATACAGAAATCACCCTTACTTTTAAAAATTCTGTCACACAGTACGATGGCTCTACTATCAGAAATTCTGACATTCCTGATATGGTTTCTATTCGAAGAAATTCATCATCAGGAAGTAAGGTGTCCTTCTCTGGCAGTATTAACAGCAGTAAAAAAGTAATTACTCTTACTCCGGATAAAGATTTAGATGATGACACGAAATACTATGTGGTGATTCCAAGTAAAGAATTTTTATACAGTAAAAACAATTACAATGCTTCACAGACTACATATTTTACTACCGGAGATGATTCTGACGATATCGTAAGCTTTAGTCCTAAATCAAAAGCAACAGATGTAAGTTGTTCTGTTGATCCAACTATTACATTTTCTGAAGCGGTTCAGACTTATAGTGGAAGTTCCAGTTCTATCAGTGATTCTTATATAGAACAAAATATTATATTTAAGGAAGACAGTTCTAGCGGCAGAAACGTCTCTTTTAGAGGAAGCATTAATTCTTCCAATAAAAAGATTACCATTGACCCTAAATCTTCACTTAAAGAAGGTCAGAAGTATTATCTGGAAGTTCCATCAAGGAAATTTAAAACTAAATCAGATGGTACCAGCATTGGTTCTTACAGTGTAACCTGGACTACGGCATCCCCTTCAGCTCCTACTGTAAGTTTCAGTCCGGCAAGTGGTGCTTCCAATGTTCCTTTAGATTCAAAGATTACATTGAGCTTTTCTACTAACATATATAATACTTCGGGCTCGAACCTTGATACATATTATGTTTCAAGTAATGTAACTTTAAGAGATAATACCTCTGGTTCAAATATTTCTTTCAGCTCAAGTATAGGAAGTTCCAGCATAGTACTTACTCCTACTTCTGGTTCTCCTTTAACAGCAGGCCATAATTATACTGTTTCTATTGCTTCAAGTAGGTTTAAAAACAGTTCTGGAACGTATATGGGGTCTGCCAGCGCAACTTTTACGGTATTAAGGAATATAGATTTAAGTGCACTGGACACTGCCATAACCAATGCCAAAAATGCCCGAGGGGATATTAAGATAAGTGCCAATGGTTCAGATGTTTTTGAAGGAATTAAATGGGTTACACAAGATCAGTGGAACGCTCTGGATAAAGCTATTACGGATGCCTCAAATGCTCGAAATACCGTTTCAACCACGGCAGATGCCCAAACTGCAGCCAATACTTTAAATACTGCAGTAACCACTTTCAACACAAGCCAAAAAACAGGCACTAAATTCAGGATAAATACCTCTGCTTTAGATTTAGCCATATCAGATGCAGAAGCAGTCACAAGAAGTGTGGCTATCAGCACAGATGGCTATGATGTTTCTCCATCAAAAAAGTGGGTTACCCAAGGTGTTTTAGATGGATTAAATAATGCAATATCAGCTGCAAAAGCTAATAAAGATTCTATCTCTACTTCCAGTGAAGTATCTTCTAGGGCAGATGCACTGAATAAAGCGGTAGAAACTTTTAACGCCGCTAAGCTCCCAGGTTATATGGCTGATAAAAATAATTTAAAGTCAGCAATAGATACTGCTAACAATGCCCTTACAAATATCCGTATGAAAGAATCTGCGTCCGAAGTTCCTGTTGGCTCCAAATGGGTAACCTCTCAGGAGTTTAAAAACTTTACAGATGCAATAAACAGTGCAAACAGCGTTTATCAGGCAAAACAGGCATCCCAAAAGGATGTTGACGATGCAAAATCAAGCCTTGAAGCTGCCACTTCAACATTTAACGGTTTGCTAAAAGACGGTACAATGCCTGTATAAAATAAGCACTTTAGCTTAATTAAGAATTTTAAATCTATATAAAAAGGTTCATGACAGCATGAACCTTTTTATATTTTAGATACTAATTAATTTTTCAATTTCTGCTCTAACCTTTCAGGTCTCCCACTATTCTATCCAGCAGCTGATCGTAGACAGGTTTTGCTTTTAATATATCTGCAGTAAAATAGGCTACCAGGGAAACTAGTGACAACGCCAGTAAATGGGATAAGGTCCCAGTCATCTCACTAATTAATATAATCCCGGTTATGGGTGCACGTACTACAGCAGCAAAATAACCAGCCATTCCAACGATTACAAATTCTCCGATATATATACTGCCAAATCCAAAACAAGTCCCTGAAATTTCTCCAAATATGCTTCCTAAGATAGCTCCAAAGACCAATAGAGGCATAAATATTCCTCCTGGAGCCCCAGAACCAAAACAAAACATAAAGAACAGAAATTTAATTATAAACAAAAGGCACATGCCACTGATAAGAAGCTTTCCCGTGGTCACATCTTCTACCAGATGACCACCAGAGCCCAGTGCAACTGGATATAGAAAGCTTAGCACAAATACCATAATAAAAGGGATACTAGTTTTTAAACGTTTCATGAAAGGCTGTTTATATATATTCTGAAACTTATCCAGACATTTATTAAATATAACTCCGAATATTCCCAACAGAACACCCAAAGCTATAAAAAGCCAATAGTACTTAAGGGGGATTCCCCCTCCAACTTTTAAAGTAAAAATTGGCTTTAATCCAAAGACATAACTGGCTATAAAATCTGCTGTGATGGTGGATGCCATAGCGGTAAGCAGAGTCTTCTCCGAAAAATTTCTGTTCATTTCCTCCAGGCAGAATATAGCCCCGGCAACAGGTGCATTGAAAGCTGCCGTCAGACCTGCACCAGCACCACAGGTCATTAGAAACCCTTCTTCTGATTTGGTTCGTTTTGTTATATGGCAAAAGCCCTTTCCGACCATACTACCAAGGAGTACACTTGGACCCTCTCTGCCTAAACTTAATCCACCTCCTAAAGCTAATACACATCCCGTAAATTTACAAATTATCACTTTCCACCATTTCAATGAAAGCTCTCCTCCCATATCAGCCTTTACCTGAGGTATTCCACTTCCAGAAATCATAGGTTCCAATTTAAGCAGAAAAGAAATTGCAAGTGAAATAAATATTAGAATAAATATCCATACGAACAGAAAAAGAAGATTCTTATGTGCATATCCCATAATTTGTTCATTTATTTCCCATATTTTCTGTACACTCAGGCGGAAGAAAACAATCAGAATCCCTGTTAACGCTCCCACCAACGCGCCCTTTAACATTAAGGTATATTTAAAAGTTTTAAACTGGCCTATTGCCTTAATAGTCTTGTGAACAAAATACATATTACTTCCTCATTCATTCCAAAATTATAGACCTATTTTATATATCCTTCATTCCCTGTGAAGGTATACCAAATAGGCCTAAGTTCATCATATATTAATAAAGAAAACCTTAAAACGGATACCAGAAAACAGCTCCAACTCCCGCCTTTATACCTATACCTGCCAGCAGTGCTGCTACAGATAACACTGCAAAAATAAAATCCATTGTTGAAAGAGGTTTCCTGTGATACCAGGTCCTCTTTTTCCCCTTTCCAAAGCCTCTTAAGTCCATGGCATTGGAAACTGACTCAATCCTGCTGAAAGAAGACATCAACAGAGGAATCATAACATTCCCATAGTTCTTCAGTCTTACAAATGCCCCGGCATCCCCTTTCTTAAAGGCAACGCCTCTTGCTTCCTGAGCAGCTATAATATGGTCTACTTCAGCCTTAACGTCTGGTATATAACGAAGGGCAATACTAACGGCATAAGCCACCTTATAAGAAATACCCAGCCTGTTTATACTTCCCGCGAAACTGCTGGGATGAGTAGTAAAAACAAATAAAATGGTTATAGGTAAAATACATATGTATTTCAGGGTAAGTGTAATGCAGTAAAATATAGTTTCAAAAGTCACTGTATAAACTCCGAACAGAGTAAACAATTCTGTATATGTTCCCGTGAGTTTGGACCCATATGCAGGGGTCACCGCCACAAGAAAGGCAGAATTAAAAATAGTAAATACAATGATAAACACAAAAAAGGGCCAGATTGCCTTGTTTGGAAGTTTTGATACTTTGAGCATAATCAGACCCAGAACCAGTATAGCCGCAAATATACGAATGTCCATAAATGCAAAAACAAAAGCAGTCCAGCCAACCAGCATGAGTAACTTAATACTTCCGTCCATTTGATGAAATACCGAGTCCCTTTCAATATATAAAGAGCCACTCTTAGTCATGCACTTCACCTCCTGTAATCCGATGGGTAAAATACGCTATAAATCCGCTTAAATCTTCAACCTCATAAAGCCTTCCCATACTTTCAATGGACGTATGCTTTAAGCTGGCACGTTCAATCAACTGATTGTCCGATAATATTTTATCCATGGTATCCTGTGCGATTACCGTGCCTTCAGACAATACTACGGCTCTGTCCGCATATTCCAAAGCCAGGTGCATATCATGGGTAATAATGATGACAGCTGTGCCGTTTTCCCTGATTTTAGACAGATAAGTCATAAATTCTTTATAGCTTGTATAATCCTGTCCAGCTGTAGGCTCATCCAGAATAATTACCTTTGGTCCCATAGCAAGGATGGAGGCAATGGTCAGGCGTTTTCTCTGTCCATAGCTGAGAGAAGATGCCGGCCAGTTTCTGAAAGCATATAGCCCACAAATTTTCAGTGCATTCTCCGCTCTCTTCTTCACTTCTTCTTCGCTTACACCAAAATTCCTCGGGCCAAATGCCACCTCATCAAAAATAATATTTTTCGTTATCATATGATTGGGGTTCTGCATGACAAAACCGATAGCTGACGCACGTTTTCCCGCAGACCATTTGTCTATGCATTCTCCCAGGTAATACATGGAGCCTTCCTGATATTTTGCTATACCAGAGATGGTTTTCAGCAAGGTTGATTTGCCTGCCCCATTATTCCCCACAATAGCAAGCATTTCACCTTTTTTCACATCAAAAGTTATATTTTTTATAGTATAAGGGTCATCTTTATAATACTTATAACAGATGCCTTTCAGACTTAATATTTCTTCTTCCGTATTTTGCTTTTTTTTGAAAGCATCTGACATAAACCGATTAACCACCAAATCCTTAAACTTTAATGTGTTACCTAAATCAGATATTTTGTCTTCTGTTTTCAGTTCGGCCCCACAAAGTTTTAACATTTCCACATATAATGGCTGTCTCAGTCCCATCTGGGGCAGTTGTCCACATGCCAGAATTTCATCCGGTGTGCCATCAAATGCAATCCTTCCAGCTTCTATGACTATTACACGGTCAAAATTGTGTTCAAGGACATCTTCGATACGATGCTCGATAACCACAATGGTTTTACCCTGCTTTTCATGGAGCAGATTAATGGTTTCCATGGCCTTTTTTCCACTGGCGGGATCCAGATTTGCCAAAGGCTCATCAAACAACAGAATAGGTGCCTGCATGGCAAGGATTCCTGCTATAGCCACCTTCTGTTTCTGTCCTCCTGAAAGGCTTTGGGGCGTAATACGCTTCTGTTTCAGCATATCCACCTGCTCAAGAGCACGATCCACCAGCTCTCTCATCTGCTCTGTGGGAATACAGTCGTTTTCAAAAGCAAAAGCCACATCTTCTCCTGCAGACAGGCCTACAAACTGGCAGTCCTGATCCTGCAATATGGTGCCTACATGGCTGCCCATTTCAAACAGCGAGCTTTTTGAAGGTACTTCTCCATCCACAAGAATTTCTCCTGTCATGTCGCCCTTGTAATTAAACGGAATAAGCCCATTGATACAATGGGCTATGGTTGATTTACCGCTTCCGCTTTTTCCAGTTATTAATACTTTTTCACCTGGTTGGATTTCAAAGCTTATATCAGTCAGCGTGTTTTCGTTTAAATTATTATATTTAAATGAGAAATTTTTAAAAGAAATAATGCTCATGTTATTATTCTTCTTCCTTTACTAGTCCTTTACTCTTTGATCTGCTTTTAGCAATTAAAGCCACAGCCGGGATACCAATAACAAATATTACTACAAGGTTACAAATATTTGCTAAAGTAATTTGTATAAACAACTTTTCTGCCGGTTCACCATAAAGATAAACATCCCCGAAATATGCCAGAATACTTCCTGCTACCATACCAACTGCAGACCATATGTACATACTAAGCATATTTAATTTGTTGCAGACACCTCCAAGGGGATCAAACTTCTTATCTAGCTGGACAAATCCGCCGAAGAACCCCAGCATAGCTGACATGAATACCCAGCTCCACCATACACTTCCGTAAAAGAAAGCGTCGTGTAAAGCATGTCCTAAAAATCCCACAAGGAATCCTGCCGTTGGTCCGAAAAATGCTCCGAATATAGAGATTACAGCAATAGCTAATCTGAACCCTGTATTTGGTCCTACTGGGATTTCAATAAATGAAAGTGCCGCATAAAGAGCTGCCCCAATACCAATTGCCACTACAGTCTTGGTACTCATTGGCTTTCCAAACTTTTTACCAAAGAAAAAATGATTGTACAAAGTACCACTGCAATTACCACAGCAACCATACCCTGCATAGTCGCCACTGAACTAAAAAATCCTTTAATACCTGCCATATTAATTTCCTCCTCAAATTAAATATTCTGTATAATAATCAGACATTTTATCTGATATTTATCCAATGTTTTCCACTTTATTTATCCAAAACAAGTATACCATTCACAATAGTCAAATTCCAGTAAATTTCTAATATTACCACACTCTTCTTAAGGCTGCTTACTTGATAAACAGTTTAATCAGCTGGATTGTCATAGGAATAGTTACTACTGAAAATATAGTACTCAAAAACAGGATTTCACTGCCAAGCCGTGAGTCCTGCTGTTCCTGTTCTGCCAACATGGGTACTGTTGCGGCTGTAGGGAAACAACTTCCCAATATACACGTAATCTTAATGATGTTGCTTACGGGCAGAAAAATCATAATCCCATAGGTTATTAATGGCAGCCAGATTAACTTCATCAGACAGCATTCAATAATCCTTTTATTTTTTATAATCTCCATAAAATTACTCTTTGCAAGGGAAGTTCCTATGTAAATCATAGCCATGGGAGTAGCCACATTGCCTATATATAAGAGATAATCCTCAAAAGGCACTGGCAGTTTTACACCTGCACTGCATAGTATTAAGCCTGCGATTAAGGCTACAATGTTGGGATTCATAATAAGGTGGGCCCCTGCTTTAAAAATACTGCCAAAGCTGATTTTTTTCTTTTCGTCTTTATTTCTCTTCATCATACTAATCCCCAGAGTGAAAAAATAAAGATTTAAAGCAGAATTATGGGCAAGCATGAACAAAAGACCCATATCTCCGAAAAATAGCAAGGCAATGGGAAACCCCATAAACCCGTCGTTAGGGCTGGCCATAGCAAACTCTGCCACATTGGCATTTTCCCGGGGAAATTTTCTTGCTCTTCCATATAGATAGGCTATACCATACCCTAGGTAAAACAGTATGGTAGATAGGATTAATACGATAATAAAGTTAATAAAAGTGCTGGTTTCCATTTTTAAAGCACTGATTTTTTCTACCAAGAGACACGGATAAGCAAAATAAACGATAAACCGATTAATGGCATGAGTCGTATTACTATCAAAAATTTTCTTCTTAGCCAGTATATATCCGGTTATCATCAAAGCGAACAGTACCAAAAAACGTCCGTACATTCTGCCTGTATTCCCCCCTTCAGGAACCACAATGAAGGGCTGCCACAAAGACAGCCCTCTAAACCATTACTCTTTAAATATATCAGACTTTAGCCAAAATACAAGTTGGTAGTTACATATTCAGGATCGCAAGTGACATCCAGCCCCAAAGAGTTAAGCAATTGCTCATCTTTATCGCTTAATATGGCGGTGCAATGTGCTTTACATCCCTTCAGGAGAAGCAGCTTTCCTGCAGCAATTTCAGCTGGTGGATTTGTTGTAGCCGAAATAGTCAGGGCACTTAATATTTCTTCACAGTTCAGGCTTGATCTGTCCTGATTTAAAATATCTTTCCTGAGATGCTGGATGGCTTCCAGAGCAATATGGGAAATAAGCGGCATATCATCTGCGATACCTGCCAGATATTTAATGGCATTTAACACGGATGCTGCTGCAGCAACCATTCTGCGGGAACTTCTTCCGGTAATAAATTTGCCATCTGGCATTTCTATAGCCATAACAACAACATTTTCATATCGTGGATCGCAGTTTCTCTTATATTCAGCATAATCTCTTGCTGGCTGTACCACAACTCTGTCGGAAGGCTTTAATTCAAGCTCGTCCATTAAAAGCTTACATCTTTCCAGAGCTCCACCATCAATTTTGCCTTTTTTATAATTACATTCTGCTATAAAATATCTTCTGATAATTTCCTGTCTTGCAGCTTCCTTACAGACTTCATCATCAATAATTCCAAAGCCTGCCCGGTTTACACCCATATCAGTAGGTGACTGGTATTCTGATTCTTCTCCGGTTATTTTTTCAATAATCCTCTTCACCACAGGAAAGACTTCCAGGTCTCTGTTATAATTTACTGCTTTTTCCCCATAGGCTTCCAGATGGAAAGAGTCAATCATATTTACATCTTTAAGGTCCGCTGTAGCAGCTTCATATGCTACATTAACTGGGTGCTTTAACGGCAGATTCCAGATTGGGAAAGTTTCGAATTTGGCATATCTTACTTTTGACCCACGTCTGTTATCATGATAAAGCTGGGAAAGACAGGTTGCAAGCTTTCCGCTGCCCCCACCCGGGCCTGTAACTACTACTAGTGGCTTGGTTACTTCTATATACGGATTTGCACCATATCCTTCTTCACTTACAATTACATCCACATCTGTTGGATATCCTTTTGTAAATTTGTGCTTATAAGTTCTAATTCCTCTGCGGTTAAGCTTATTAATAAACATATCTACCGCTGGCTGTTCTTCATATCTGGTTATTACTACGCTGTTAATGGATAAATCATATTTTCTAAATGTATCGATTAAACGAAGTACCTCTAAATCATACGTGATGCCAAAATCCTGTCTTGTCTTATTGGTTGTGATATCGCCCGCATAAATACAGATAATAATTTCTGCGTGGTCCTTCATTTTTTCTAATAATTTTATTTTTGCATTTTCATCAAATCCAGGCAGAACTCTCATGGCATGCTTATCATGAACCAGCTTGCCACCAAATTCAAGATATAATCTTTCACATTTTTCTGCATTAATTCTTTCTAAAATGTGCTGTGATTGTTCCTCAATATACTTTTCTGCACTAAACCCTGTTTTGGTCATGGACCCCACCTCTTTCTTACTTTCTTTTTTAAACAACAGCAAATATTATAACATGGCCTATTATAATTTAAAACTCTAAAATCAAATTAATTTATGTTTTTTATTCAGTAATTCCATACTTGGGGAATATTCTAAAGCTTGTCTGAATACCCTTAATCTGGAGGTGAATTATATTATGTTAAATACAGGAAATGTAACACCAGATTCTTTTATCGGACTAACAGACGAAGAAGCCGCCTTATCAAAGGACAAACATGGAAATAACCAATTAGGACAGCCCAAAAGAAATCAGTTTATAAAACAGTTTATCCAGAATTTTAATGATCCCATTATTAAAATCCTATTAATAGCACTGGCTATAAACATCGTTTTACTTATACACAATTTTGACTGGTATGAATCCGCTGGTATTGCCATTGCCATTTTTCTGGCCACTTTTGTTTCTACTCTGTCTGAATACGGAAGTGAATCTGCTTTTGAGAAGCTTCAGGAAGAAGCAGATCTGTCATTTTGCAGGGTAAAGCGTGCTTCCGGCCTTACAGAACTCCCTGTTAACGATATCGTTGTAGGGGATTATGTTCTGCTTCAGGCTGGGGAAAAAGTTCCAGCTGATGGATTAATGGTTGCAGGTGAGTTATATGTGGACCAGTCTGCTCTTAATGGAGAGTCCAAAGAAGCTTTAAAAATTCCTCAGGGAAATTTCCTGGCTTCCTCAGATAAATCCACTGGAAACTTTATGCATCAAAACAAACTGTTTAGGGGCAGTATTGTCTGCTCCGGAGAAGCAGCCATGCAGGTAACTGAAGTAGGTATTCATACATTTTACGGTCACATTGCCCGTGAAATCCAGGAAGAGACCCGGGACAGCCCCCTAAAACACCGGCTGAAAAGTCTTGCAGAAACCATAAGCACTTTTGGTTATGCTGCCGCTGCTTTTGTGGCTTTAGCAGATTTATTCAATTCTCTGGTGATGGATCAGGGCTATGATATGGCCAAAACTCTGGCCGCCATACAGACCCCATCCATAATAGTAGCAGACCTTTTACACGCTTTAACCCTGGCCATTACCGTAATAGTAGTTGCTGTTCCTGAAGGGCTTCCCATGATGATTACAGTAGTTTTATCTTCTAATATGAAAAAGATGCTAAAAGATCATGTTTTAGTCCGAAAATTAGTGGGCATTGAAACTTCCGGAAGCCTGAATATATTATTTTCAGATAAAACCGGCACTATTACCAAGGGCAGCCTTCAGGTAGTTTCTTTCCTTAGCGGAAACAATACAGAATATAATCATTCACAAATCGTAAATAAAAGAGAGCTTTACAGTCTATTAGAACTTTCTTCTGTTTATAATACCACCGCCTCCCTCTCCTTAAAAGGTGGACACAAAACTGTCATCGGCGGCAACACCACAGAGAGAGCACTGCTTGAATTCAGTATGAATCATTCGGTAATTGAACCAAGAAACATTAAAGTTATTTCTAAGCTGCCTTTTAACAGTACTAATAAATTTTCCTCCGTTACCATAACCAATAAAAATGTCCCTCTGACACTGATTAAAGGTGCTCCTGAAAAAATTCTGCCTAAATGCACCAGGTATTACGATGAACACGGTAACATCCAAAGTCCATTAAATTTAACTGCCATAACAAAGACCCTAAACAGCATGTCTGCTAAAGCAATACGGCTGTTAGCCATTGCCGCAAGTGATTCTCCAGTTAACGCTGCTAATGATTTTACTAACTTATCATTGATAGGCATTATAGGCATAAGAGATGAAATCCGGCCAGAAGCAATCAGCGCTATAAGGCAGGTAACCAAAGCCGGCATACAGGTAGTCATGATTACTGGTGATAATAAAGAGACTGCTACAGCCATAGCAAAGGAAGCTCACTTAATCAAAGAAGGCACCACTTCTGCAGTAATTACCAGTAATGAATTATCCACTTTCAGTGATGAAAAACTTAAACAGTTCTTACCTCATATTCGGGTTATTGCACGAGCACTGCCGTCAGATAAAAGCCGCCTGATTAAAATTTCTCAGGAAATGGGGATGGTAGCAGGTATGACAGGGGATGGAGTAAACGATGCTCCTGCTTTAAAAAAGGCTGATGTGGGGTTCTCCATGGGAAGTGGTACAGAAATAGCAAAAGAGGCCAGCGATATAGTGATTCTGGATGATAATTTTCAGTCTATTGCCAAAGCTATTTTATATGGACGGACTATTTTTAAAAGTATAAGAAAGTTCATCGTTTTTCAGCTTACAGTCAATTTATGTGCAGTCATCGTCTCTATCATAGGTCCTTTCCTGGGGGTGGATACCCCAGTAACAGTTATCCAGATGCTGTGGATCAACATGGTCATGGATACACTGGCAGGTCTGGCCTTCTCCGGGGAAATACCTCTGGAGGAATATATGAAAGAACCGCCGAAGCACAGAGATGAGGTCATTATCAATAAATATATGTGGAACCAGATTCTTTTTACAGGAACATATACGGCGCTTTTATGTCTTCTGTTTTTGAAATTACCTGTATTCCACCGTTTATTCCGAGGCTATGAGGGAATGAATTATTTCATGACTGCCTTCTTCAGCCTGTTTATCTTTGCCAGTATATTTAACAGCTTTAATGCCAGGACCTACCGGCTTAACCTGCTGGCTCACTTAAAAGGGAACAAATCCTTTATAACCATTTTTTCGTTTATTTGTGTGATTCAGATTTTGCTTATCTACTTTGGAGGTTCTGTCTTCCGTACAGCCGGACTGACCTTTTTTGAGTTACAAATGGTAGTATTATTAGCATTTACAGTTGTACCTGTGGATATTATCCGAAAGGTAATTATACGGATGAACGGCAGAAAAGGATACCTTTAAAGGTATCCTTTTCTTTATTACACGATTATTTTTTTAACAGCTCAATGGCCTTTGCCAGTTGCAGGTCATCTCCCTTTTTTGTATTTCCGTATGCCATGCCATATGCTTCAATTTCCAGTTTACCTTTTGTGGAGTTGTCTATAACTGGATAAGCAAACAGCCCTTCATCCTTCTGGAACTTTTCTATAGCTGCAACAGTGTCCCCATCCATAGTTCCTGTAAACTTACCCTTGTAATAACCTAGCAGTGCTAATCTCTGCTGCGCTGCGTAAACTGTCAGACCAGTACTTCCAGTGGTAGGTTTCTCTTTTGCCACCATAGGCGCAAAGGTTAGATACTTGGCCTTGGCCTCTTCACTGCCTGCAACTCCGTTTCTGACAACATAATCTGGTTTTACTCCTACATGGTCTATGGTTTTTTTATCTGGTGTTACAAAGTAGAAAACAGATACCTTTGCTTTATCTCCTGAGGAGAGCGTTATCATCTGCTGTGCCACCCCTTTTCCAAAGGTTGTGGTGCCCACAAGGGTAGCTGCCTTATTGTCCTGTAATGCTCCTGCTAAAAGCTCTGAAGCGCTTGCACTTTCTTCATTCACCAGAAGAACTGTAGGCATTTGTGGTCCTGCGGAACCGGTTGCCTTCTCTGTTTCAATTACATTTCCCTTGTTCATAAAGTGTGCAATATAGCCCTTTGGAATTATTTCATTAGCAATTTCCACAGCGCCATCTATGTATCCACCAGGATTATAACGGACATCAATAATCAATGATTCCGCTCCCTTATTTACAAGAGCAGCTCGGGCCATTTTAAATTCAGTGGCTACATCTGAATCAAACCCGGAGATAAGCATGTACCCAATTTTTCCATCCAGCATTTCATATGAAATACTGGCAGTGGTTATAATTTCTCGTATAATTGATATTTCTTTCTTCTGTCCTGCCCTGTCAATGGTTAATGTAACTTTTGTCCCCACTTCACCCCTCATAAGAGTAGCTAGCTGATCCAGAGTTAATGAGGCTGCATCTTTTCCATCTATTTTAGTAATGATGTCCCCAACTTCTACTCCAGCCTTTATAGCTGGACCTGCAGCATTGACGGCAACCACTTTGTGCTTCCCATCCACATCCTGCATGGTAATTCCTGCTCCTGCATACTCCCCGGATACTGCCTCAACGAACTTCTCGCTTTCATTATCTGTTTTATAAAAAACGCTATATGGATCTCCCAGTGACTCTGTTGCACCTTCCATAGCTGCATCCATCAGTTTATCATAATCAACTTTATCCTTATAATATTTGTTAAGAAATTCCATGTAATCCTGCATTTCTACAAGACGATTTAATAAATACTCCCTAGAATTGGTATCTTCTTTTGTATCTGCAAATGCAGCAGGCAGAAATACTACAAAAGAAAAAGATGTAATAATCAGAGCAATGGCAATAACTAAAGCTATTGCTTTAACAATTCTTTTATCCATATTGTTCCCCTTTAAATTATTTGTATATTAAGTTTGCTCCTGCCTTCTGACAGGCCCTTTAAACTTACGTGGTAATCAATATCAATGGAGCCCTTTCCATCTGGGGTAAGGTTGTTAACCAGATCATTTGTAAGCACTTCCATTTCAATGGCTCCAAAGGGAGTATCGTAAAACCCTTCGTACCTGCGGCCCTTTTGGAATTCAATAACGGTATCCAGCCCCACACTGTCACCAAAACGTTTCATTTTAATGGTATCGCCCATTAATTTCAGGCTGGTCTTACAACCAGGCATTCCTGAAACTTCGCTTTCTTCATAAACCAGATAGGTTGCTTTATCTTTTTCAAAAATTTTGCCCTCCGTAACAAATTCTATCTGATCTTCATTGGCAGAATCTGTCGAAACCTGTCTACCTATTATTTTTAGCATGATATCTTTCATAACCAAAATCCACAATCCTTTCAATCAATTGGGAATATGGAACTCCAGCTTCTTCCCATAGTTTAGAGAACATGCTGAACTTCGTAAATCCCGGTATAGTATTTATCTCATTTATGTATACCTTATTTGTATTTTTATCCAGGAAAAAGTCAACTCTGGAAAATCCCGCACAGTCGATAGCCATATATGCTCTTACTGCAATATCTCTGATCTGTTCCTTTATATCTTCTGGGATATCTGCAGGTACACATATTTTAGACTGGCCCCCGTCAAAATATTTGGCCTTGTAATCATAAAATTCTGCAGAAGGTAATATTTCTCCTACTGTGGCAGCTTTTGGGTTATGGTTCCCAATAACTCCTGTTTCCAGCTCCCTGCAGTTTATACCTTCTTCAATTACAATCCTTCTGTCATATTTTGCGGCTTCTGCCAGGGCCTTATACAAACCCTCCCGGTTTTTTGCTTTTGTAATTCCTACACTGGAGCCCATGTTGGCAGGCTTTACAAACATAGGATAAGGTACTTTCTCTTCAATCTTTACTGCCTCGGCTTCCATTAAATTTTCATCTGCTTTACCCTGAGCATTTGTGAAATCTTCCACATAGGACAGAGCGTGTTTACAGATCGGCAGACCTGCCTTTGAAAAAATGTCTTTTGCGATAGCTTTATCCATAGCTACGGCAGAGGCCAGAACACCACATCCTGCATAGGGGATATCAATCATTTCGAAGAGTCCCTGTATGGTCCCATCCTCTCCATAAGGGCCATGCAGTATGGGCAGTGCAAAATCCACCAGTTCTTTCAGCCTTCCCGGATTAAAATCCTTTGCAGTTCTTTCCCATTGACCATTTTCAATTTCTGAAGTACTTCCCTCAAAATGTTTCCATCTGCCTTCTTTGGTTATGCCAAAGAAGACCGGTTTATACTTTGTTTTGTCAAGGGCGTTTATCACAGAGGCCGCCGACATAAGAGAAACCTCATGCTCACCAGATCTGCCACCAAAAATTACGCCTATTTTAATCATTATTATGCCCCCTAAATTCTTGAAAGTATATCTTCCAAATGCTTCTTATCAAAAAAATATTTTTTTCACAGAATTGGCATACCAGCTCTGCCTGACCGTCCTGTTCTATGATTTCAGTCAGATCTTTTCTGCCAATAGTCATTAACGCCTGCTCCAGACGCTTTTCGTTACAATTACAGTTCCATTTTATCTCTCTGTACTCTAATGGTTCCGGTTTATACTGCTCTGGCATCTCCTTAAAGATATGTTCCATCAGTGCCTCTAACAGGCCTTCTTCTGTTTTCCCTGCTGATTGCAGCATAATTTCTTCTATGAGAGTTGTAAGCGGTTTCATTTTATCAAGCATTGCCTCAAGTGCATCCACTGCTTCATCATCAAATCCAGGCAACATCTGAATAATCATTCCGCCTGCGCACAGCACCGATAAGTCTCTTGCAATTTTTACACCTAAAGCAACAGAAGAGTTCTGCTGTTCTGAAATAAAGAAATAAGCAGTTAAATCGTCGGCAATCTCTCCTGAAACCAGCGCAATACTTCCCATATAGGGTTCTTTTAGCCCTAAGTCTTTAATAACCTTCAGGTCTCCGATTCCAAGGGACCCTCCCACATCCAGTTTACCGCCTTCAGTCAGGGGAAGATCCACATCAGGATTGGCAATATATCCTTTTACATTGCCCTCCGCATCTGCAGTTGCAAGAATCTGTCTGGCAGGGCCATCTCCTGTAAAACTTAGAGTCATTTCATCTTTTTTGCCTTTAAGCATAATGCCCATGAGTCCAGCTCCAGTCAGAACACGACCCAGTCCAGCTGTGGCAAGAGGTGTGGTATTATGAACCTGTCTTGCCTCTTCCACCATATCTGTGGTGATTGTCAGGTAGACTCTATACATTTTACTTTTATCTATTGCAATTAATGCTTTTCCCATTTAGAAAATTTCTCCTTTTTAAATATCGTTTATTTGCGATTAACTATACCTGTCAGTTTTCCAGTAAGTTCTCGGATTACTCTGTCTGCCTCTTCTTCCGTTTCTCCTTTGGCTGATAAATATATCTTAATCTTTGGCTCTGTTCCGGAAGGTCTTACGGTAAAGGAAAGGTCCCCTTCCAGCATCACTTCTATCACATCTGACTGGGGAAGATTTATAGGAGTAACCGTGCCTGATTCTGCCCCATCTTTCTTTACAAAAAGTCTTTCCTGCTTCTGGTAATCGGCTACTTCTACCACTGCTTTTCCTAAAAATTCATCCGGCAGGTTATTTCTGAATTCCAGCATAAGGCGGCTCATTATTTCCATACCTTTTGAACCTTCAAAGGTAAAGTCAATCAGCTGATTTTTAAAATACCCATATTCCTGGTACAATTCCTTTAGTCTGTCTGCCAGAGTCAGACCTTTTTCTTTATAATAAGCAGCCATCTCACAAATAAGCATGGCACCGTTGACTGCATCTTTATCTCTTACATAAGTTCCGGACAGATAACCATAGCTTTCCTCAAAACCAAATAAGTACTCCTCTTCTCTGCACTCATTTTCAAGAAATCCAATCTGCTCTCCAATAAACTTAAATCCTGTCAGCGTAAGAATCAGCTTAATACCATGTTTTGCGGCAATAGCTTCTGCCATTTTTGTAGAAACAATTGTGGTTATCACACATGGATTTTTCTTACGTCCCGTCTCAACTTTTCTTTTAATCAGAAAATCTAAAAGCATTATGCCTACTTCGTTGCCGGACAAAAGTCTGTATGTAGGATTATTACTGTCTCTGTTCTCACATATAGCAATACCCACTCTGTCACAATCTGGATCAGTAGCAAGAAGCAAATCTGGAATATCATAATTTTTTCCTTTTGTTATAGCCCCCTCTGCCAGTTTTTCGCAAACAGACAGACCAAGCTTCAGTGCCTCCCTTTTTTCGGGATTTGGATAGGGACAAGTAGGAAAGTTTCCATCCGGAAGTTCCTGCTCTTTAACAATGGTTACTTTTGAAACGCCTAATCTTCGTAGAATCTCTCTTACGGGTTTGTTTCCAGCGCCATTAAGTGGCGTATAAACAACGGAAAGCCTGTTCAGAGTTTTTTTCTCTTCATCAGAAAATAAAGTACTTTCAGCCTGAACAGCATCCAGGTATGCATGAACGGTTTCCTCACCCAGAATATTTAGTTTTCCATTTCCACCATGGATTCTGATATCTTTAAAGATGTCAAGTTTTTCAATAAATTTAAAGATTTTTTCTGCCGCCGTTAAAGTCACCTGGCATCCAGAATTGTCATAAACCTTGTATCCGTTGTATTTTGCAGGGTTATGACTGGCTGTAATCATAATTCCCATAGCACAGTTAAAATGCCTTACTGCATAAGATAGTGCAGGTGTAGGCATTAATTCCTCATATAAATATACGTCTATATTATTGGCCATCAATACATCTGCCGCTATTTTTGCAAAGATTTCCGAATTAATCCGGCTGTCGTATGCCATAGCTACAGAAGGCTTTGATATAGCTTTCTTTCCTTTAAGCGGGGAGTCTTTTATATATTCTTCTGCATGAATATAATTTGCAATACCCTGAGTAGCTTTTGCTACAGTATAGATATTCATTCGGTTTGTCCCTGCCCCCAAAATTCCTCTCAGACCACCTGTCCCGAATTCTACATCTTTATAAAATCTTTCATATAGTTCTTCTTCTGAGTTTTCCAAGGATGCACAATTTTCCAGCTCCTCTAGTAGTTGCCTATTTATATTTTGTAGTTCAACATTATCATTATTCAAATTAATCTGCTCTGTTAAAACTTTATGCCATATATCATACTTTGTTTCCATACTATAATCTCCTGCGTAAATCCTTTACATCTACACCTTTATAGGTCATTCTACACTATTAACAATATATTTTACCACATAAACATCTTTTTTTCACAAAAAAATCACAATACAGAGTTAATATATCCATATACATTCGATTATTGCTCTTTTGAAGTCAATAAAATAGAAAATATTAGGAGGGGATTTGAGTATGGATAATTTTAATCATTATTATTCAGGGGAGAATAATAACAGTCAGCCCATACAGGATGTAAATTTTGTAATAGTAGACGAAGTATCTTCTTCAAATACTTCAGATGAGAATCAAGGCTCAAAGCATAAGCACAAGCTTAAATTTAAATTTTCCAGAGGCGGCATTGCGCTTCTTATCGTTTTATGTCTTCTGACATCAACTGCCTTCGGATTTGGAGGTGCAATGCTTGCAAACCATGTATTAAATGGCAGCAGCAGCTTTGGTACACGTTCTGAATCTGCGAGCAAATTAAGTATATCCAATACTGGCACAACTTTAGAGAAGGCAACGGATGGAGATTTAACCATAAAAGAAATTGCTGCACTAAATGCTAATTCAGTAGTAGAAATAAAAACGGAAGCCATGGTAACGGATTCCTGGATGCAACAGTACGTTACAGAAGGGGCTGGAAGCGGAGTCGTCATTTCTGCAGATGGCTATATTGTGACCAACAATCACGTCATTGAGAATTCCAACAAAATCACTGTTACTCTGAAAAACAACAAATCTTACGAAGCAAAACTAGTAGGACGGGATGATGAAACAGATATTGCTGTTTTGAAAATTGATGCAACCGGACTAACTCCTGTGGTTTACGGTGACAGCAGCGCCTTAGAAGTAGGTGATCTGTCAGTAGTCATTGGAAATCCACTGGGAAGTTTGGGAGGAACGGTTACTGCAGGTATTGTAAGCGCCCTGGACCGTTCCATTACCATTGACGGCAAGGACATGACACTGCTTCAGACGGATGCCTCTATTAATCCTGGAAATTCCGGGGGAGGCATGTTTAACCAGAACGGAGAGCTGGTAGGAATCATTGTTGCCAAATCATCCGGTTCAGACGTAGAAGGTTTGGGGTTTGCTATTCCTGTAAATAAAGTCAAGAAAATAGCAAAAGAACTGGCTGATTACGGATATGTCCGTGGAAGAATTGATACCGGTCTGACTTTTGTGGATCTGACTTCCATGAGAAACGCAGTATTCTATGGAGTTACAAGTCTTGGCATTTATGTAAAGAGTGTTGACAGTGATCTTGCTAAAGCAGCAGGTTTCCAGAGTGGTGATATGATTTACTATGTAGGGGATAAAAAAATCAGCTCTGCAGCTGACTTGACAAGTGCCTTTGATAAATATAAAGTTGGGGATAAGGTAAAGATTACTGTTGTCAGAAACAACGACAACGAAATGAAAAAACTGACATTAACTCTAGGTGAAAAAACCAGTAGTTAATAATAAAAAGCTTCAACAAATAAAAAGCAGGACTGCTAAGCCAGCAGCCCTGTTTTTTATTCATCTTTCAACAATTCTAAAGTTTTCCATTTAAGTTTAATAGCGGCCTGAGTGGAAACCGCTCCTTTATTAGCAGCCCGCAGTTTCAGCAGATCCTCTGTCATGCCAATGGCTGCATAAGTGGTCGTATCAAAGGCCTTCATCTGATTGGGATTATCTGATCCGTCAATCAGACATAATGGTGGAAATAATACACACCACCAGTTATTGCCTTCTCCCGATCCGATAGTAATATTCAGGGCTTCATAATTACCTGCTGGGAAAGTCATGTCTCCATAAGTCTTTTCAGGAATCCATCTTACCCCTAATTCAGCTTTCACTTTATAATTATAACCGTTTTCCTTTATAATTTTTTCTGCTATTTCTTCAATCTGTCCCAGATGAGATAATAAATATTCCTTTGATTCAGCTGCGTCTAAAGAAACCTGCGCTGTGCTCCTGCTGTCCACCATTGCCATGGTTTCATCTGCTGGCTCACTGTCTTGGCTGCCATTTGCATCCTTATTATTTTGTGGCGTGTTCTCTACAGAATCGTATTTTTCCATGGTTTCTCTGATTAAGTTTTTATTTACTGCCTCCAGAACTCCGTCACGAACCTTTAATTTAAGCTGTTGATCATCTTCTGAGTTGCTGTTTGCCACTACGTGAAAACGAATAATTCCTGAATGATCATTTTCTTTTTTTGAGTTCTGCGTATACCACCCTGTATATAAAATCATGCATATTAAAATAAATAACATGGCCTGCATCTGCCGTTTATCAAATTTCATAAAAAACCTCCCGTCAAGGTTACTCCCTTATTTGGGAGTATTGCCAACGAGAGGCTTTTTATTCATCCCTAAATTATTTTACGATTAAAAGCTTCATACCTGATGGTAATTGCTGGTCTTCTGCAAGGTCATTGATTTCAGTTATCATTTCCATGGTAGTTCTGTACTTTTTGGCTATATTCCAAAGAGTATCGCCATTCTTTGTTATATATACCACCATTCCCGGTTTTATTCCAGGTTCTTCTTTTGGTTCTACAAATGCTACATTTTGAATAACCTGATATTTATCCTGCCCATATACAGATGAAGAAATAAATAAGTTTGCATTCACTTCAATCTGTTTTGCATTGATTCGGTCAAACCATAATTCCTTTATGGCAATCTCACTGTTTGCTTTGGTATCTCCTCTGCCCATTGGAATTTCCATGGAACCTCTGAAATTAACTTCTTTATTTAACCTGAAAGCAGCTTTTTTTTGGTCTTCAGGGAGACATAACAGTGTAATGTCAATAGCTCCCTCAACAATGTTTTTGTTCTGCTCCAGGAAACTTCTGCTGTTTTTAATATTCCCGTAAATGTAGATTACTCTCTTTACTTCTCCATATTTTTCTGGTACATTTATGATTTCTCTGACTGCTGCTTCTGTAACCCCGCTTCCACCCAGAGACATAGCTTCCAATTCAACTTTATCGCAAACCACATCTTTGGTTCTGTGATAAATATCTGTTACGATTTCCCGTTCAAGATTTTTATATATTTCAATGGTGGTTTCTACAGTTCCCTCCAGGGCGAATGCATTTTCTGCCGGTTCTTCCGGGTCAGGATCTTTTATATGTACATTAAGATTGTTGTAATTAAAAGAGATTTTACTTCCTTCTGCCGGATTCAAAATTGGTATAAACTGGGTAAACTCTGTTTTTCCCTGGAATAATTGAGGTGAAAGTCTGCTCCCCCCACTTTCTTCCATGCTCATAGCCTCTGCCTCATTGCTACTGCCAAGATAAAGAACGTTGCAATAAATGGTAGCATTTATTACTGCTTTATCCTCTGTAATCTGCTTGTGGTTTTCTACAATATCTACATCGTATTTTAAAATTCGTTCTGGCTTTGGCTGGGTATCCTTCAGAGCCAGCGTTTCATTTATGTCCATTACATCGGATTTTCTTTCTGGTACGTGGGTCATCTGTATTTTTTCTTTTAAAAGTTGGAGCTTTTCACCTTTTATGCCCTGAAATACCTGCATTTCCACATTTGCATATTCACGCATGGTCAGTCTTACTGTTAATTTAGCCCTGAATTTTCTTTCATTGATTACAGTATAATCGATGCTTTCAATGTATGGTTTGATGACCAGTCTGGAAAGGGGTTCTGCTGATACATTCCATTCTGTTTTAAATGGAAGTCTTGACTGGATATTTATGATATGATGCTCCCCTGTGTAGTTTTCCGGAATATATAACGTATGAAGCTCTATTTCCCCTGTAACTTTCACGGAATCCTGGCTTAATTGTCCTACACGGATCTCTGAGTCTCCCAAACTTGCCTTACCTGTCATGGATAGTATAGATGCCAGATCTTCTTTGGTATCCGGTACTAAAATATCTTCTTCTATATATACTCTTGTCTCCGGTTTCTCCCGGATATCGGTCATCTTTAGTTCGTTGGTAATCAAAGCCCCTGCCGTAGGTACAATCACTGTAGCTTCATTATTCTGCACTGGTGTGGCCGGTGCTGCCATTACTGGCTTTACCTGTTCCATAGTTTCTGTTTGGGATTCAAGCTCGGCTTCAATTTCTTTTTCATAATCAGGCCTGCTGATTACTTCAATTACTTCCGGCTCTGCTGCCACCTCCAGAATCCCTGATTCCGGCGCCGCTTCCAGTGTTTCTGGCACAGATACGGCGTCCAGTGCCTCTGGTTCTGGTACGGATACCTGTTGCTCAGGTTCTGCCATCTCAATGGATATTCCAGCTACTTCCATAATTTCCTCTTCTTGCTGATACAATCCTGGTTCCATGGTTTCTGTACCTTCAAATTGTATTTCATTCGTTCTTATTTCTGGCTCTTCTTCTGGTAATTCCGGTAAAACATAATCCTGAACCGAATATTGCTGTAAGTCTGTTTCTCTTGCTTCTGTCTGCTCCTGGCTATGAAAATTCAATAGGCGGTCATATGGCGATGGATCAAACTCATCCCTTTCGTCTGATTCCTTTGCAGGTTGAAGTGCAAAATCAGGTATATCCTTATCATAGGTCATGATATAATCCCCCTTATACGTTAATTTTTCAATTTTAATACTGCGGCATTGTCCGCATTATATACATTAAACACAATACAGTTTATTCCGCCTTCTTTATTTGTATTACTACTTGTTTAACGTAAAACATAATCATCATGAAAAGAATTGAATATTTACAAAATTTGTGGTAACCTAAAAAAAAGTTAATTTCTATATATTTATTGTGCAAGGAGTAATGTAACATGGATGTAACAAAAAAAGAAATAGATGCTATTGGTGAGCTTTTTAATATCGGAATTGGCTCTTCCGCGACTGCGTTATCTACAATATTAAGCAAAACAGTAAATATATCTGTGCCGAAAGTTGAGATAGTAACGCCTCAAGAACTGGATATTACATATCTGGAGCCTGCTTTTGGTATAAGCGTGGATTATACTAAAGGATTAAAGGGTACAAATTCCTTGCTTTTAAAAAGAGAAGACATTTTAAAAATGGTCAGCCAGATGACCTATATGGACATAACTGAAATAGATGAACTTTCAAAAAGTGCCATTTGTGAACTTATGAATCAGATGATGGGTTCTTCGTCCACCGCTCTGGCAAAATTCCTGAATAAGGAAATCGATATTTCAACTCCGGAACTTGGGGAAGTTCTGGATACAAATACTTATAAAGAATTTATGTATGGCAAATTTGAGTCTGTCATGACCGTAACTTTTACACTGGAAATAGAAGATTTATTAACCACCAATTTTGTAACAGTAATGAGCCACGACATCTGTCAGACTATATTAGAAGAAATGAGAAAAATGCATCCAATCGCTTAAAATACTTAGCAACTTAAATAATAAACCCCCTGACCTTTTCACTGGTCAGGGGGTTTTTCTGCATCTTGGTTTTATACACCTTCTGTCATCACAAGTTCTTTCAGCTTTTTAATATGTGTGTCTGCAGCTTCTTTGGCTGCCTCCGCATCACCTTGTGCTATAGCATCTATAATAATCTGATGCTCATGGGGCATATTTTCAGCCCTTTTAAAGTCATCATAATATAAATATCTGAATCTCAGGGCCATTTCCTGCAAAGGTTCAATTAGCTGGAGCAGCGTTTTATTGTTACTTGCTTCAACAATCAGTTTATGAAATTTGGAATCATAAAAGATCATATCGGCAGTATCTCCTTTGTCAACAGCCTGATTGTAAGCAGCTTCTGCTTCCTCTATTGTCTTCAGCTGCTCAGGTTTCATTCGTGTAGCCGCAATAAATGCTGCCATGCCTTCCATATTCTGCCTCACCTCAAGTATCTCAACCATATCCTCCGTTGAAATCTGGGATGCGTAAGCACCTCTGCGGGGTTCGATTGTTACAAGACCCTCTTTCTCCAACTTTCTGATTGCCTCTCTGATTGGAGTACGGCTAACACCCATATCTTCAGCAAGTTCTACTTCCATCATTCTCGTTCCCGGGGCAATTTTCCCGGTAAGAATCTGTAATTTTAATTCTTCATAGACAATCTCCCGGAGCGGTCTATGATTTTGAATATCAAAATTTAACATCTTTCACCTCTTTTAAATTTCATGCCAATGTTTTGGTAATATAAGTTTCCTTATTCATCTCACATAAAAGCTTATAATCTTTTTCTATTTCTGATTTTTCAAAGTATATAGCAAATACAGTAGGACCACTTCCACTCATAAGAACTTTGGCAGCACTACCCTCCTGGTCAATCTTGTTTTTTGTATACATAATGATAGGATACCTCTTTGTACTGAATAATTCAAGTATATTCGCCATGTTCTTTACTACTTTATCATAATTTTTTGAATTTAGCCCATTAATAAGCTCTTTTGTATCCACATGATACTGCAACATTGTTATACCACCCTGGTATTCAGGTTTTTCCAATCCTAATTCTGCATCAATTCCCCTGTAAACTTCCGCTGTGGAAATGCCAAGGGCAGGCTTACTAAGCAATACATCACAACAAAGAGGAGTAACGGGTGTGAGCTGTTCACCGATTCCTTCCGCATAAGCACAGGTAGACGCTAATGCATCCTCCCTTATTGCTCTTCCCAGCTGGGGGTTTCCCTTAGCCTGTCCCATGATACAAAATGGCACATCGGCTCCCAGTTTCACACCTATATTACAAAGTTCCTTTACGGACAAACCAGCATTCCAAATATAGTTTAATGCATGGAGTACTGCAGCACCGTTTCCGCTTCCTCCAGCCAGTCCTGCCGCCACAGGAATATTTTTTCTATATTGATTTCGACTTTCCCTTTCCTGTGTAGTTGGTCAAGCATCATCTCTGCAGCCCTGTAAGCAATATTTTCACTATTTAAAGGGAGATTATCTCTGTTCATGGATAAAACAATCTGGGAACTAACCAAGGTCCTGTCTTCCTTCCATTTTACGGTTACCCGGTCATGAAGTTCAAGCTGCTGCATAACCATCTCGACCTGATGATAACCATTGGAAAGTACCCCCAGTACATCTAATGACAGGTTTATCTTGGCATATGACTTTATCATTATTTCATTCATTGGCAGTTCCTTTCTCATTCATTTATTTTTCAGGCAAGTTTCAATAATATTAGCAAAACAGCTCACTTTATCGTATATCATAAAGTGAGCTGAAAGTATCTGCAGTTTATTTCTTTTTCTTCGCTTTATTTTTAGGTCTGGTGGTTCCAGCCAGGGCTTTTTGCCTAGCAGCTTCTTCTGCAGCTGCTTTTCTTCCAGTGATATAGGTACTACCCCCTGCAGAAATTGGTCTTGGTGCTTTTACACGTTTATTGTCATTTACAATAACATCTTCAACATCGTCATCTTCCGCTTCTTTAGCAAGCTGTTTTTCAAGCTTTCTACGATGTTTTTCTTTCACTTTCTGATCTTTAGCAACTATTTCCTGCACGGATTTACCCGTTTCTTTTGACACTTTATATGGATTTACTTTATCTTCTACTCCGCTTTCTTCTTTTTCTTTTTCTGCCTGTTTCTTAGCAGCCTTACTTGAAGCCCAGATTACACCAACCATCATGATACCCATCATGGCCATATTGGCTTTCATGGCCGAACTGGTGTCAACTGTGCTGAAAGTAATAGTCTCATCCTTTCCAAGAGTATCTCCTGAAGCTGATGTTACATCTTTTGAAATAGAAAGCTTGTATTTACTGTCAGAAACCAGCGTCTGTTTGTTAACCAGCACTAAAACCAAACCTTTTTCCTTTGGACTGTAAAGAACTCTTATTGGTAATGCTTTACCTTTTGAATCAGTCAGCTTAAAGCTTTCTAAATTTTCTTCTACATTGTTTTTATTAATCATATTCTGGTTGAAATACAACTTTACACCTGAGTTTTCAACCTGCATCCCTTTATCACCGTCCCTGGGATAAGAATCATCCACCTTTAAGGTTCCCGCAAAACAAAGAGATGTTGTCATCATTACCATTAATAATGCCAGTGCAGCTATTGCACTAATCGATTTTTTCATTTAAGTTCCTCCACTTTCTATTTTGTAAGCCCCGGGTTTTTCATTTTATCCCATTTAAAACCCCTTTGCCGTAAATCTCTAAAAAAATCTTTTAAAAGATCTGAACATTCCGTTTCCATAAGACCAGTTTCTATTTCCACATAATGATTCAGCTTTTCTTCCTGAAGAATATTAAACACTGAACCGCAAGCTCCGCCTTTAGGATCCATTGTCCCAATAAAAACCTTTTTCATCCTTGACCAGACAATAGCCCCGGCGCACATGGCACACGGCTCACAGGTCACATACAGATTGCATTGGAGCAGTCTCCATCCTCCTAAAGTTTTAGCTGCTTCCCGTATGGCAATCAATTCTGCATGTGCAGTGGGATCTTTTAAGGTTTCTGTTAAGTTGTATCCTCTGCCTACGATTTTCCCATCCTTTTCAATAACTGCTCCGATGGGAATCTCTCCGCAGGAATAGGCTTTTTTTGCTTCAGCCAGTGCATCTATCATATAATTTCTCATATACCTTACAATGTTATCACAATTGTATTTAATATTCAAGAAAAAAACGACCCTGCAGGGGTCGTTTTATTGCTTTTTTCTATAATAATATTTAACATTAAACAAACAGGTTTACATTGGACTGTTCTGCATCTCCAAGATATGCCGCAACACCAGCAAATTCAATTCCGTCTACCAGTTCTTCTCTTGTAATTCCCATCACATCCATAGACATAGTGCAGGCTACAATTCGGACACCATTTTCCATGGCTTTTTTCATTAAATCTTCCAGAGAATCCACATTTTTATCATTCATGACTTTTCTCATCATTCTGGTTCCCATACCGCCCATATTCATATTTGAAAGCTTAAGCTTTGAGGTTCCTCTTGGCATCATCATCCCGAACATACTATCCATCAGAGGTTTTTTCACCCTCTGCTTTTCTGTCTTTCTCAGCGCATTAAGCCCCCAGAAGGTAAAAAACATTGTCACAGGTCTGCCCATGGCAGCCGCACCATTTGCAATAATAAATGAAGCTAATACTTTATCTAAATCCCCGCTGAACACAATAAGTGTTTTTCCCTGAGGCAATTCAGTTATACCATTTCCAGATACACCTTGACTTTTTTTATTGTTGTCACTGGACCCTTTCTGGATATAAACAATATTTTGTTTTCCCTCCCGACAGGTTTTCACCAGGGTATTACCCGTCCTGTTACACCAGGATTCAATATCCCGGGAGAATCCCATATCTGTTGCTGCAACTTTGATTATCTGCCCTTCTTCAATTTCATTTATGGAGTTAAACACTCGCATAATGGGTCCGGGGCATTGCAACCCGCTGCAGTCTAAATCCTTTGTTATTACGATGTTGTTGATATCCACTTTGCTTCCGCCTTCCACATCACCATTTTCTTTTGACAGAACTTTTTCTGCCTCCGGTGTAAATTCAATACCAGCTTGCCACTTCTTTGGGAACAATTTATCATGAAAAGCTGATTTGTAGAACCCTGTTCCTGCCGGATAGACGGCTACGTGTTTGAATCCTGAGTTCATTAAAATTCTCGCTACGTTATAAGAGCGGACTCCAATGGCACAAAATGTGACAATCAGATTTTCCCTGTCCAGTTCCTGCATTCTGTCTCTGACCTGCCCAAAGGGTATATGAACAGAGTCTTCCACTGCAAACGCCATTCTTTCAAAGCTTTCTGTTACATCAAGAACTGTAACAGCGGGAACTCCCATTTTTATAGCCAGTTCGTCCCTTTTTTCCAGTCCGTCCCATGGAACGAACCGTACCACTCCTTTTAAAATATTTTCAGCCACAAATCCAAGCATATTTACGGGGTCTTTTGCAGAAGAATAAGGAGGTGCATATGCCAGTTCCAGTTTCTGCAAGTCTGCAGCCTTTGCCCCCAGCCTGATAGCTGTAGCTATTACATCGATTCTTTTATCTACACCGTCTACTCCAACAATCTGTGCTCCAAAGATTTTGCCCTCCGGTGAAAATAACATTTTTAAAGTTATAGGTGCTGATCCCGGATAATATCCTGCATGGGATTTCTGATTAATTATGGCTACAAAATAGTCTTCATTTGCTTTTCTGCCCATGCGGATTAAAGTTTTTTCATTTAATCCTGTTGCTGCCACTGTAAAATCAAACACCTTTGCTACGGAGGTTCCTTGAGTCCCTTCATAGATTCCCTCCGTACTTTTATCCAGTATCCCAAATCCGGCAGCAATATTTCCTGCGCAAATACGTGCCTGCTTATTTGCCGGTCCGGCCAGAGGAATCATGGTCTTCCCCTTTTCTATGAATTCTGTTACTTCAATCACATCACCAACCGCATAAATATTTTCATCAGAGGTTTTCAGGTATTCATCAACAATAATGCCACCTCTCTGATTTAATTCCAGTCCTGCCTCTTTGGCAAGCCCACTGTTTGGCTTAATGCCTATGGATAAAATAACAATTTCTGCATCTACCGCTTTCCCACTGGAAAGTGTAATTCTGGTTTTATTACCCGTAGGTTCTGAAATATTTTCAAACTTTTGTACACCATCTGACAGAATGAGTTCCACTCCATTCATTCTGATATTTTCATGAACCAGTTGTGCCATTTCATAGTCTACAGGAGCCATGACCTGGTCCTGCATTTCTATAATAGATACACTACATCCAGCTTCTTTAAGATTCTCCGCCATTTCAAGACCAATAAATCCGCCACCTATGACTGCCGCAGTCTTTGGTTTTTTCTCTGTAATATAGTTTTTAATTTTATCTGTATCTGGTATATTCCAAAGGGTAAAAATACCCTCTCCCTTAATTCCCTCGATAGGAGGAACAATTGGGGTGGACCCGGTGGATATCACCAGATTATCATAGCTCTCTACGTATTCACTTCCATCAGAGGCTCTCTTAACTTTAACCGTTTTTTCTTTTCTGTCTATGGATAATACTTCGTTTCCGGTTCTTACATCTATGTTAAATCGTTGCTTCATTGCCTGTGGTGTTTGAAGGAGCAAAGCTTCTCTTTCTTTTATCACATCACCGATATAATAAGGAAGACCACAGTTAGCATAAGAAATATAGTCTCCTTTTTCCATAATAATGATTTCAATATTCTCATTAAGTCGTCTCAGTCTGGCTGCTGTAGTCGCACCTCCTGCCACTCCCCCTATAATAACAACTTTTTTCTTATCCATTCGATTTCCCTCCATTCATGAATTCTGAGATAATTCTATACCCTCCCATAAAATGTTTCAGTGATAAAGTCACAATGTAAGATTTATGTGATATAATATGTCCTTAGATAATATTAACATTATTTTCAGAAAATTAAAACAAATTTTAGGGGTGATATGTATGATTGACGAAAAGCTTCTTTCCAAATTATATCCATTTTGGGATAAACTTACTCCACCACATAAAGCAGAAATGGCAGCAAATACGGTCCTTCGCACTTATGAACCAGGAGAAATAGTTCACGGAGGGGGTCAGGAATGCACCGGGGTTTTAGGTGTTATCAGTGGAAGACTTCGTACTTTTATGCTATCTGATGAGGGCAAGGAAATAACCCTTTTCCGTCTTATAGACGGAGACAACTGTATGCTCTCTGCCTCATGTATGATAAAAAACATTTCTTTTGATGTACACGTATCTGCTGAAGTGAAAACGGAAGTTGCTATAATAAATCCAGCTATTTATGATAAAATTGCAAAAAAAAGCCCTCATGCAGAAGGCTTTATGAATGATATTATCTCTATGCGATTTTCAGAAGTCATGTGGGTCATTGAACAGTTATTATTTATGAAAATGGACAAACGACTAGCAATTTTCCTTTTAGAACAGTCTGCCCTGGACGACAGTGATACCATTACTTTAACCCATGAGCAGATAGCTGGGCACTTGGGCACTGCCAGGGAAGTGGTTTCACGTGTTTTAAAATATCTGGCAAACGAAGGCTATGTATCCGTATCAAGGAAGGGTATAACAATTTTGAATCGAAAAGGCTTATCAAAAATGGCAGAGTAATTCTCTGCCATTTCTTTATTCTGCACACATTCACTTATCCTAAACTGGATCTACAATATCTCCAGTTTCTTTATCTATTGCTGTGATCCAATAGCCATAAGCTGTCATCCTGTTTTCTAAAGAACAGTCGGCTTTTGTGGCTTCCAGGCTCTCTGCCCCTACAATAGGCTGCCACAAAACAAAGCCTGACTGCCCCCCTCTGGCTGTTCTTCATTTAGAAACCTACCAGGTATCCCCAAATAGTACATGGACTGATCTTCTCCAAATATGTAATGCCTGTACTTTGACGCTCCCCACACTGCTCCCGGGGAAACCAGAGGCAAATTCTTTACATTTGCAATCCGTTTCCATTTTGCTCCTGTCCTGTCCTTACTGAAAGGTAGGATAAGCTCGTAAAGCTCGGCTGCTTTTGCAGTTTTCTCACATATGTCTTTTATATACTGATTATAAAACTGATTGTAGGTGGCTCTTTGTTTCTTTGCCAAGTTCTGTACTCCATAAGGATTTACATCCAAAGCCTCTTCAACTATATCCTTCTCCTTTTCTGCTTCTGTTTCTTCGTTTTCTTTTGGTTCCTCTTCTTTTTCTGTTTCTTCTTTACTGTTCATTCTTTCAGCTCCTGCTGCCATCACAGTACTTCCCGAAAGTGCCAGTTTTCCTTTTAATACAGGATGTAACGGTTCTTTATTGTCCCGCATTGAAACTGCAGCCACAATAGCTACAGAGTAATCTGCAAGCTGTCCCCCTCTGCCATCCACATTACCTGGATCAAATCTGAAATAATTCTCCCCTGTACCAAATCTGTTTAGAATTAATGAGCCCATAACTGAATGGATGGTCCGTTCTTTCTTTTCTCCAAACAAAATTAATTTGTAAATGTAATGATTTCGTTCAAAAAACCGTAGGTTTTGGACACTTAAAGAAATTGCCCCCTTACCGTTGCCTGTTTCTACTCTTAAGTTTCCATATATTGCCTGTTCCTGCCTTGCAGCAAAGTCCCGATTTTCTTCAGAAAGAAGCACCATTGTTTTATTATATTTCGTGTATTCCATATTGCCCTCCCCTGTCATTTTTAGTACTATATACATATATATGGGGAAGGAGATTAATTTATGATACTTGATATGATCATTGCTATTCTGGTTATTGGAACAATGGTACAGGGATACCGGCACGGGCTGCTACGGAGTCTCGTCCGGGTAGTGGGCTGGTTTATTGCTCTTGGAGCTGCTTTTTTCTGGTCCCCTGAATTTAACACCATTGTTAAGACCAATACACATCTTTATGATTCAATCTACGGAAATATAAATCAAAAAGTCAGCACTGCTATTTCCCCTGCTGAACTGCAGGGAAGCATGCCGACTATTATTCATGATCCTCTGGCAAATCTGATTAACTCTCTGGCCGGTTCAATTTCTGCAGGTTTGTCAAATCTTCTTTTTACCATAGCCTGCTTTCTGATGGTGACTTTTGCTGTCCAGGCCATACTTCATATTCTCATTTCTCTTTTATCAAAAGAGCATAATCGTGGAATCACGGGCTTTTTCGATGGCTGCATAGGTATGATTTTTGGCTTTATTAAAGGGATTCTCTATGTTTTTGTGCTGCTGGCCCTGATGATTCCTGTTGCTTCACTGGCTGATCCTAAAGTTCTGACTTTTCTTATGGAAAACCTGAATAACTCTCATTTCGCCAGTGAACTTTATAACAACAATCTCATTCTTTTAATTATGAAAGATATGTTGTAAATCTTTTGAAAAATTATTATCTGCAGAAAATAATGCCAACCACTGCCATGACCATTATAATTTTTACTGGGCTCATCTTAAATTTAGCGGCTAGTATGATGGTCGCTATGAAAACCAGGCTGGGAATCAGCTGGATTCCTGCTAATAAATCAACACTCTTGTCAATAAGGGAAGACTCCCCTACAAAGACTGCTGCTGCTGCTATTAGTCCTACGGTGGCAGGTCTTATACCGGTAAATGCCGCTTCAATGCCTTTGTTCTCGTTAAACTTATCTAAAAATTTCATAACGGTTATTATTAATAAAAACGAAGGCAGGGCAACCCCTAAAGTGGCACATATGGCGCCCGTCAGTCCTGCAAAATCATAACCTATATAGGTGGCGGCATTTACGGCCACGGGGCCCGGCGTAACCTGTGACAGCGCTACAAGATTGGAAAACTCTTCCGGAGACATATATCCAAACTGCTTTACGGTCTGAAAAATCAGGGGCAGCATGGCAAGTCCACCACCAAAGCTAAAAATTCCTATTTTGAAGAAAGATAAAAACAGTGTCAGATAAATCATGATTCTCCCTCCTGATTATTTTGCTTCTTTAATCTGAACCAATAAGGTATTAGTCCTGCAAAGGCTCCAAGAATAATTGCCCATACTGCAGAAACCCCAAGAACAGAAATCATTACAAAGGCGCAAATTGCAATAATCCATGTAAATTTACTGTCCAGAACCTGCTTACCAAGCTTGACTGCTGCAAATAAAATCAATCCGCAGGAAGCTGCTTTTATGGAAACAAAGGCTCCGTTTATATAAGGATTGTTACCTGCAGCCCTTAAAAAGACAGCAGCCAGTATAATAATAATCAGGGATGGCATAATCACTCCCAAGGTTGCGGCTACAGCACCTGCCAGCTTATTCCTTCTATATCCTACAAAAGTGGCTGCATTAATAGCTATAACTCCCGGTAGGGACTGGCAGATTGCTATGCAATCTATCATTTCATCCTCTTTCAGCCATTTATAATCTTCCACCACCATACGCTGAATTAATGGCAGCATGGCAAGTCCCCCACCAATGGTAAATAAGCCGATTTTAAAAAATGCCACAAATAAATTCCATAAATCTTTCATTTCTTATCCTTTTCTAACATCATACTGGTTCTGATTATATTATCTTTAATTATGTTGGAATTAATACTCCTTTTCCCAATCCACCGTTGCTAAGATGTTTTTTATCCGTTTCTTCATTGGATGTATTTTGACCTTCTCCTGCAGAATGTCCATTTTGAGAATCCTGCATGCTTTGTTGATATTCTCTGATTCTCTCCTCTATAGGAATTGAAATGCCGCTTCCTCTACTGTCATCTTCCGGAGGTTCCGGTCGTTCTCCATCATATTCCATAAACTTTTGTCCGTCACTGACCATTTTATTTAACCGTTGAAATTCTTCTTGCAGAATCTGCCGCCCTTTATCTGACAGCCTGTAAATTTTTCTCCTGTTTTCCTCTGCAACTGGAACAATAATTTCTTCTTTCTCAAATCTGCCCAAAAGATTATACATGGTTCCTGCTCCCACGGACACTCTTCCCTCTGTCAGTTCGCTGATCATCTGCATGATACCATACCCATGGTTTTCTTTGATTAGGGAAAGCAAAATATAATACATGGGTTCTGTTAAAGTTTTTAACTGTTCTCTAGCCATTTTTACCTCCATTAATAATAAGTTCTAACACAATCGTAATTTTTAAAATCCAAAATATAAAAGATTCCATAAGCCACAAAAATACATAAAAACTCCTAAGAAATCCAATAACTTTAATTGCTCTTTTTCAGGATACAGGGCCTGCCTGTAGGTGGCTGTTAAAATGACCGGAATAGAACCGATACATAGTAAAAGCTGAACAATCTGCCACCTTATTCCAAAGAAACTGCCAATTGGAGCACTATTTGTCCATATACCATAACAAAATTCTACTATAGAAACAGCCGGGATAAATGCAAAAAATGCTATCCATATAAACTTGCTGCACCCCCTTATAATTTGTAAAATTCTAGGCACTAAGCATTCATTTTGGTGCTTCCAGCCCCTTGCTATGTATATCAATTTTGCTGCAACCTGCAATGCATAGTATCCCATAATCATACAATAAATAAAACTAAAGCTGTATGCAATAAGGTTATCTATATCATTCCTACTTAGAAACAGGATACTTGAAACAGCCAGCATGCAAAACAGCTGAAGGATATTATCTAGCAGTTCCCCATTGTTTATGGCTGCTTTTTTCCGCATCTTTCTTTCTGCAAGTCCATCTGTATACAAAGGCACTGCATTATCACTATTTGTAGCAAATATGTAAAGCCTCTTATTAAAACAATCTATTTTCTGCCATCCCAGGTCTCTGTAAAACTGATAATATGTTTGTTTCTCGTGTTCTTTCCTCTTGCCCACATCAATGGCGTATTTAAGATTTTTCGCTTTTTCACTTTTTTCAAACATTGCGACATTTCTAATCCATCCTTTGCCTGTGCCCTTAAATTCATAGCCCTTTTCTGCCATACGATTTAAAAGTTCTTCTCCGTCTTTATAGTCAAGTGTTCCAAAGTTAAAGCTTTTAAAAATGTGCTTCATCGATTCTCCCCCAATGCTCCTGCCTAAATTCTGTTAAATATAATCTATATGAATCCTGTTTTATATCATTATTCGATATATCAATTATCAATATATACCTTTATAAGATAATTGTCAATTGAAATATATCTTTACAGTGAAATAGCCCCGGTACAAAATGATATATTCTCTTCTAGGTTCTGTTCCGCGCTATTGTCAGCCCTTTTATCTCCTTTACGTGTTCACATATATATGAGACAGACTTTTATATCCAAATATAAATTCGCTTTTTATTGTTTATCCTGTTGGTGCTACCGTAATTCTCATTTTTACTTAAATCCCGGTAGCTTTTTGCATCTTTACCCGTTAGTTTTGACACATTGTTAGCATTTTTGTTGAAATGACTACCATAAAGTTTCAACTTTCATAAAATACGGTAGCTTTTGCCCGAAATGCTACCGCGGATTTTGTTTTTTTATAATTATAAGAGCAAAAAACTTATTCTCCACAACAAAATTCAGTCAGAGGGAACCAGAACACACCTTTTCAAGCTAAAAGAAAGTGCATAAATTTAAAAACTAAAAAAGGTACTTACTGTATACAAAGTCTTCCTTAGATAGGCTTGTTTTTGTGTGTCCATATTTCAGGATTGATTGGATTTGTCCGGTCAAAATCCGAGCTTTTAATAAAAAAACACATAAAAAGGAGCTGAGTACAAGTGATTTTTCAATCACTTGTGCGACAGCCCCACTTTTTAAAAAGTTTATAAAATTTTCCCTTAAAGCGTTTTATTCATTAAAATCCTCAGTTTTACGGCTATGGCAATTGTCTCATTAAATTTAATGTTGTCATTTTCCATATTCAGCGCACATTTCACTTTATTTACCCTGTATCGGATGGTATTTTCATGTTGGCTCATGACTTTAGCCGTAACTTTATAATCACCTGAATTGGCAACATAAGTTTCCATTGTAAGTAGAACTTCCCTTAGATTTTCTCCTGAGACTTTTTCCTTTACGGCATTTACATAAGCTTCGTAAAAATCCTGTGCCTCCTGTGTATCCCGTACAGAAACCAACAGCTGCATAACGGACAAAGGGTCATATTCCTGGAAATCCATATTCATGGTCTTGGCCGTTTCCAGGGAACACTTTCCCTCTTCCAGCGCCTTGCCTATATCCCGTCTTGTATAAATCCTGCTAAATCCCACCCTGGGATTGTTTACAAACTCCTTAATCTGCGCTGCAGCAGCATCAGAATGATGTTTTAATTTTTTTGAATTGTCTGCGCTTAAGATAAAAACTTTGTAATTATTATTTCTTACAAAAATATCGCTTACATTATTTAAATAGGATGTATGAGCTTTTAGCTCGGCTATTTCAGAATTAAATTCTCCATCTACATAGATTGTTCGTACATACTGGGCAATGTTAGGCTTTATACTGTGCAATATTTCCATTTTTTCATTGTTGGATATACTACCGTACATAATTTTATCCAGTTTTAAGGTATTGATCACATTTAGATTTTCTATGGCAATATACTGGTTGACCGTATCCATTATAACCGCATAAGGCAGATCATCTTTAATCAGAATCAACGGAAAATCATTTTCATTACATATTTTTTCAATATCCTTTGTAATGATACCAATATGTTCATCCGTCACCACTAGTAATCCGCTGCTGTCTGTCATAATCAGAGCGTTTATATAATCATAGATACCATCTTTATCAACCTGAAACTGTTCCAGGCACGTAATAAACAAATCACCGCTGGTCAATGTATTTCTATTTAAAATTTCTTTATTACAAGGGTAGTCAAATACTGAAACTCTTTTTACTTTTCTGCTAATTCCAGCTTCTCCTGCCAGTATGACAGCACTTTTAAATATGTTGTTTTTAATATTTCATTTAATGATATATACATTTCCTTACCTCTTACCCGCTACCCGGCAGAATTAATCCCATGCTTATTTATACCATATTTTTTGAAGTTTACAAGATTATTTTTATAATTAAGTTGAAAAAAACTTTTATAGGACTTATTTCATTTGTATTTTAATATATACAGCTTTTTGTAAAATAATTTATATTAAATGCAAAATATATTTGACATTTAGTATTATATATTTTATAATTAGCCATGCAGGAGGGGATATTATGAAAAACAAGAAAATGAAAATAGCCCGGGTGGAATGTGATTTATCACAGGAACAGCTGGCTGAAAAAGTAGGAGTCACCAGGCAAACTATCGGTATGATTGAAGCGGGTAATTATAACCCTACATTGAACTTATGCGTAGCTATCTGCAAAGCATTAAATAAAACACTTGATGAATTATTCTGGGAGGTATAAAACTATGTTAAAAAGAAATAAAATTATAGATGAAAGACAAGAATTACAAAGCTTAAAAAATGTAAAGATATGCTGGACGGTGGTAATATTTCTGCTGGCTATTAGTATACTAATCCAGGCCATTATATTTACTTCATCTCCGCAGCATTATATGCCTGAATTAGGGATTCTTACTGTAGGATGCTTTTTAAATATAATTCTGGATGCCAGACAGGGAAATATATATACGAAAGAAATGCAGAACCCAAAAGCCAATCTGCTTCTTTATATTACTTCTGCTTTAGTTGCAAGCTTAGTTTTGGGCATTGGAAATTATTTAAAATATGGTTTCCCACCAATATTTATTTTAGCTATCGTTATTCCTATGTTTGTAATTCTTTTAGCACTTATGCTGTTATGCGACTTTATATATCGCAAAGCAGCCTTGGGAAGGCTGAATAAGTTTAACAAAACACTTGAAAAAGATGAAGATTTATAAGCAAATAAAAGGGAGTTGCTCAAAACTGAGAAAACTCCCTTTTTTTATACTGTAAAATACCAGTTGTGTTGTTTAATTTTCACTGGGCTCTTCTATCCCCAGAATATCTTTTGTGGTCTTAATAAAAATATCCATTTGTTCTGCAGTCCCTATAGTGATTCGTACATAATCTTTTATAAGGGAATCCGGGTAATGTTTCACCCATATATTTTTATCCTGTAATGCCTTACCATAATCTTCTCCTTGTATGGAGTCATTTCTTACGAATACAAAGTTTGCTTTGGACTCCAGAACCGTAAATCCCAGAGACTGCATTTCTTTACTAAATCTTTCTCTTGTTCTTTTTATCTCATTAATACATTTTTTAAAATAATCTTTATCCTTCATGGCTGCTGTTCCTGCAATGATGGATAATCTGCTTATATTGTAAGGGTTAAAAGAAAATTTAATCCTGTTTAAATCTGCTATTATTTCATCATTGGCAATGGCAAATCCCACTCTTGCACCTGCCAGGTTTCTTGATTTTGAGAAGGTCTGTATAACTAATAGATTATCGAACTTTTCTACCAGGGGTACACAACTCTCTCCGCCGAAATCTACATAAGCCTCATCAATAATCACCAGATTATTTCTATTTGTTCTTAAAATCTCTTCAATTTCACAGGCTGTCAGAGCAAGGCCTGTGGGCGTATTGGGATTAGCTATTACAATGGTCCCATCCAGATTAAAATAATCCTCTGGATTTATTTTTAAATCTGGTGCCAGCGGTATTTCCTTTTTATTAATCCCAAAGACATCTGAATATACAGAGTAGGATTCATAACTCACTTCAGGAAAATAAAACTTTTTATTTTCATTTTGAAAAGCCATAAATGCAAATGCCAGAATTTCATCAGATCCGTTACCAACAGCTATCTGATTTTCATTTACACCAAAATTTTCAGAAATCGACTTTATCAGTTTGCCTGCCTCTGGATCAGAGTACAGTCTCAGATTGTCTATTTCAAACTGATCAATAGACCTATAGACAAAAGAGCTGGCTGGGTACGGACTTTCATTGGTGTTTAACCGGATAGTCTTTTTCTGATGTATATGCTCTTCTGTAGTATGCGGTTCTAAATTCTCATATTTTTTACTAATAAAACGGCTCATTAAGTATTTCTCCTCCTGTCATTTCATCATTACCTATTATACCATTTTAACCCTTAAAAATGTCCCATTATTTACATTAATAATTTTTGTTTATTTTCTCGAACAATTATACATTTTATTGTATAATAAAACTACTATTATTTTAAAATTAAGGAGTTTACTATGTACATAAAGCTGACTTCATTTTTTAAGAATTATAAATATTTTTTGCTTTATTCGGCTTTAACTCCGGTCATCTGTATGGCCTTGATTTATACTGTCCGTAAATATCCCCGTATAGGACAACTATATGCATCTTATATATTTCCCATATTTCCAAATACTTTAGGCAGGCTTTTTTCACCGCTGCCCTTTTCCGTTATGGAAATTGGTTTGTATACAATATCCTTCTTTATCATTATTGCCCTGCTGATTATTTTGTTAAGTATTTTTCATAAAAAAGCAAGAAAAAAGTTACTTTTGTATGTTCCCAGAATGGTTATTACTACCTTGTGTTTCTGCAGTACCATCTTCTTAATGATAACATTAAGCTGTAGTATAAATTATTCAAGAGATGGCATTGCAAAAGATATAAATATTGTTCCAGGGATGGCTTCCCATGATAATCTGGTAGATTTATGTCTATTGCTTATAAACGATATAACCAGCCTTGACTCTGGCAGCACAGAAATAAAGGCTATTAATACGGCTTCATTACAAAATGATACCAAACAGGCCATGATGACTTTAGGGAAAAAATACCCTTCACTGAAAGGTTATTACCCTAATCCTAAACCCGTTATTATGTCCTCCTGGATGTCTGATATAGATCTGACCGGGCTGTTCTCCCCTTATACTATAGAAGCAAACTATAACAATGATGTTGTGGATTACATAAAGCCTTATACCATTTGCCATGAATTAGCACATTTACGAGGCTACATCTGTGAAGATGATGCCGGGTTCATAGCCTATCTGGCCTGTTCCCATGCCAATTCCAGGCAGATGCGTTACAGCGGTACTATGAATGCCCTGAGCTTTGTTTTAAATGCCCTGCAGGAAGACAGTTCTCCTGAAGAATTTCAACAGATCTTAAATCAGATACCAGAAAAAGCCCTGATTGATTTAGAAAAAAATCAGGACTATTGGCAGGGACATGAAGGGACGATTTCCCGTATTTCAGAAGCCGCCAATGATACGTATCTGAAAGCCAATGCCCAGGCTGGCGGAACGAAAAGTTATGGCCGTATGGTAGATCTTCTCCTTGCCTATTATGGTCTGAATAGTCAGTCGGTCTAGTAACCTGTTACTAAACCAAATGCCCTGAAAGTTTTTAATTCAGGGCATTTATTATGTATATTCACGTAAAAATTTATAAATCGCTTCCTAAGGCTCTGGCCTTGTGCAGCGCAGTGGTTGCTATGACATCCCCTGGTTTCCGGACTGCTGGTACGGCCAGACATCCTCTGTCTGTCCATTGCAGAAACTTGACAATGTGATTGTATGTGGCTTTTACCCCATCAAAAACCGACATATCCTCCATTTCAGCACAGGTCAATAACAGGGATTCTTTTATGCCCAATGGTCGCTGACCTGCATAAAAAGAATACATCTTATCAATAGCCGCCTTTATCTGGGCGGGATAACTGAACCAGTAAACAGGTGTTGCCCATACCAGTACATCCGCTTTGGCAAGCAAAGGCGCCAGATCATTAAAATCATCATCAAAACTGCAGGCTTTTCCAGTACTGAAGCAGGTTTCACAGGCATGACACCCGCCAATATTTTTCTCTGCAGCCTTCCATTTGGTTACATTATGTCCAGCAGATTGTGCACCTTCAATAAATGCATCTGCAAGTAAATCACTGTTTCCGCCGTTTCTTGGACTTCCGGTTATCACAAGTACATTCTTTTTCATTTTTCCTCCATCCTTTCTAATTCATCATCATATGAATCTATCATATCACTCCTAAATAAGTCTTTCAAGTAACCCCTTGAAAGTGTTTTACAAATATGCTAATATATTAAAAGTTACTAATTATGTCTCCGTAGGTAAATGGATATACCAAAGCTCTCCTAAAGCTTAATTGTGGGTTCGATTCCCACCGGGGATACCAAATCAATTTTAAAATATGCCATATGCCTTTGACTATATGGCATATTTCAAATATTTAATTTAATTCTTTGGGGGATTAGCGCAGCTGGGAGCGCGTTTGACTGGCAGTCAAAAGGTCAGGGGTTCGAACCCCCTATTCTCCACCAGATGAAAATAGCAGATTATATCTGCTATTTTTAATTTAGAGGAATTAATAACATAGTACAAACTATTTATATAGAATTAGGTGATTATATATGAAAATAAATTCAAAATCCATATTGGGAACAAAAACGCTGCTATTACTGTTATTGTTATTAATGATAATGGTACAATTGCCTTTTCATTATACTGAATATCAATCCAAAAATTTAATAATAGATAAAATTAAAACTCAAGAAGATATTACCCCTTATAATGAGTTAAATTATGAGAATGAAAAGGAAAAAGGGTTAGTTAAAATATATGTTTTTAGCTACTCATTAAATAAAAATCAAAAAACAGGATGTGCTGTTTTTGTTAGGCATATATTTTTGCCACTTTATAGATTCGAGGATATTCATATAGAAGGTACTAACAAAAAATTAAATTATATACATGCAGTTACAGATTCCAAAGGAAAAAATATTGTAGAAGTAACAAACAAGGATATTAAAATTACTTTTATAGAATCTACTTTTATGAGAACCTTATTAAATTATTTAATTTGTTTTATCCTCATTTTCTTGTTGCTTACCTTTAAATCCCATTTTAATAAAAAATAATAAATTTGAAAGCTTTATATACACTTCTTTACAGCCAAAGCATTATCTGATCTTTGGCTGTAAAGTTTATTATACTTTGCCTATATTGAGCAGCCTGCCTCTAATCCCAGTAATGCACCAAACTTTTGTGAAGCTGTTATAAAACATATCAATGCCATGAGTTCAGATAGTTCGCTGTCCGTAAACTCCCCTTTCATTTTTTCAAAAAACTTATCATCCATCTTACTTTTTCCAGTAGCCATATGTGCCATGTCCGAGGCTAAACGGACTTTTAAATCAGGCATGTCTTCTAAAGGTTTTCCCTTGGCCATACAATATTGACACCCATTTTCAAATGCTAGTGCTCTCCTTACTTGCTCTTTCAATTCCTCATTAAATGTGTCACTAGAAAAAAGACATTCCTCTAAAGAAGACCATTTTTCTAAAATAGATTTATTATGTCCTAGCAATTGTTGAAATGGTGTTACCCCGTTTGTAGAATATTTTATTTTTGCCATTTGTTCCTCTCTCTTTCCATCTTAATAAATTTAATATTTTCTTGACCAAATTATTATAGCAGGTATATAATTTTCTTTAAATGTCATATGAAACATAAACCATTAGGTTATATTTCATTTGAAACTATTTTTAATTTTGGAGATTATATATGAAATTTGACGAAATTGACATGAGTATTTTACAAGAACTGCAAAAAGACAGCCGACTTTCCTATCGAGAATTATCAAAGCACATTAATCTTTCTCCGCCTTCCGTTACTGAACGGGTACGAAAACTGGAAAGTGAGGGTATTATCCAGGAATACACCATTAACATCAATAAAAAGGGACTTGGTTTTGGTACGGAATGTATCGTTCAGGTAACTATGAGAGATGGACAATATGATCGATTTATTGCATTTATTCAAGACTATAAATATTGTGAATGGTGCTACAGAATTGCCGGTGCTGCATGCTTTATAGTTAAATTGACCGTAGCCTCTTTAGATGAAGTTGAAAAATTTATAAACAATATATCCTCTTACGCACTTACCAATACTTCTATAGTTTTTTCAGAAGTGAAGATTCATAGTGAAATAGAGGTAGTAAAATGACCAACAATGAGATTTTAGAAATTGCCATGTATCAATCTGCAACAGACTTAGGCTGCTGTCCAGATGATTTTCGTTTACATAAAAACAAGGTTGTCCTTTCAGGTAACAACCCTGATGCCAGAAAATATTTAACGTTGCCGTTTTACTGCAATCTGGTATCTTATGGAAATAACATCGTTGCTTCGGTAGATAGTGAAATTGCCGATATTGTAGAAAACTACATAAATAAGTACCCGGTTGAGCATTGTTTTGAACCCCCAAACATGTATAGGTTAAATGAGGCCCTTGAAAAAAAGAATATGGGAATCGGCCTTATGTCAGAATATTTTCTGCCTGATATAACTGCCCTGAGAGAAATACAATGTGATTATGAAATGAAAATTTTATTACCTGGTGACTTTGCAAACTTATACACGTCAGAATGGAGCAATGCTTTATGTGAAAAGCGTAAGCAGCTGGATGTTTTAGCAGTGGCTGCATATGACAAAAACAAACTCATTGGATTGGCTGGCTGCTCTGCTGACTGCCAATCTATGTGGCAGATTGGTATTGATGTTTTACCAGAATACCGGAGAAGAAATATTGCCTCCGCTCTAACCAGCCGTTTAGCTTTAGAAACTATATACCGGGGTAAAGTGCCCTTTTACTGTGCGGCCTGGTCAAATATCCGGTCTGTGCGAAATGCCATTAAAAGTGGCTTTAAGCCAACCTGGGTTGAGATGAATGCCCAGTGCATAAGCTCTATTTCTGAAAGGAACAAATAGTCAGATTCTAGGCATTTGGAGCTATAAATAGAATACCGGTCGATAGCGGGTTATTTCTATCGGCCGGTATAACACTTTCTAGATATTAAATGGTGTGTTTCAGATGTGTTCACATCTTAATTTCGGTCATCTTTATATGTATGTAAGTGCATTTTATGAAATATTGTCCGACAATCCCTCAAGAGCTTTGCCGTTAATCTAGCCTAAAACATACTTCTTGTCCTACTCTTTTATAAATTGATTTTTGTATCGTAATTGCATGTAAAATAATCATGGAGTATATTCTTTTGCTGTCAACGAATCAATGGTCATGGTGGAAGATCCGTTATTAATAAATTTAATTCTATAATAGCATTGGGAACCATCTGGCATGCCTATGCATTCGAGGCAGCCGTACCACTGACCTTGTGTTGCTATAAATGATCCAAGACTATTAAATTTTGAGGAATTAACACGCTGCGCCTTTAACTCAAGGTCAGTAACTCTAGCATTACTAACGCTTGCATAAAACCTCAATATTTCGCCATTATACCAAACATTATTTTGGGCATTTAGCGAATATCCGGGCTTTAGCACAACATTTTCGTCAACAGTGAATCTTGCTGTTGGAACTACGTTTCCATCAGGGTCGGTAATGTAATAACCATCTGCCAAAATGTCTATTACTTGACCATGAGACTCAGAAGCCATGGCTGTTAAAGGTATACACGTTATTGTTAAAATTAGCACTAATAAGACCATTAGGTTTTTTTAGTTTTCATTTTATTACCCTCTCTTCCTTTTGAAACCCACGCACTTACTACTTATATAATATATACTACGTTTGTAGTTCATGTTTGTCAATAGGAAAGAGCATTCTTATTTAATATCTATAGAAACCCACTTTATAATAATATCTAATGATCCAGGACAGAATAAATAAAAATTATATGAACCATCCTCCGGAATTTTAAACTCTATTTGCTTTTCACCATCTATCTTGAATTCCTGAATGTCCACGCATTTATCATCCTTAATGTATCCGACTTTGAGAACTCCCTTAGCAGCAATTTTTCTGCCAAATGGGTCACTATCCTCTCCAAATCTATTGATATCTGCAAATATATGCAATTTTACAATGTCGCCTTTCTTTAACTTCCACTGTTTTCCAGATTCCGTTGAGTAGATTGCCCTATCGCCGTTTCCCAGGATATGCGGTTCTATGCAGTTATTTACCGTAGTAAAATGAGATTGAAATTGTGGCAAGTCTGCCAAATCAGACCAATCATCCGGCGGTTTTACTCCCGCTAATTCATATACATCTGCCAAATCATAATCGCCATTCTCATCCATAACTAAATTAGCCAGTTCATCAAAGTTAGGGATATCTTGGTACTCGCGATTATTCCTTATTCTGGCTTCTTCTCTGTTTTCTTTATCGCTATCGGCTTTATCGGCAATTACCTTTTCCAATAATTGCTGATAACCGGGGCTGTCAAAATCGGGTACATTATGATCATTGGCGTATGCAAAACCATTGAAAACAATTACAAAAGCTAAGACACCTAAAAAAAGAATCCCTCCTTTTCTTTTTTTATTGCTAAAAATATTTTTAAACCTTTCTTCCATTGTCTTTTTATCACAGCCCATACACGCAAACATGGCTCCTTCTATTGGTCTGCAGCTTATGATTTCTCCCATTATTACATCGCTATAATCCGCCCTGAATTTTTGATCCTTGGCCTTTATGACATCCCAGTCACAGCACATCTCCATATCCTTATCCGCAGCTTTCGTCATCAGATGTACAAAGGGATTATACCAATGTAAAATAAGTGCCATTATAAATAATCCTTTATACAGCAAATCCTTTCGTAGGTAATGGGTTAGCTCATGGGTTAAAATTATTTGTAAATCTGACATCGTATAATCTCTTTTAGGGATAAAGATGGCTGGCTTAAAGATTCCAACAATCATAGGCGATGAGATTCTGGCACACTGATATATCGAAATTGGTTTCTTTCCTTTATGCTTTGACAAAACCTCTGCTTGAATTTTATCAATGCTATCATCGTGAATATATTCACTGTTCATTTTAATATCCCGGGTAAAATACAGATAAATGCTCAGCAAATAAGCCGCTACTGCGCAGACCCCTACACCCCATAGGATTGGAAGCCACTGTGGTCCTGCATCAACAAGTTTTGTCCAAATTGAAGCCTGTTGATTTTCAGCCATCATTTGAAAGCTAGCTGTCTTAATGGGAGCCGAAGCTGTTGTCATTACATTATTCTTTATAGTGGTTATACCTGTCAGAGCTTTTTCACTGTTAATCCCCATGCGCAGAATAAATCCTGCCGGCACAATCAGAAACACCATCAGTACTCTCCAGATGTTGAGACGCCAGGTAACCTGATACCATTTATTTAATAATGGTGAAATCAGGAATGCCACTGCAATGAAAACTGATATGATGCCTCCTGTCAATAAAGTATTGTAAAACAACGTGTTAATCACAGGTATCACCCTCCTTCAGCTTCGTAAGAAGCTTTTGGAGATCGTTTATTTCCTGCTCTGTCAGATCAGTGCTGCTGCATACCGACGCAACAAACTTCTTTATTGAATTGCCGTACAGATTTTTTAAAATGCTTTTGCCAGCAAAAGCCATATACTCCTCTTCAGTAATCAGGGGGCTATATATATACTCCTTGCCTCTATGTTCCACCTTTAAAAATCCACTTTGTGCCAATCTATTCAAAAAAGTGTTGAGTGTCGTTATTTTCCACCGATTGTCAGGCAGTCTCTTTTGAATTTCATTTCTTGCCATGGGCTCTGTCGCATCCCAAATGACAAGCATTACTTCAAGTTGTGCTTCTGGTAAGTGTTTCATAGATTATCATTCCTTTCCCTTCACCATACTTTTGTTTGTATTAATTATATTAATCTTTACTACATATTACATTAGTAGTATGTGTATGTCAATATAAATTATTTGTATTGGATTTACCGGTCAAAAAAACGCCAAACCCCTTCATTATAAAGGATTTTGGCGTTTAAGAGCATTGTTCTTTATGAATAGATTAATAATTTCTCAGGCCTTCGAGGAGTCTTCTAAGTAAAAGCCCCATCCTTTCCATTTCCAGACGGTATTCCTCACGACGCCCTTGGGATCATAGGTATATTTGTCTTTATCAATTTTTTTATATTCTCCTTCTTTCACTACCAGTTCCATGTTGCCATCACCATCTGCATCCCGGATAGTAAAAGACACAATGGGGTTATCCAGGTTGGAAGAGCACCAGACGCTCTTTAATATTTCTCCCTCCAGCTTATACACGAACAGATGATTTTTATAATCCTTATTGCGTCCTTTGTGCCAGAAAGGCTGAACATCCCCGAAGCTGCCTTTTTTCCACAGACTGATAACCAGGTTATCCTTTCCGTCATTATCTACATCTCCCAGGGCAAAACTATCAATATGGTACCCTTCAGGGGATTTCCAAAGGAGTTTACCGTCCTCCCTGATGGTAAGAACGGAATTGGTCAATTCATATTCCTCAGTCACACCGTTTCCATTTATATCGCCTTTCATTCGAAACTGAGTCCCATAGTCCAGCGGTACGGCATGAAATATAGCTGCCACCAGGAGCAGTAACAGTGTCAGCACCACAGCTGCTCCCGGTGTGCATCTTTTTTTTACCACTGTGAGGACCCTTCAGGTGCTGTGTAGATTTTAGTCCATGCCGGAGGGGCTGGAATCTTTTTGTTCTTTAGCATATCCTGCCACTTTTCATCTGTAAGACGATCCGTTGATGGCCATGGGAACTCATAATAGGAGTAAACTGCGCCCTTGGCAATACGCAGGGATCCTGCAACTGGTACAACTACATAAATATCATTGATGTTTCCCGTTCCTTCCTCCAGGACCTGCCCGCTTGGATCTGTTGCTATATCCGTAACCAATGCTGCCGGATTGTTTGAAACAGCCGATGGAGTATCTACTCCCTCATCTTTCAGTGCTTCAAGCCAAAAATGCTCCAGCTGCCCCCCAAAGCTCTTAATCAGTTCATATTCCTTGTCGCTCAGAGGTTTTTCTGCCAGCTCTTTTTCAGAAATAGTCTTCAGCTGGACGGCCAGTTGTTCCAGCTCTTTCAATGAAGCACTGGTGGTCTTATCCAGTAACTTTCTGCTCTCCAGACCATCAATGGTCATTCTTGTCAGGGCTGCCAGCCTTCCATACACTTCTGGATTTGGCTCTACATAACCTCTGTCATCCTGCTCTTCTTCGCCACCGCCCATTTCTGCATAGACCTGTTTAGCATATAAAACCGTATCATGCTTCAGTTCCGTATAACTTCCCAGATAAGTTTCCAGCTGCTTACGTGTCCACCCCTGATTCTGCATGAAAGCTGGATATCCTTCACCTTTTGCCTCAGTAAGAGGTGAAAGCATATAAAGCCATGCGCCATAAAGGGTTTGAGTCTGGTCCTTTACATCCATAGAAGTCATATGTTCCTGAATTTTTTTCATATTTTCAGGATAATTTTTATAGGAGGTTTCTCCCATATCCTTGAGTAATGCGTAGGCTTCCTGTGAACCCATGGCTGCTGGAATATCCAGACCCTTTGGAAGCATACGAAGCTGCCCCTTACTGTTTTTATCTACCTCACGGTATACTAAATGTTGAAATACGGAAGCATCTAAGGTAAATCGTTGTCCCATAAACCGGAACCCTTTGATTACTTTTTCTTTGTCAGGCTGTATGTTTTTGTCAAAAATAGGCATAGAGTTTATGTCAGGTGGATTCATTTTTTTAATTCCACCAAGCATACTTTCCCAGTTCTTTGTATTCTTAGTCAGCACATCCAGAGAAGGAATGTCCCCATAAACCTTCTTTAACAATGGATAATACTGGTTGATTCCTAAGTCATCGCTTTTTCCTACAAAGAAATTTGTAGGTTGGTAAATATTATCCCAGTGCTTATAATCCTTCTGATCGAAAAGCAGAGTCATCAGCACCGCTGATTTTGTTTCATCCTCACTGGAAGCGCGGAAATTCATTCTCCCATACCACATCATGGTCTGGAAATAGGTTTTCAGCTCATCTGATTTGGTATAATGGCCTCTTGGAATATATTGAGTATAATCTTCATTAAAGGTTTCCGTTACTCCTGCATCGGTATTTCCAATGTTCATGACCGGTGACGGAGTGAATGTCTCCTGATGATTACTAATTAACTGCAGTTCATCTTTTACTTCTTTCCCCACAGCAGAAGGTACTTCAGATTTGGAATCAAGCAGCTTAGCAGCCACAGCGAAAAAGGCCACATTTCGTTTTGCAGCATTTTCCCATTCTGTTTTCTTTAATGATTCATATTGTTTCTGGCTTTTAGCCAGCATTGACTTGGTAAGAGAATCCAGTTCGCTGCGTAAATTATTCTTTTCCAGCGTCCTTAATAAATAGCTGAAATATAAATGATAATTATGTAGTATAGCATCTGTTGTCACAAAATTAGGTATATTGTCGTAGCGATTCATTTCATAGCTAATGAAAAACTCCTCCATTGGATCTGGGATTACTACAAAACCATTTTTAGCCATCAGTTTTTTAGCTTCTGCTGATAAGGCGAAACGGTCCTTATTTGTAACATTGCTTAAATCCCCTGATACCTGATACGCCTTTACTGAAGGAGTCACATTAACAGGTACCTCCTTATATGACGCAAACGCTGTTGACGGCGTCAAAAGCTCACTGTTTTGACCCTCCTTACTCTTTGACGATGATTGACAGCCACTGAAACTTGTGGCCATTAGGACAACCAGTAGAATACTGCTGACTATCCTGTTTTTTCTTTTGTTCATACTCCCCAAAAACCTCCTTATTTACGAATTCTTTATGTTCCCACATTTACCATATTTTGATTAGACGAAAAAGTCAATACTTTGTTCCTGATAATGGCAAAAAAAACACAAGGTGAATTTTCCCCTTGTGCTTCTTCAAGTGTCATTTATTGATATATAATGACCCTAATCTGTCCTCCCCTGTCAGCATCCTTATCATAGCAGTAAGCCAGTGTCTTTCCTGCTTTATAGGCTGCAAGGGCATCCGTGATCGAACCTTTATAGCTGTAGGTTTCTGTTGAGGTTTTATATTCATAAACTGCTACATCTGCTGCAACTTTAAAAGTCGTTCCATCTGTGAATTTTACAGTTGAACCGTCAAAAGACTGGGCCTTTAAATTAGCCCTGGTTATATTTTTCATCTTCTCAACACTGGTTCCTGCTCCGTAAAACATTGCAGGCCCGGCTGATACATTAAAGTTGGTATTACTGCTGCTTAAAGAATACTTACTTCCTTTTATATCATAGGTGTAGTTGCCGCTTGTGGCAGAACTGTTTTTGCCTGAAGATTTGGCAGAAGTTATAACCCCATATTTTAATGAATCTCCTGTGACATTATTCAATATCAGACTGGTCACGTACCCGTTTTTTGCCTGGTAATATAGTATGTCGTCACTATCCAGTGTCAGACCATCCAGCCGGCTTAGAGACGTTGCGGTGTAGGCTCCCTCATAGGTGTCTAAAATAGTAGCTGTGCCAGAAATCTTTGTGTCCCAATATTCATAAGTGAAGAATCTGCTTTTCCTGCAACAGTCCCCCCTCCTGAAACAGAGGAAATCTGCATGTTTTCCTTGGAATCAAAAGTTATTTTAATCACATCACCTGCTTCAACTGTTGTATTTTTATCTACGCTATACGCAACTTCCTTCCCCTCTGGGGTTATACCTTTAATGTTTGACGTATCCGCTTCCGTTACGTAAAGGATCGTCTCCTGCTTTAAAACCGTGCTGCTAACTGCATCTGCCACGTTGCCATTTCTTCCAAGCAACAAGGTTATGGCATCCCCTATTTTCAAGTCCCCGGTTGAAGACAATGCAGAAAAAGCTTTTGTAGATTCCAGCGTATAAGTTTTTCCTGACAGGGTAATGCTGGTAACTGCATCCTGACTTGGTGAAGCTTTATCGTAAATACCTGTTACTCTGTCATTATAAACCCAGACGGTACTTTTTGAATTGGAATAATAAACAATATCGTATGTTTCCACATCAGCAAGCTTTATTTTATTTCCATTTTTGTATACCGCTGCTCCGGAATTAATTCCCAATTTGCTGTACCAGTCGGATGAGGTAACCGTATATGGCCCATTCATATTATCTGTTACGACCCCTGCATAGTTCACTTCACCATTATCGTTTACCGAATATCCCAGGGATTCTGCGTAGGTCTTGCTTCCATCTTTTAAATCCGTTTTTAATGCATTGTAAAGAAGCTGTACAGCATCTCCTTTTGTCATAAGGGTGCCAATGCCGCCAACAATACCAGAAGAAAGACCTAATGATGAGTAGAGATTCATCTGGGCATATGGAAAGGCTCCTGTAAAGTCTGACTGTGTGTATCCCAATAAAATCAAGGCACTATTCACACCCTGCTCCAGCGTCACCATACTGTTAGGCTTAAAGTCCCCATTACTGTAGCCAGACAGCAGGTTATTGGAAGCTGCTAACTTAATATATGGTGCTGCCCAGTTACTGGCACTGACATCTTTAAATAATGAAGAATAGGAGGATACTGCAACCTGATCTTTATACTTTGAAGCCATGACCAGCATCTTGGCATATTGCGCCCTTGTAATGTTGGCCCCTAAATTATAGTTTCCGGAACTGTCTGCTGAAATAACTCCCATAGCTTCCAGCATCATAGTTGCACTGGAGGCAGAGTCGGTTTCTGCCTTTACCTCCTGGGGATTGATTCCGTTCATTCCCAGCAAAAGAAGCAGAATTAAAATCATAGCCATACTTTGATATATTATTTTCTTTGTAGAAATTACATTCTTTGTGCCCATAAAGATTCTCCTTTTTATTAAATTAAAAAATTGATTTTAATCGTATCGCAAAGCATCTATTGGATGCATCTTTGCTGCTTTGTTGGCAGGGAAGTAACCGAAAATCACACCAATTCCTACGGATACCGAAAAAGCCAGCAGTATGGCATTTAAGGAAACGATTACTGTCATGTCCATGATCTTCCCAGCTGCAAAAGAAACGAGAGCGCCAAACAGGATACCAATAACACCTCCCAGAGCACTGGTTGTTGCTGCCTCAATGATAAACTGCTCCATAATATTTTTGCGTTTTGCTCCAAGGGCTTTTCGGATTCCGATTTCTCTTGTCCTCTCTGTAACAGAGACCAGCATAATATTCATTATGCCTATCCCCCCACAACCAGTGATATTCCAGCGATACCTACAAGCACCGCTGCTATGGAACCGGTCATCTCATTGACCTGTTCAATCATGGAAGTCATACTGGTAACACGATAAGCATCTTCACTGCCGTAGATTTTATACAATGCGTTTTCAATCAAGGCAACCGTTACATCCATATTATCTGTATTCACTGCGGTTATGTAATAGCTGCTGATGTTGCCATTGAAGGACAGCCTGGTTGCAACGGAATAAGGGACATATATCACGTCGTCATCGGAGCTCTCTACAGAATCAGCGGTCTCCGTGAGCAATCCCACGATTGTATATTCCGAACCATTTATTTTAATGGTCTGTCCTATGGGATTTGTCTTGCCGAACAACTGCTTTACCACATAACTGCCTGCCACACAGATTTTCTGCCGCCGGACCGTATCAATATACTGGACGAATCTGCCCTGATCCAGTTCAATGTGCTGCATTTCCTGATAATTCTCATTTACTCCCTTAACTTTGGTGGTATCAATAGACTCTGTGCCACTTTTAACCGTAACGGAGGCCGTCACCAGAGGACTGTACTCAGACAGATATGCAGGATTTTCCTTTACAAGTTTTTCTATATCGTCAACTTTAACTGCCCGGTTTCCTCCCCTTCCAACAAGGTTTACAGTAATGGTGTTTGTTCCCATGCTCTCAAACTTGGATGTCATATCCGATGACAAGCCATTCATAAGGCTGATTAGAACGATTACTGAGGCTACTCCAATGATAATGCCCAGCATGGTGAGAAATGCTCTCATTTTGCTTGTTTTTAAGCTTTTCAGTGCAAGAGTAAAAGATTGCTTAAAGTTCATAAAATCCACCTCCTGCGAGACCATACGGCTCCCTTGAACTTATCCTTACCTCTGGAACAGAGTGTCCACTATCCTCCACTATCTTTCCATCAGAAACGCGAATAATCCTTTTTGCTTTTTCTGCTACTCCCATATCATGAGTTATGAGAATTACTGTATTTCCTTCTGCGTTTACCTGTTGCAAAAACTCCAGTACTTCACGTCCTGTTTTACTATCAAGAGCCCCTGTAGGCTCATCCGCAAGAATAATGGAAGGATTTCCAGCCAGAGCTCTGGCTATGGAAACCCGCTGTTGCTGCCCTCCGGAAAGCTGGGACGGCATATTTGCCGTTTTATTATCTAATCCCACTTTTTTTAAGGCCATAATGGCCCGTTCTTTTCTTTCTTCTTCTGCCAATCCCTTATAAATCAGTGGAAGTTCAACATTTTCAAGAACGTTCAGTTTGGTAATCAGGTTGTACTGCTGGAATATAAACCCCAGGGTCTTGTTTCGAAATTCTGCCTGCTGGTCATCATTCAATGTGCTCACATCAACCCCGTTTAAATAATATTTTCCTTTTGTGGGCACATCAAGGCAGCCTATGATATTCATGCATGTGGACTTTCCGGAACCGGACTGGCCGATTATAGCTGCCATTTCCCGTTCCCTGATTTCCAGTGAAATGCCATCCAGTGCATGGATTTCCGTGTCCCCCATGAGATAAATTTTATAAATATCTTCTAGCTTTATCATGACTGCACCTACATTCCACTAGGAGCGCCGCCGCCACCAGGAGATCCTCCGCTGCCAGATGGAGCTCCAGAAGGTCCTCCTCCCTGACCTCCACCCATTTCAGGGCCACCCATCATGGCATCTTTATTGTTGGAAGATTCCTTTGCCTGAACTTTCACTCTTATTACATCACCTTTTTTAAGGCCTTTTTTAATTTCGGCGTTGTTGTCATCGCTTAGACCTATGGTCACTTGTTTTTCTGTACCATCTTGCATGGTTACTGCATTTCCCCTGGCCACAGCAGCCACTGGTACCACCAGAACATCTTCTGCCGAATCAATTACAATATTTGCAGTTACATTCATACCTGGCCACAAACCCTCAGGCTTATTTATAACAATGGTAACGGGATAAGAAGTTACTCCTTCACTGGAGGTGCCTAAGAGCCCAATTTTCTCCACATACCCTGTGAACTTTTTATCTGGAAGGGCATCTGCTGTAATATCAACTTTCTGCCCTACACTCATACTTGATATATCCAGTTCATCTACACTGATTTGAAAGGTAATTTTAGACATATCTGCAATAACAGCCATGGTTGTGGTATTATTTTCATCTAGCTTATCTCCTGCTTTCACTGTCTTTGAAATAACCGTTCCGGAAATGGGAGACTTAAGGGTGTAATTATCCAGTTGTTTCTGGGTATTAATATATGAGATCTGGGAATCCCGAAGGGATAACTGACTGTTTTTCAGCTGGTCTTCCGCATCATCGCTGTCCAGTGTGGCTATAACCCCGCCCTTTTTTAAATAGGCTCCTTTTATATTTATTGAGTTAACCGTTCCTGCAGTTTCTGCTAAAACCGTTTTTTCGGAGGATGCTTCCAGCGGAGCAGAAGAGTAACAGGATTTTCCCCCTGCAGTCACAGAAATATAGGTACCTGTTTGCAGATAGCCTGGATTGGTCAGTTCTACTTCCACATCCGTAACTGTTATGTATCCATTCAAAACTCTTTTTGAATTGTACATTTTGCTTATCTTGCCAGTCAGCTGCTCAAAGGTATTCTCTACTGTAACCGTGACCGTTTCTCCTGCATAAAGGCCCCCTGCATCTATTTCACTAAAGGGTATTCTTGCTGTCATGGTGTCATTGTCAACAACTTTAGCTATTTTCGAACCCTTTTGCAGGGAATCTCCCTTGGCTACATAAAGTTCATCTATCATTCCTTTAATGGGAGATGTTACTTTAAGTCCGGCATAAGCTTTGGCACTGTCTTCATAACTTAACTGTTGTTTTTCCAATGCAATGTCTGCTTTCTCCAGAGAATTTTCCATTTCTTCAGAATCCACTACATAAAGCACGTCGCCTTTTTTCACCGTGTCTCCTTCTTTAAAGGTATCTTTAACTACATCTCCCTGAACTAATGCGGAAATGCTGTACTGTTCCACCGGAGTAACCGTTCCAGATCCACTGACAGCCACTTCCACGTTTCCCTTTTTCACCGTATACTCAGTAAATCCGGAGGCTGTTTCTTTTCCTGCTGCCATACTGCTTAAAGTATAAGAGACTGGTAAAATAACTGCCAATGCCAATGCTATGTATGCTATTTTTTTCTTTTTAGGAGGCAATTTTGTCAGTTTCTTTACAAGGGGTATTTTGCTTAATATGCCTTCTACCTTAGTCCCTAAACAAACCAGCCCATTTTTAATTTTTAATAAGACTCTGCCCCAAAATCCTTTGCCTTGTTATTTTTCATTTCACCGTCCACTCAGTCTATCCTCTCTTTCCTTATTGTCATATTCTATGTTAATGGAAAAATATGGGGATGTTCTGACTTAAATATGACTATTGTGTGAAGATATGGTGGTTTTTACAACAAAAAAGCTGGCCCAAAGTTAAACTTTAAGGTCAGCTCTCTGACTAACGTTTTGTATTTGGCCCTAGGCCCTCTTTTTTAGAATTATGCCCCAGGTTCTGATGCTGAATACTTCCCGGTGGAATATTTCCATTTTTAACTAATTGCTCTGCATATTTTTCATTTCCAAACCAAAGATCTTTCCCTTCTGGTTTAAAATTTTTGGAATTTTCCATATTGGAAGTTTCCCATAAATTGTCTAGCTCTTTCAAAGAATTCACCTTCCTTTCAAGGCTTATTCTTTCCTTAAAAGTTGAAATTATATGTACAATTATAACGAAAACTTGCCTGTGACACTTCAAGCTCACTGTGCGATTCTTGCCACAAATTCTTCAACTACGCTAATATCTAACGGCATCCTGCTGGTTCCACTTGTTATAAAAAAATTTTTTCCTATTACTAAATCTTCAGAAAGATAATCTCCTACCTTTTTATTTGCTGCCTTTTGATAGTTGCGATTATCCATCATTCCAAAATGCTCCCATATAATAATCTCTTTGTTTTTATCAATTATTACAAAATCAGGGCAGTATGATTTCCCATTGATATAAAGGTGCATCTCATATTTATATATTAAGCCATATTTATGTAATACCATAGCTATTATAGCCTCTGACTTAGACCTTACTTTAAAGCCCAGCCCCGTATCAAACTTTAAGCCTTCGGAGTTCAATACAATACTGTTTTCATTTGAATTAAGTGGAATACCTGTATTCTTTTTGTCCAGTTCCCCTATAAGGCATAAATTAGAAATCAAATTGGAATCGTACCCTGCCCTTAAGGGTACTCCATCAAATCTCCACTCATTAGTTTTATACGGTTTAGGCATACTTTCACTTATATAAAATGGATCAAAATTTATATAAAATTTAATTATTTTCTCCATACACTGAATGTTTTTTTCCAGTATAGCTATACTTTTCTCCACACACCATCTTCGCCTTAAGCTCTTTGCAATTTCGGAACCCCTAGCACCACTTTCATAGATTCTTTTCTCCACCCTTCCTGATTCCTCATTTAAAACCTGATATAGTTCTACTCTGGTGTTACGATATCTTGCTGTTAACTTGCCTTTTTCCAGAGTATATAATTCATTTTTAAATCCCTGAACTAATTTTCTTTGGGTCTTTAAGCTAGAAATTAACTGTTCTTTTGACAACAGCATATTATCCCCTTTTATCATAAATTAAAATGCCGTTCAGCATAAATGTAATTTAATTACATTTATTGTAATATATTCAACAAGCAAATTCAACCCTTTACTTAAGATTTATTTTGCTTTCATAAGATTTCCTTACAAATTATTATCTCTAAGGGTCAAATCCTTGCTTGCTTAGAGCCTAGCCTACCGAAAATTTATAAAAAACTAATATCTCGGTAGGTTTTTTGCATAAAACCCGGCTATTTCGTGCTTAATTTCTTTAATAGATCAAAAATACTACCACATTTCTGTAATTCCAAAAAAATATGGCAGCTTTTGCAAAAAAAGCTACCATAAATCTTAATTTTATTCAATTTTGAGAGCACTGGTTCCCTGATCAACAATTCTGAGAGTATTGACTCCCTAATCTCCAATTTTGAGAGCACCGGCTCTGGCAATCACCAGCTGTAAGAGACCCTGCTCCGGTTTGACCGACTTGGCCGTTTCTATTTTCTTATGATGATATCATCACGGCCTGGTCCGTTGGAAACCATTGTAATTGATACGCCGATTTCCTTTTCAATCTCATTTACATAATTCTGGCATTCAACTGGAAGCTTATCAAACTCTCTGATGCCTCTGATATCACATTTCCAGCCCGGCAGTTTCTTTAATACTGGCTTTGCTTTGTAAAGCTGAGTTGTATTGGGGAAATCTGTTGTCACTTCACCATCGATTTCATAACCCACGCAAATAGGAATTTCATCTAAATATCCAAGAGGATCCAATACAGTAAGAGCAACTTCTGTAGCCCCCTGCATACGACATCCGTACTTGGTAGCGACTGCATCAAACCAGCCTACACGTCTAGGTCTTCCAGTAGTAGCACCATATTCACCGCCATCGCCTCCACGCTTTCTAAGCTCTTCTGCTTCATCTCCAAACAGTTCACTTACAAATGCTCCTGCACCAACTGCACTGGAGTAAGCTTTAACTACAGTTATAATATCCTTGATTTCATAAGGTGCAATACCTGCTCCAATAGCGCCATAAGCAGCTAAAGTAGAAGAGGAAGTAACCATAGGATAAATTCCATGATCCGTATCTTTTAGTGCACCCAGCTGGCCTTCAAGAAGAATAGTCTTGCCTTCTTTTATGGCATTGTACAGATATGCAGCTACATTACACACATAAGGTCTCACCATTTCACGGTATTCTACCATGGTTTTGTAAAGCTGTTCCTTGTCAATGGCTGGCTTATGATATAAATGTTCCAAAATAATATTTTTCTGTTCACATACATTATTTATTTTTTCTTTTAATGTATCTTCATCAAAGAGTTCATTCACCTGAAATCCAATTTTTGCGTATTTGTCAGAATAACAAGGTGCAATCCCGGACTTTGTTGAACCAAAGGATTTCCCCCCAGTCTTTCCTCTTCATATTCATCAAATAAAATATGGTAAGGCATTAAGATTTGCGCTCTGTCTGAAACTAATACTTTAGGCTTTGGAACTCCCTGTTCAACCAGAGAATTTATCTCCTTTACAAGATATGGGATGTTTAATGCTACTCCGTTACCGATAACACTGGTTGTGTGCTTATAAAACACACCGGAAGGCAGCAAATGTAACGCAAACTTGCCATAATCATTGACAATTGTATGTCCAGCATTGCTTCCGCCCTGGAATCTTACGATTATGTCGCATTCTTTAGCAAGCATGTCTGTAATCTTACCTTTTCCTTCATCGCCCCAATTAGCGCCTACGATTGCTTTTACCATAAAAACACCTTCTTCTTTCTATTTTTATCAAATTTATTAATTAAAAAAGCCGATTTAACCAGGGAAAATATTTTCACCAGATTAAACCGACCTCTGGCGTGTGTCATTTGCTATTAAATGTCAAACACTAAACAGTTACTTCTCCTGTAATACCTAATATATCCTTATTCTTCTCCAAAATAGGCTTTACTATTTCTTCAATAAATTCAGTAGTCTGCTGCACTGCTCTTCCCACAAAATTTGCAGGATCCATAATACTTTGCAGCTGCTCTATCGTCATATTAAATGCAGGGTCTTTCGCTATTCGCTCTAGTAAGTCGTTGTCTTTACCTTCAACCTTAACCATTTTTCCAGCTTCCATAGAGTGTTCACGGATTCTTTCATGTAGTTCCTGTCTGTCTCCTCCGGCTTTTACTGCATCCATCAGGATATTTTCAGTTGCCATGAATGGTAATTCCTGCATCAGTCTGGCACGAATAACCTTGGGATAAACTACAAGTCCATCGGTAATGTTTAAATAAAGTTCCAGAATTCCATCTACTGCTAAAAAGCCTTCTGGAATGCTTATTCTTTTGTTTGCCGAATCATCAAGAGTTCTTTCAAACCACTGGGTTGCTGCTGTAATGGCAGGATTATTGGCATCTGCAATCACATAATTCGCTAAAGAAGCAATTCTTTCACTTCTCATAGGATTTCTTTTATATGCCATAGCTGACGAACCAATCTGACTTTTTTCAAAAGGTTCCTCAACTTCTTTTAAATGCTGTAATAATCTTATATCATTTGAAAATTTGTGGGCACTTTGTGCTATTCCACTGAGTACATTCAATACCCGGCTGTCCACTTTACGGCTGTAAGTCTGGCCTGAAACGGCATAGCATGCCTCAAAACCCATTTTCTCTGCTATCATACCATCTATTTTTTTAACTTTTTCATGATCCCCATCAAACAATTCAAGAAAACTTGCCTGGGTTCCGGTAGTTCCCTTGGAACCAAGAAGTTTCATGGATTTAATCAGATGTTCCAAATCTTCCAGATCCAGTAATAAATCCTGCATCCAAAGAGTTGCACGCTTTCCTACAGTTGTTGGCTGAGCTGCCTGGAAATGGGTAAATCCCAGGGTTGGCATGTCCTTATACTGAGCTGCAAATTTAGCAAGTTCAGCTATAACGTTAATCAGCTTCTCCCTTATAAGCTTCAGACCTTCTGTCATAATGATAAGATCTGTGTTGTCCCCTACATAACAGGAAGTTGCCCCCAGATGTATAATTCCTTTTGCTTTGGGACACTGCTGCCCATAAGCATAAACATGTGACATAACATCATGTCTTACAACTGCTTCTCTTTCCTTAGCAACTTCATAGTTTATATCAAGGGCATGTTCTTTTAATTCATCAATCTGTTCCTGCGTAATTGGAAGGCCCAGCTCTTTTTCAGTTTCTGCAAGAGCAATCCAAAGACGACGCCATGTGCGAAACTTCATCTCCGGTGAGAAGATATACTTCATTTCCCTGCTTGGATAACGTTCCGATAAAGGGCTTGTATAATTTGTTTTCATATATCATAATCCTTTCTTTACGCCATAATAATACAAATTACTTTTTGAACCCATATATTTTATCATCATATCTTTTTAATTACAAGGAAATTCATATCTGATTTAAAAATTTAAATCCGCTCCATACCGCAGCATTCACGGCCTTCAACTCCGTGCTTAACTCTGTCATGTTCTTCCGCTGCTTTTGCATTATTCCAGTGATCCATGGTTCCTACCAGATAACCCGTAATTCTTCTGATACGATCAAAATTTACATGCTCAAATTCATAGTTTAAATCAACAAATTCTCCATCTGCCTTTACATCTAAGCTTTCCAGTTTCCTGTTATATTTATTCTGTAAATAATCCACGTATACCTGTGCCTCTTTCTGGTCTACATTTCCAGTAATCCTAATGCTCATAAAAATACCTCCTATATATCCTTAATAATAAAAATTAAACATCATATAGTTACCAGTTTACACCTTGCAACTATATGTTGTATAGTATATGGGCAAAAAAACAACAAAAAAACAAGGATGCCTCTTCGCTTATTTAGTACCCTTGTTTTTCTTCTTTAAACCATATTAGTTTTATTGCAATTCACAAGTCTTCATAGCTTCCAGTGTCTCTGCAATCAGCTGGTCCAGATCCCATCCAAGCATACCAGCTCCCTGTTCTATTACATCACGGGAACAACCTGCCGCAAACTTCTTGTCCTTAAATTTCTTTTTAACGGACTTCGGTTCCATATCCTGAACACTTTTTGAAGGCCTCATCAATGCAGCCGCCCCAATTAGTCCAGTCAGTTCATCTACTGCAAACAGAACTTTTTCCATTTGGTGCTCAGGTTTTATATCACAACATAACCCATATCCGTGACTGGCAACAGCATGAATGAAATCCGATTCAAAGCCCTTTTCTTTCAGTATTTCCTGGGCTTTTATACAGTGTTCCTCCGGATACAGCTCAAAGTCTATATCGTGAAGCAATCCTACTACTTCCCAGAAATCAGAGTCTTCTTCATATCCCAGCTTTTCCGCAAAATATTTCATGCAGCCGGCAACAGTCAGTCCATGTATGATATGGAATTCTTCTTTATTATATTCTTTTAATAATTCTAATGCATCTGTCTTATTCATGGTTTTCAATAAACTCGCCCCCTATTTTGTTCTACCAAACAATTTTTTTAGTATTTTTTAGTTAATTCATTTAATGTATATTATCTCTTCTTTTCCTTTTAAATTCAAGTAATAAATGCTAAAATAAGAGGGATTCTAACTTAAATACATGATTAATCAGAAATTGGAGAAGATATTATGCAGGGACAAGAAACTATATATTCAAGAACGGAACGACTTTTAGGCTCTGAAGCTTTAAATAAATTGTCTGGATCCAGAGTTGCTGTTTTCGGTATTGGTGGAGTTGGGGGCTATGTTGTAGAAGCTCTTGCCAGAAGCGGGGTTGGCACTATTGACATTATTGATAAAGATGAAGTTAGTATCAGTAATATTAACCGGCAGCTTATCGCTACTTCTAAAACTGTAGGGATAGCTAAGGTTCAGGTTATGAAAGAGCGAATTCATGATATAAACCCAGAGATTAATGTAAACGCTTATCAGTGCTTTTATTTACCAGAAACGGCAGACCAGTTTAATTTTAATGATTATGATTATGTTGTAGATGCTGTAGATACGGTAACTGCCAAAGTGGAAATAGTCATGCGGGCAGAGGCTGCCGGCGTTCCTGTTATAAGCAGCATGGGTGCAGGGAACAAACTTGATCCAACTATGTTTGAAGTAGCAGATATTTATAAAACCTCTGTATGCCCTCTGGCAAAAGTTATGAGAAAAGAACTTAAACAGAGGGGAATAAGAAAACTTAAAGTAGTTTATTCCAGGGAGCAGCCCGTACCTGTTTCAAAACCTGATCCTGGAGAAAAAGCAACTCCCGGTAGTGTGGCGTTTGTTCCTTCTGTAGCAGGGTTAATTATTGCAGGAGAAGTAATTAAAGACATTATTCTCTAATATTTACAAAATAATATAAAATTGTGCAAAAAAATATAAATTTTTATATATTTTTATCGTTTAATACAAAATATATTACAAAATACTACAAATTCTACTTGCCCCTCTCATTAGAAAATGCTATAATCTCTTTTGGTCTGATGAAAGGAGGCTTTTTTTATGGAAAGAAAAATAATTCAAGTGGAGGATAAAGTTCCATTTTCTTTAATGGCACCTCTTAGTTTGCAACATATGTTTGCCATGTTCGGTGCATCAGTGTTAGTTCCCTTCTTATTTGGGATAAATCCGGCAGTGGTTCTCTTAATGAACGGTATCGGTACATTATTATTTATATTTATTACCAAAGGCAAAGCACCGGCTTACTTAGGCTCCAGCTTTGCTTTTATTGCGCCCGTAATTACTTTAATTGATAAATACGGACAAGATTTAGGTTATTCATATGCCCTTGGGGGCTTCGTGGCAGTAGGTCTCTTTGGTATCCTGCTTTCACTTATCATATATAAGTTCGGTGCAGACTGGATAAATGTGGTTCTGCCTCCGGCAGCCATGGGACCAGTGGTGGCACTTATCGGTCTGGAGCTTGCTGGGACAGCGGCCAATACAGCCGGGCTGTTTCATAATGTTTCTTACAAACTGATTGAAGGCACAAATACCTATCATCAAATGGTCACACCAATTGATCCAAGAAATGTTATCGTATTTGTCATTACTCTTGGTACTGCAATTTTCGGCAATGTACTCTTTAAAAAATTCTTTGCGGTTATTCCAATTCTTATTTCCATTGTGGCTGGTTATGTTGCCGCTATATGTGTAGGGATTGTAAGTTTTGATAAAGTAATGGCTGCACCACTTTTGTCCATTCCGAATTTTACAACCCCAAAATTCAGTGCGGAAGCAATTTTTATGATTCTTCCTGTATTGCTGGTTATAACATCCGAACATATCGGACATCAGATTGTAACCAGTGAAATCGTAGGAAAGGATTTAATTAAAGATCCGGGCCTGCACAGAAGTTTATTCGCAGATTATTTTTCTACTACTTTGTCCGGCTTGATTGGCTCTGTTCCAACAACAACCTATGGAGAAAATATCGGGGTAATGGCCGTTACAAAAGTATATAGTGTCCGTGTTATTGCAGGAGCTGCAGTCCTTTCAATAGTTTGTTCCTTCGTTGGAAAACTATCTGAGCTCATCAGCACAATTCCCGGACCCGTTATCGGTGGTATTTCCTTCCTTTTATATGGAATGATTGGTGCATCCGGTATCCGAATCCTGGTTGATTCAAAAGTGAATTATGGCAAATCGAGAAATCTTACGCTTACTTCTGTAGTATTTGTAACAGGTCTTTCCGGAGTTGCCGTAAAATTTGCAGGAATTGAGCTAAAAGGAATGGTGCTTGCTTGTGTTGTGGGTATGATTTTAAGTGCTCTATTCTATATCTTTGATAAACTGAGAATCACCAACGATCAGGAAGAGCCTGATCAAGTATCATAAGCTTCAGGCATAAAAATTTAGACAGAAAAGACAGAGGTAAAAAATGAACCAAAAATTAAGTTTTAGTAAACTTCTTTCGTTATCCCTTATGTTGTTTGCTATGTTCTTCGGAGCCGGCAACATGATTTTTCCACCAATGATGGGACAACTATCAGGTGGAAGTTTTCTTCAAAGTGTTGCAGGCTTTGTTGCTACCGATGCAGGGCTATCCATACTGGGTATCGCTGCCGTAGTTATGGTAGGTACAAAACTGGATGATCTGGTTGGATTAATCGGTCCAAAATTCTCCATATTTATGGGCGTTTTAATCTATTTATTAATAGGCCCGCTATTTGCCCTTCCAAGAACGGGAACGGTATCTTTTGAATTGGCAGTTGTTCCTTTTATTCCCGAAGGTATACCAAAGATTTTATTCTCGGTTATCTTTACCGCCATATTCTTTGGCGTGACTTATGTATTGAGCATAAATCCATCCAAATTAGTGGATATAGTTGGAAAAATACTGACTCCGGTACTATTAATTTCTATTGCAGTTATTTTTATTGCATGTGTGATACATCCAGTAGGAGAAATAGGTACTGCCACAGGAGAATATGCATCCATTCCATTTTTCAGAGGAATGATAGAAGGTTACCTGGCACTTGACGGTCTGGCTGCTTTAGCCTTTGCCATTGTTGTTATTAATTCCGTCAAAGGTTTTGGGATATCCCATCCCAAAGCTATCGTAAAGTATACCCTGCTGGCAGGGGTTCTTGCTGGTGTAGGTTTAGGTATTGTTTATCTGGCCCTAGGGTTTATAGGTGCGCAGACTTCAACCAGTCCTTTATTTGAAAACGGAAGCCAGCTATTAGCCGCAGTAGTTTATCAGCTTCTTGGAAGAGGTGGCAATATTGTTTTAGGGCTTGCAGTTTTGATGGCATGTCTGACTACTTCCATAGGTCTGGCAAGTTCCTTTTCAGATTACTTTAATGTAATACTTCCGAAGTATTCATATAAAAGCATTCTGGCAGTGGTTTGTATTTTCAGTTTTGCACTATCTAATATTGGTCTGACTACAATGATACAGGTTACGCTTCCAGCGCTGGTTATGATATATCCGCCTGCCATCGCTCTTATACTTTTATCCTTCTGCAACAGATGGATAAAAAGCAAATCAGAAGCTTATGCTTTAGCTCTGTTGTTTGCCTTTATCATCGGTGTATTTGACGGTTTAAAGACAGCTGGGATTTCATTGGGAGGCCTTAGTGTACTGGTTGCAAAAATTCCTTTATTCAGCTTGGGGCTTGGATGGATTATCCCTGCCATTATCGGATGTATCATAGGAATGCTTCCATTTGTAAACTTCCTAACAAAGAAAAAAGAGTTTCAGATATAAAAAGCAAAAAAAGAAAAACCTCCCAAAACGGGAGGTTTTTCTTTAGTGTGTGTGTATCTAATAAAAGAAGGAAACCTGCATTATTTAAAATGCATATTTCAGGGTCCCAATAATCCCCTACAAGCTTTATTATAGACAAGGATTGTGATGATTATGTGTAGAATTTATGTAAAATTTATTTATTTCCTTAAGAATTTCTTAATATAAACTACTTTTAAACTTAATAATTGTGTTTTATAGTAATTATATACTTAAATTGATATTATTTTACTATATAAATAGCAGGAGAAACGAAATGACATATGGGGCAGAAAAAAAACGTCGGACGAAAAAGAATAAAACTAAATTAATTTTTTTACCATTTAAAATCTTTTTAGTTCTTTTATTTGGGCTCTTTGTCTGGTACAGCCTTTTTAATTTAGTCTTTAATCATACAGAGGATGCTACAGAAGCCTCATCCTCTTCCGTTTATGACCCTTACGAGAACGTTCCTCTGCACAGTTATAACTGGGACAACCTTTCAGTCAGCCCTGGCCGGATTGAGTATACAGATGATAAGGGGATAAAGGCTTTGCAGGGAGTAGATGTTTCTCACTACCAAGGAAATATAAACTGGCAGAAAGTAAAAGCTTCTGGAATCTCTTTTACCATGCTAAGGATAGGGTACCGAGGTTATAAAAGTGGCAAAATCATTCAGGACACAAACTTTATTCAGAATATGAACCAGGCCCTTTCTGCTGGTATCCATGTGGGTGTATATTTCTTTTCACAGGCTATCACAGAAGAAGAAGCCATAGAAGAAGCTGATTTTGTTTTGCAAAGTATTGATGGTTATAAAGTCACATATCCTCTTGTATTTGATTTAGAAGAAATTTCATCTTCAGATCACCGGGCTTATAGTTTAACGAAAGAGCAACGGACAAAAATAGCTATCGCCTTTTGCAAACGAATAGGATCTGCAGGTTATACTCCCATGATATATGGCAATGGGTCCTGGCTGACAGATTGTTATGATCTTAATCAGATTTCAGACTTTGATATCTGGCTGGCCCAGTATGCTAATTGTCCAACTTTCCCTTATGATTTTAAAATGTGGCAATATACAAATGCAGGATATGTTGATGGAATCAACCATGTAGTTGATATTGACTTATGCTTTGAGCCGTATAATAAAGATTAAATTCTCTTTATGAAAAAAGGGGCGCTCAGCCCCTTTCAATGGTTTTATTCCTTATTTTTCATATGCCAGCAAGATTACATCTTTGCCATCTTTCGTTTTTATCTGGTTCTGCATTCCGTTAAGATTTTCAACATCTTTTGAAGTAATATCTGCAAAATTCATATTTTTTACTTCCATATCTATTATTCCTTTCACTTTTTAATTATGAAGATAGCTTATGCAACTCATCCCAAACCATACTTAAAAACTACAGCCAATAATTGTTTATGTAATAAAAAATTTTTAAATTGTTATTAGTTAATAATTATATTAGTTTTATATTTTTGACACAACTGCTAAAATATAGCTTTCGATTCTGAAAGTATTCTGTCTCAGGAGGCCTGATATCCTTTAGACGATAGCTCCTTCCCAGTTTTTCATAGGTCGGTACTCCTAGACGGTGATAAGGCAGCAATTGGATGGCAGAAACAAATGGAAGCTCCTGACAAAATTCAGCAGCTGCTGCCAGTTCATCGTAGCCGTCATTAATTCCTGGTATCAATGGAATACGAATAACCACATCCAGAGACTGATTCTCAGAAGTCACCCTACATATGTTATCCAGAATAACAGCATTGTCATGACCGCAATATTTCTCATGTTTTTTTCCATTATAAAATTTTAAATCAACATACAAAGTATCCAAATAGGACAAAATCCTCTGTAACTCACCGAAAGGAGCAAACAAGCAGCTCTCCATTGCTGTATTCATTCCAAGGAACTTACATTGCCTAAGAATTTCTGCTGTAAAGGCTGGCTGTAATAAAGGTTCTCCCCCGGAAATGGTCATTCCTCCGCCTGAGTGAAAGAAAAAAATTTTATCTTTTTCAACTTCTTTGATTACCTGGTCCACCGACATTATGCTCCCATATATTCTATCCGTACCCTGCTCCATTTCGGGAGATTGACTTTCTGGTGTGGAACACCATGCGCAGGATAAAGGGCAGCCTTTCAGAAATACAACGGTTCGCAACCCTTCCCCATCGTGGATGGAGGATCTTTCTATCCGCAATACCCTGCCACTTAATTCTGACATTGACATCCCATGATTCCTTTCTGTGTTGTCCTACTGATTATATCATCCTGTACTTCTTTATCTAGTTCAACAAAGTAAGCCGTATATCCTGCCACCCGTATCAGGAGACCTTTGTATTCTTCTGGATATTTCTGAGCCAGTAAAAGCTTTTCTCTGCTTATGACATTGAACTGCACATGATGAATACCTAAAGTGCACATGCTCTTTAAAAGTGCCATTACCTGTGCTTTTCCCTTATCTGTCTCTACAAGCTCCGGCTCCACTTTCAGGTTGAGCAAGGTTCCCTGAACAAAACGGGCATGGGGAATTTTAGACACGGACTTCAATACTGCAGTGGGACCTTCTACATCTGTTCCTCCACTTGGACTGAGTCCATCCGCAAGAGGTTTCCATGCCAGACGGCCTGAAGGCAAAGCCCCTACCTCTTTGCCAAATGCAATATTTCCAGTAACAGGGAGGATACCGGGGGTCATTTTACCGAACTTACTACTATACCCTTCTATTTCATCAGCCAAAAAAGTGAACATTTCCCCGGCTATGTCATCAACCTTGGGGTTATCATTCCCATACTTAGGAACCTTTAAGCATAGTTCCTGTACTGATTCATACCCCTCAAAATTATTGGCTAAGGCCTGACAAAGTACCTCCATTATAACAGTCTTATCTTCAAAAATGAGCTGCCTCACCGCTGCCATACTGTTAATCAAATCGGCTACGCCTATAAGAATGGTTCCGTTTCCAATATTGTACTTTGCCCCTCCCGTAGAATAATCTTTGCAGTTTTCTATGCATTCCTTAAAGGTAAAGGACAGAACAGGAACAGGTCGGTGCAGACAGCAAATATCATCTATGATATGACTGCTGGTAATGCAGCGCCTGATTAGATAGGCCGCCTGTTTTTTCACTGCTGCTTCAAACTCTTCATAGCTGGTAAAGGTTTTCGGATCACCTGTGTGTTCTGAAATAAAATGGCCTGTTTTACGGGATTTTCCGTCAGTCATGGCAAGCTCTATGACACTGCCAAGATTAATCTCCGTCATATCTGTTACACCACGAAGCCGCCCTTCCAGATTCGTTTCCACACAGCCGCATGGATTCCAATCCAAAGCTTCTCTCAGAGGAATACCTTTATTCTGAATCATCTGAATGCCAGTTTCATCATTAAAGAATGCAGGGAAACCTGTTCCCAGACTGATCAGGTCTACCACCTTTCGTAAAAAATGATCTGAATTCTTTGCCATACTATACCGTACGGATAGGGAAGGCTGATACAGCTGTACATCCATGGTAGCCTGCAAAATCAGATAGGAAAGCTCATTAACTGCATCATCACCATTTGTATTGACTCCGCCTACGCTGACATTCTGAAACATGGGATATCCCGCACTGAATCCAGCAGTACTTTCATCTGTAAAAAAGCATGGTTCGCTGAACTTAATCCAGAGACAATCCAGAAGTTCCTGAGCCTGATCTGATGTCATCCGTCCGCTGTCTATATCATTTTTGTAATAAGGCCATAAGTACTGATCCAGCCGTCCCGGATTGTAGGAGGCCGCATTTTGTTCCATAATCAGACAGTTCTGATAGAAACAGATTGCTTGCAAAGCTTCCCAGAAATTTGTAGCAGGATTCTCTGGGACATTGCGGCAGATTGCAGCAATGGTTTCCAGTTCCTTCTTTCTCTTTGCATCCCTTTCTTTCGCTGCCTGTGTTTCTGCCAAATCTGCATGACGGTTGGCTAAAATCACAAGCCCTTCCGCTACCGTCTCCAGGGCCTGAAGGTATACTTGTTTTTCATAATCCCCGGGAATAGCTGTGTCCAATTTGGCTTTTCTTTCTTTAATCACCTGGAGGATGCCTTTTACTCCTGCTTCTAAGAGCCATTTATAGCCAGCAGTTACTTCCCCGAATCCCCTGCTGCCTTTGCTGTCTACGAGAATCGCACCGTTATCCTGCAACCGTTTAACATCATCAGGAATCTGACGTTTCCACATTTCCCGGGTAGATCGACCCAGCCAGTAAGGTTGGATGATTTCCAGAAAGGTTTTACGATCCTGGTCTCTTAGAATAAAGGGATCACATGGTCGGGTGCTGATTGTATCCAGCTCTTCTGCAAGAACGGCCCAGCTGCCATCTGCACTGATTATTCCGGTTCTGGTCTTGCTCCCACAGCTTCCGATAATCAGCTCTCCCTCATTGATGAATACTGATTTTTCAGCGCATTGCTTACGAAAAGCATGTGCTTTACAAAGAACTACCGGAAGTCCTGCCGCTTCCTTAAATCCCTCTGTCAGGATTCTGGCCGGCTCCAGATCAATTTCCGGTTGAAAGGAAAGTAATTTTTCCTTTAACATTTTTACTCTTTCTGTAACCATTGACTACTACCTCATCTCTTCTTTTTTGTGACCATTTATTTAATTATTACGCAAAATCGATGCCATCGCACAAAGGGCTATTTTCACTATGATTTCCATCATTATTCTCAATATTGCGAATTAGTTTTCTTTCTTTTCACTTATTTCTCTGATATAATCAGCATATATCAAATTCTCAATATTGCAAAATTTTTGCATATTGTTGTTTTTCCAAAGAAAGAAGGGTCAAAATGGGATATCTCATTAAGCTTCAGAAAGAAGTTCAGAATTTTGCCGAAGCTATTTCAGCTGCCTTAAAGATAGAAACTGAAATTCTCGATGATGATTTTTTTGTTGTTGGAGCCACAAGCCATTTTTTGCAGGAGTTTATTCTGCAGAACTCCTTTTCAAACATTCACATAACGCGACACGTAATGGAAACCAAACGTCCCATGGTTTTACTGGATCCCAGTGAAAACCAGCTTTGCAGCAGCTGTTTGGAAAAACAGGAGTGTTTTTATAAAGCAGGACTCTATTATCCCATACTGTCAAAAGGAGTATGTTACGGAGTGATTAGCCTTGTTGCATTTAATGAGGACCAGAAAAAAATTATTGCAGAAAACAGTTACACTTTTATGAATTTTACCAGCATTATGGCAAACCTGCTGGCCTCTAAAATACAGGAGTCCATTACTTTGGAAGAGCTTTATAAATCCAATGAGTATCTGAATACAATTATTTCTTCTGTTCACGAAGGTATTATCGCCTGTGATATGGAAGCCCATATTACCTGTTTTAACCATACTGCCGAGGAAAAGCTGGGCGTTGACAGATCTGCTGTGATAGGCCGGTCCGTGTTGGAAATGTTCCCAGATTCTCAACTGGCAAAAGCTATAAACAGTCAAACGTCAATATACGATACTAACGCTGAATATCGAAATGTAAACGGAGACCCAGTTCATGTAATTTCCAACGTTACCCTGGTCAAAAAAGATGATTTTCTTTTAGGCGCAGTTGAATCCTTTAACACAGAAGAAAGTTTATATCGTTTTGCCCACAGATTGTTCTCTGAAGAATATTCCTATTCATTTAACAACATCATTGGGAACAGCCCTGTCATGGAATCTGTAAAATCCCGTGCCAACGCTATTGCCAAAAGCCCTTCCACTGTCCTGATCACCGGTGAAAGTGGAACAGGGAAAGAACTCTTTGCCAATGCCATTCACCATGCCAGTCTTCGTGCAGAAAAGCCTTTCATCCCTATTAATTGCGGAGCCATTCCAGACGCCTTGTTAGAAAGTGAGCTTTTCGGATACGAAAAAGGAGCCTTCACCGGAGCCCGGACAGAAGGGAAACCGGGTATCTTTGAACTGGCTCAGGGAGGTACGATTTTTCTGGATGAAATCGGCGATATGCCACTTAATCTCCAGGTAAAGCTTTTGCGGGTATTACAGGAAAAAGCAATCCAGCGTGTGGGCGGCACGAAAATCATTCCCATCGACGCACGAATTATTGCAGCATCTCATAAGAATCTGGGGACAAAAATTGCTGAAAATCAATTTCGTGAAGATTTGTTTTATCGTTTAAATGTGATTCCCATTACAATCCCTCCTTTAAGGGACCATATGGAAGACATGCCCCTTCTTATTGAATTTCTCTTCAATAAGTTTTCAGTTTTGTTAAATCATAAAATCAAAGGGGTTTCTGAAGAAGCTTTTAAACTATTATGTTCCTATGGGTGGCCCGGTAACATACGGGAATTAGAAAATGCCATTGAATACGCTGTAAATTTTTCTGAAGGAAGTGAAATAATAGGAGTGAGTGCTCTTCCACGGTGGTTATATCAAGATAATAAGGAAAGTAATCTAAATCCAAAGCTACCAGTTGTTAACCGTAAAGAACATCTGGGAAATCAGGAAAGAAATTTAATTGAAAGTGAACTTCTGGCAGAGGGAACTTCTTTAGATTCCAAGAAAAAAATCGCATTGAAACTTGGAATGAACTTGTCCACTCTATATCGAAAAATCAAAAAATATGGTTTATAATAAGGATAAAAAATTGGCATGCAGCTTTAAAGCTGCATGCCACTCATTAAGTCGTACCATTCACGCATGTTATCTTCTTCTACATCGTATACAACTTGTCCGCCAAGAACAGTCATATCAGCTTGAAGCTTTTTAAACAAAGAAGGTTTTATTAAATCAAAAGGATTTTTTTCAAACACAGCGAAATCTGCTAATTTTCCAACCTCAATTGTCCCCAGCTTGTCACTGACTCCAAGAGAAATTGCTGCATCTATTGTAAAGCTGTCCAGAATTTCTTCCACACTGGAAGCTTCCTCGATTGCAGCGTATTCCTCTGCAGGTTCCCTCTTTGTGGAAGGCTGGAAAAATACATTATCCGTGCACATTTCACTTAAGCTGAACTCTTCACTGTCTCTTCGAAGTTCTTTGTCACAGGCAACGATAAAGATATTCTTTCTATACCCTGCATTTCTTACTACTGTAATAATTTCCATGCATTCCTTAAGTGCTTTCGAATCAAGAACATCTATATGCACATTAAAGCCCTGGTCAGAAACTTCCATTATTAGCTTTTTTACATTCTCTATGTCTAAATCTTCCGCCTCTTCTTCCCTTCTAAGGGAGATTTTCAGCACATTGCAATGAATGGAATCGTCCAGTTCCATTGTATTTGTCTTTTTTTCCGTAAGTCTTTTCATAACAGCCTTTAACCGATTTATGTTATCACCAGCCACCTCAAGACTTCCGAAATACCGTTGTTTCATCATTTCCTGCTGATGCATCATCAGAAGAACCTCCTGACAAACATTATCCATAAATTCCGGCGCTCCAGCATTGAAAAGGCTGGTAAAACCCTTTGAACAATATTCTGATGCAAGTTCTATAATCCTGTTCTGCAATTCTTCGTAATTAAAAGGTGATACACTCTGCATAAAGTAAGATACGGAAATCATTGGAACACCATCTTCCTGAGCGGCTTCTCTGGCCTGCTCGAGGGCACAATTGTTTACCCAGAGAGTACCTTCTCCCAGGCTCAGAAGCATTATGGGTTTATCAGTACAAACTTCATCAAGCTTCAGACTGGCTTGTTCCTGAGTCATTTCTTTTAAAAGACCTGCTTTGAACCCATATCCAAAATATACATCCTCTTCAGGATTATTTAAAATATAATCAGACAATATACCCTGTACATCCTCTATTTCGTCATTTTCTGAAAGGGAGATATACATACCTTCAAAGGCTCGAAGAGCTCCATGATTATGTGTATTTATAAGGCCTGGCAGTACATATTTTCCAGAAAGATCTACCACATAAGTGTCCGGTCCTTCATACTGACCGGCATCCTGGCTGTTTCCCACATATATAAACTTTCCATCTTTGCAGGCTACAGCTTCTGCCCAGGGCAGATCTCTATTCTGGGTATATATTTTCCCGTTTATAAAAATTGTATCTGCTGTGTGATTTTTTTTAAATAGTCCAAAGGCCATCTGTTCTTTACCCCTTTTATTTTACATAAATTTTTGGTAACCGCTGTCCAAAAGCGCATACAATTTCATAATTAATGGTACCTGTTGCATTGGCTATATCATCAGCTAAAATAGTATTCTTTCCGTCCGTGCCCATAATTATTACTTCATCTCCCACTTTTACGTCAGGTACATCCGTAACATCAATCATGCACTGGTCCATACAGATGTTTCCCGCAATAGGTGCCATCATACCGTTTACAATGACCTTTGCATGCGCTGAGTAGGGTCTTGGATATCCATCTGCATAGCCTAAGGCTATGGTAGCTATTACACTTTCTCTTTCAGAGATAAACTTTCTGCCATATCCAACAGAGAACTCTTTTCCTACTTTCTTTAAATGGACAATATTTGCTTTTACAGACATAACAGGTTTAATGTCAAGCTGCTTCTTGTCCACCTCATCAGAAGGATAACATCCATAAAGAATGATTCCCGGTCTTACTGCATCATAATGTACAGAAGGAATCTCCATAATTGATGCACTGTTGGCAAGTGTTCTAAAAGGTATATGAACGCCTGCTGCTTTTAGTTTTTCATAAAAACCAGTGTATCTTTCTTCCTGCAACTTTGAAAAGTTCTTGTCATAGGCATCCGCTGTAGCCATATGTGAAAACATGCCCTTTATCTTAAAGTTAGAAAGTGCATCTATTTTCTTTACGTCTTCAGCTGCATCCAGATCATCCCAAAGATATCCGATTCTTCCCATACCTGTGTCTACTGCAATAAGTCCCTTTATAGTTTTTCCTGCTTTTTCTGCTTCTTCCGAAAAGGCTTTTGCATTTTCAAAATTGCATACTACAGGGGTAATGTTATATGTAACAATTGTATCAGCATACATATCAGGAGTTAATCCTAACATGATTATTTCCTCTTTAATTCCTGCCTCTCTAAGAGTAACAGCCTCCTGCAGTGTAGCTATGGCAAAAGTTTTCACACCATTTTCCTTAAGGACCCTGGCTACTTCCACTGAGCCGTGCCCGTACGCATCTGCTTTGATTACTCCTATGATTTCTTTATCGGCTCCGGCTTTAGCTATAATATTTTTGATATTATAATCTAAATTTGATAAATTAATTTCTGCCCATACTGGTCTAATTGCTTCTTTTAACATTTTATCAATCCTTTCTTTTTCTGGTTTATTACAACCATAGAGAAATTCCCGAAGGGATCGGCCTCGAGAATCTCTGTTTTTGTATATTAAATTTATTTATTAACCAACGCTTCACAAATCTTTCCATAGGTCTCATTGGACAAGTCATGCTCTATCCTGCAGGCATCCTTCAGGGCATTTTCTTCACTAACTCCCAATATTTCCATTAAAAACTTAGAGATATTGTTATGTCTGTCATAAATACTCTCTGCTGCATGCTGGCCTTTTTCAGAAAGGGTTATATGGCCTTTTTCGTCCATATAAATATACCCATCTTTCTTTAGTATGCTCATGGCCCTGCTGACGCTTGGCTTTGAAAATCCTAATTCTGATGCTACATCAATTGAACGTACGATATCATTTCTTTTGTGGAGTACTAAAATAGTTTCCAAATAGTCTTCCCCGGACTCATAAATCGCCATATCCTTTACCTCCCCCATTTCATCATTCCTTTCATTCTAACATATATTGTATGAATTTCGCAAGTATACGGATAGGAAAATTGTCTAAATCTATTGACTTTTCTAAGTTTACTTAGCTTACGAAAATCTGCTTTATTCTTCTTTTGAAATAAACCTATTCTTATAACCTGAAATTTGATAAAATAAGTGGTAAAGTACTCCCTATATTTTTGTAATGTGAGGTAATAAAGTGTCAGACACAAAGTTTTCAAGTTTTTCTTCTCTTACTGATGAAATCACGGAACTTTTAAGAGAAAGAATTTTAAAAGGGGAATATGTTATAGGGGAAAAAATAATAGAGAATCAGATTGCTACTGAATTTCGGGTAAGCAGAACACCCATACGAGACGCCTTTAAACAGTTAGAATCCGAAGGTCTTATTGACTATATTCCTAACAGGGGCAGTTTTGCAAAAGGTTTTACCCGTCAGGATATGCAGGATGTCTATGCTGTAAGAAGTGCTCTGGAGCAGCTGGCAGTTGAATGGGCCATAGAAAGAATTACGGATAAGGAATTGGAGCAACTTCAAAACCAGGTAGAACTCATGGAGTTTTATACCCTGCGTAAAGATTGTGAAAAGGTGATGGAAACCAATCTGTCTTTTCATGAAATCATATACAACTCTACCAGAAGCCGCTTTTTATCACATATCCTGAAATCTTATCAGCAATATGTTCAGCAGGCCAGACGTGCTACCGTATCAGACGAAGAAAATCTGGAAGTTATATGTACAGAGCACAAAGAAATATTAAATGCTGTTATGGCAAAAGATGTTGAAACCGCCAAATCGAAAATCGCCAGCCATCTGGACAATTCCCGGAACCGGGCGCAATTAAAATGGAATATAAAATAACTTGTTGCTCAGAAGGGGCACATGAAATCTATTATACTATTGAGGCTACCGTGATTATTATTTTTACTTAAATCCCGGTAGCTTTTTGCATCTTTACTCATTAGTTTTGACACCTTGTTAGCTTTTTTATTGAAATGGCTACCATAAAGTTTCAACTATTCATGAAATACGGTAGCTCTTGCCAGAAATGCTACCGTGAATTTTGTTTTTTTATAATTATAAGAGCAAAAACTTATTTTGTTGATCTGCGTTTGGCTGTCTAATCATCCTGATTCGCATAAAAAAAGAGGCGGTTGCAAAATATCAGTCATTTTGCAACCGCCTCTAAGGAATTTTACAGTAAATGATTTTCAATAACCTGTACAGAAGCATCAAAATCTTCAATCTGAAGATAATATTCTGCTGCATTGAACAGGGCGTTCATTGGGCAAAGTCCAATGATCTCTGTTCCGATAACGTGCACTCCGTATCTTGCTGCCTCAGCCTTTGTCAGTTCAACAACTCGGTAAAGAGGAGTTTTTGTAAAATCTGTCATGTTGATTGAAACCTGCGCAGTATTTCTTTCTTCAAGCAATACACCCATAGCTTTTACGCAATCAAATCCCCCATTGGATCTTCTGATGATCTTAGCAATCTTACTTGCAATCTCCACATCTGAAGTGCTTAAGTTGATATTGAATGCGATTAGCGGTGGTCTGGCTCCCACTGCAACTACTCCACCGGTAGGATGGATTCTCTGTCCCCCAAAGTCTGGAATCCAAAGAGAGTCTTTAACCTTTTCTGCCATTCCTTCAAACTGTCCCTTACGAACTGCAGCAAGATTTTCTCTATGAGGGGCGCTTGCTGACTGCTCATATAAAAAGACTGGCAGGTCTGCTTCTTCAGCAATTCTCTTTCCAACTTTTTTAGATAATTCAATACAATCTTCCGTATTTGCATCTTTAATAGGAATAAAAGGCATAACATCTACACATCCCATTCTTGGATGTTCTCCTGTATGCTTGGTTAAATCAATTAACTCTACTGCCTTTTTAGCAAGTTTCACACTGGCCTCTTCACAGGCTTCAGGGCTTCCCATGTAAGTGATTACGGTTCTGTTATGGCTTGTATCTGATGAATAATCCAGCAATGTGCACCCAGCTGTGGTTCTGATCTGATCTACACATGCTTCGATTATCTCCTGATTTCTGCCCTCACTGATGTTTGGAACACTTTCTATTATTTTAGCCATATTAGTAACTCCTCCTAATTTATTTAGTATTTTTATAATGAAAGTAAAATCTTATTATACAGTTCTCTTTCTAAAAGTTCTGCTTCCTTGATGATCTTTTCCCCTTTTTCCGCAAAAGTTCTCGCTGCCGCCTCATCCTTTACACCCGGAAGATTAATTTTAACATTCAGCCATGCCCCTTTAATACAGGATATAAGATTTAACACAGCTACGCCTAAATCACTGTCTGCATTGGGATTTGTTTTTCCCACAAGATTTTGTATAATTAAAAGCCCGTCATATGCCAGCTCCATGGATTTAAATGGAACTTCAGTAGCCACTAGTGTACCCTCTGCAATAGCGTTGCTTCTGACCTTTTTTCTTCTTCTGTTGCCTTAGGCATTTTAAATGCTGCTGAAACCAGATTAAAAGCCTCTGTATCTTTGTCCACCGCTTCTCTTAGCGCATCATATAGCTTTTTACTGTCTGCCTTTGCCTGAGTGCAAATTTCCTGATAATCTGCGAACTTTTCTTTTCCCAGGGTTAAATCACAAACCATCATAACCAGACCCACTCCCTGGGCCCCTGCAAGAGCACTTACAGATCCTCCTCCAGGTGCTGGAGCATCAGACTTTAAAATGTCCAGATACTCATTCACTTTCATTTCAATTAATTTCATATATATCTCCCGTGTTTTATATAATCAGAGATTGCCTCATATCTCTTTTAAACCAGTATGCCTTCTTTAATTACCTGCATTGCAAGGTTTGATCCAAACCTGTAACAAAGCATTTCCATATTTGGAGCGTCCCAGATAACTATATCTGCCTGTTTTCCAACCTCCAGAGTTCCAACCTTGTCTCCCCTGCCTATGGCACAGGCAGGATTAATGGTTACCGCTGTCAGTATTTCTTCTGGCGTCATTTTATATCTTAAATAGCCCAGATTAATTGCAAATTGTAAATTTAGTGATGGGCATGACCCGGGATTAAAATCAGAAGCAATGGCTACTGGTATACCCAGCTCAATCATTTTTCTTGCCGGAGCAAAAGTTTTTCCAAGATAAAAAGAAGTAGCCGGCAGTAACATAGCTGTAGTCCCTGCTTTAGCCATGGATGCCAGTCCGTTTTCGCCTATAGCAATTAAATGCTCGGCCGAGATGGCTCCCATTTCACCAGCCAGTTCAGACCCACCGATTTCCTCAATTTCATCTGCATGAATTTTAAGTCCCAGTCCATGTGCTTTTGCACATTCCATATACTTCCTACTCTGAGGTACATCAAAAACTGAATCCTCGCAGAATACATCTGCAAACTCCGCCAGTCCCTGTTTTTTTACTTCTGGAATTACCTCCCTGCAAAGCATTTCAATATAATCATCTGCCTTGTCCTTATATTCATCAGGGATTGCATGAGCCCCCATAAAGGTTGAAACCATATCCATGGGATGATTTTCATCCAGGCTTTTCACTACTTTCAGCATTTTGATTTCATTTTCCATATCAAGTCCGTAACCACTTTTTGCCTCGCAGGTCGTTACCCCAAGGGCCATCATTTCGTCTAAAAAATCAAAGGATTTGTTATAAAGTTCCTCAAAAGTGGCCTGCCTTGTATGTCTCACTGTATCCAGAATACCTCCCCTGCGTTTAGGATGTCCAAATAAGTAGCACCTTTCAGCTTCATGGGGATTTCATTCTGCCTGTATCCACCAAATACCAGATGGGTATGGCCCTCCACCAGTCCCGGTGTAACCAGCCTGCCTTCAGCATCGATGACAGTGTCTGCATTTTCTGCTCCCTCAGGCAGTTTTCCCTCTTCACAGATTTCTTTTATGATGCCGTCTTCTATAAGAAGAGCGGCATCTTTCAGCTTAACATTTTCTCCCTGCTTTTCTCCCTTATGACTGAAACTTCCCGTAGGAGTCTGCAGGATTCCAATATTCTTTATCAATAAGGTATTTTTCATTATTTCACCTATTTCATGTATTTTGCAACAATACCGTCTACCAGTTCATCACTTGCCACATAAGGAATGGTGATGTGTCCTGCACCTGCATAGTTCTTGTTATAAGCCACAGAAGTTTCCAGAGCATTTTCATTTCTTGCCCAGTTTCTTCTGGCAACGCCTCCCATTACATCCCACATCATTGCAGATTTAATGATAGTATCAATCCTCTCACTTCCATCCAGTACAAGTCCGAATCCACCATTAATAGATTTCCCGATTCCAACGCCACCGCCGTTATGAAGGGCGCATAAACTCATACCTCTTGCTGCATTTCCTGCAAAGCACTGAACTGCCATATCTGCCATCACATTACTTCCGTCTTTTATATTTGAGGTCTCTCTGAATGGGGAATCCGTTCCGCTTACATCATGATGGTCACGTCCAATCATAACCGGACCAATCTTGCCTTCTCTCACAAGTTCGTTAAACTTAAGAGCAATATTTGTTCGTCCTTCTGCATCCTGATAAAGGATTCTTGCCTGAGTACCTACCACCAGTCTGTTCTCTTTTGCATCTCTGATCCATACCCAGTTGTCTCTGTCCTGGAATCTTCTTTCCGGGTCGATGCAATCCATGGCAGCCTTATCTGTTGCATCCAGATCTTCCGGTTTTCCAGACAGGCAGACCCATCTGAAAGGTCCATAACCAAAATCAAACAACATAGGTCCCATGATATCTTCCACATAGGAAGGCCAAATAAACCCATCCTTTTCATCGATACCGTTCTTGGAAATTTCTTTCACACCTGCATCGTACATAGCCTTCATGAAAGAATTTCCATAATCGAAGAAATACGTTCCTTCTGCTGTCAGTTTTTTAATAGCCTGGAAATGCCTGTGAAGAGATTCATCTACCTTGCGGCAAAATTCCTCTCTGTCTCTATGAAGCAGCTCTGTTCTCTGATCAAAAGTAAGCCCGACCGGACAGTATCCTCCATTATAAACATTGTGGCAGGAAGTCTGGTCTGATAACAGATCAATCTTAAATCCTGTTTCAGCTGCTTTCTCAAGTAAATCTACAATATTTCCGTGATATGCAATGGATATGGATTCTTTTGCATCAATTTTTTCTTGAGCAAGTTTAAAGACTTCATCCAGATTGTCAAGAATAACATCAACCCAGCCCTGATCCTGTCTTGTCTGGATTCTGGAGAGGTCAACTTCAGCAAATATACCAACAGCTCTTGCAATATTTGCTGCCTTAGGCTGAGCACCGCTCATGCCCCCAAGTCCGGAAGATACGAAGGTGTGACCTGTTAAATCACCCTGTTCCGGTACTCCAAGATATTTTCTTCCCGCATTTAGTATGGTGTTAAAGGTTCCATGAACGATTCCCTGAGGTCCGATGTACATCCAGCCTCCCGCAGTCATCTGACCATAGTTTGCTACGCCCATTTCCTCTGCAATTTCCCAGTCTTCCAAATTGTCAAACATGCCCACCATGATGGCGTTTGTAATAATTACACGTGGTGCTTCAGGCTTTGACGGGAATAAGCCAAGGGGATGACCGGATTCAACGACCAGAGTCTGATAATCCGTCAGTTCTTCAAGATATTTCTTTATTAATCTGTACTGCAGCCAGTTCTGGCAAGGCTGACCAGTTTCTCCATAGGTAACCAGTTCATAAGGATACAGCGCTATTTCAAAGTCAAGATTATTATCAATCATAACCTGGAAAGCCTTACCTTCTATACATTTTCCTTTATACTCGTCAATAGGCTTACCGTAAATTCGCCCTGCAGGTCTGTACCTGTAAGCATAAATTCTTCCGTAATTCTTTAGTTCCTCCATAAATTCCGGTGCTAAAGTTTCGTGAAGTTCTTCTGGCACATATCTAAGCGCATTTTTAAGGGCAAGCTTAGTCTGTGCAGGAGTAAGTCTGAACCCTCTGTCCGGAGCTCTTCGCTTACCTTCTTCAAAAGCCGGATACTCTGGTAAAGTTGCATCCAGCTTGATAGTCATAGCTTCCGCTATTTTCTTGTTGTCTAACATTTATTTACCCCCTGTTCTTAATAATCGTTTATTTGCGATATACTTTGTTTGTGATTTATATTAACTTTACAGCTTTTTCAACTGCTTCTACAACGGAATTATTTTTATCATTTCATCGAACTTCTTTAGTTCATAATGCATGATTACATCCTGATCTACAGGATCAACAGTCTGTCTGATAAAATCATAAGCTGCTTTTGTTCCTTTTGCCAGACCACTTTCGCCTCTTAGCCAGATTCCCTGGGAAGCTGCGAACAATTCTATACCAAGAACTTTCTGTGCATTATCCAGTACCAGGGCTGCCGTTCTTGCAGCTGTTGTTCCCATACTTACATGGTCTTCCTGATTCCCTGATGAAGGAATAGAGTCAACACAGGCTGGATGAGCATAAATCTTGTTTTCAGAAACCATCGATGCTGCTGCATACTGAGCAATCATAAACCCAGAGCAGACACCACCGTGTTTCGTCAGGAATGCGGGCAATCCTTCTGATAACTGAGGATTAACAAGTCTTTCCGTTCTTCTTTCGGAAACATCAGCCAGTTCTGAAATGGCAATCTTTAAGAAGTCAAAGGCAAGAGCCATCGGCTGCCCATGGAAGTTTCCTCCAGATATTACTTCATCTTCATCTGGGAAAATCAGCGGGTTATCAGTTACTGCATTGATTTCTCTTGTTACCGCATCATATACATATTGAACTGCATCTCTTGATGCTCCATGAATCTGTGGAATACATCTCAATGAATAAGGATCCTGAACTTTATTTGGATTTGTTTCATGAGCATTATCACTGCCTTCAAGCAATGTAAGCAAATTCTTTGCTACATCTTTTTGCCCCTGATGTCCTCTCACATCGTGGACTTTATGGTCATATGCTTTTTTAATTCCGTTTAGTGCTTCTGCAGTCATGGCTGTTGCAATATCTGCAACCTTTAGCAGGTTCATGGCATCCCAAAGAACATTTACACCTACGGCAGTCATAATCTGGGTGCCATTTATTAAAGCAAGGCCTTCCTTTGCTGCAAGTTCCACAACAGGAATTCCCGCTTTCTTCATGGCTTCTGCACCAGGCATAACCTCTCCTTTATATTCGGCATCCCCTTCTCCAATCATGGTAAGAACCATATGAGATAATGGAGCTAAGTCTCCGGAAGCTCCCAGGGATCCCTTTTCCGGAATAACGGGATGAACCCCCTTATTTAACATATCAACTAATGTATTTAACGTTCCTGGACGGATACCTGAATTCCCTCTTGAAAGTGCGTTACACCTTAACAGCATGGCTGCTCTCACCACTTCTCTTGGAAATCCCTTACCCATAGCACAAGTGTGGCTTATGATAAGATTTCTCTGCAAATCTGCCGTTTCATCATTGGATATAAAAGTATCAGAAAACTTTCCAAATCCAGTAGTTAAGCCGTAAATAACGGCTCCATCTGCAAGCTTTTTATCTACATAATCTCTGGCCTTTTTTACAGCAGCCTGTGCCTCAGGAGTAATAATCACTTCTTCATTAAATCTGGCTACACGGATGACTTCTTCCACCGTTAATTTTGTTCCATTAATAGTAATACTCATTACTTTTTTCCTTTCGTTTTTATATTTAAATAATTATTCTCTAATTTGTATATTTATTCAGCAATCTTTTTTTGCTTTTCCCCAGCATTTATTATATCAAAATAGTTAATAAATTTACAATACTTTATTTCAAATTTTCTCAACATTTCTAGTTGTATTGTATTTTTAGACATTTTTGCATACAATCTTACTCGAGTACCGCACTAATGAAGTAAAGCAACATAGTTCTTTTTCGACAGGTTGTTTATGGCGTTAACGCTTTACCTAATTATTGCTTTACTATGAATAATTATACCAAACCTATATTGTATTATGTCAGAAACTATAAAAATACTCTTCACGCATTTGTGTATCTTCACAAAATATTTTCCAAATAAAAACAAAACATCAGCTAAATCCAGATAATTTTATTGCTTTATAAATAAAAATGCTGCCAGAACTGGCAGCTATTTTTTAGTGTTTCCTGCTTAAATTATTATCCCTCTTTTCATGGGGACATACGTATTGTTTTCTTTGCTTCAATAATAGCTTTTGCCCGCAAAATCATTTTTCAGACTAAAACCATGATTGTATAATACCTCCATCTGAATATATCTGTCCGTGATGGCCTGTGCCGTTGGCCATTTTGCCACATATCCGGCAGGAAGCACCTGAAGATAGATTTTTCCATCTTTAAAACTAAATTCTCCCACGTTTCCAACCGATACGGAACTAAGTTTACCTCCCCATTCTTCCTGAAGAGATGCTAAATCTATTCTGTCTCCTGTATCCTGCCCATTAATGGCTATAGTTAATGTGCCATTCTGCACAGTGTACTTCAGCTTATTATTTATGAGTTCTGCCCATTCATCAGAACTGAATAAATAATCTGTCCCGTTATTTTTATTGTCTCTTTCAAATATATGTAATTCGTTTAAGTCAATGCCTGTTCCATTGGCACTTCTTAATATCATTGCCAATTCTTTTATTCCATCATTGTCGTAATCTTCATACTGTAACTGAGGCATTTCACCGTAGACACCCCAGAATATATCGAATACCTGAATGTGATTTCCCTGTCTTATACTTATTCCCCGCAGGGTATATGTGCCTTTTTCCTTTCCATTCTCTTTCAATCCATAGACATAAATATCCTCTTCTGGAATCTCCGCTACCAAGGCAATTTTGCTGTTACTTTCCAGAAACCTATTCCAGTCCTTATCATTTTTTATCAGGTCAGTAGGAAATTCTACGTTCTTTGAAATAAGGTTAACAGCTCCATGCCAGGTGTAATTTTTAGCAACATTTTGCTTATGCCCATCAAAAGCAAATGCTATAGTAGAACCAATACTTGCAATCAAAAGTAATGTAATCACAATAATAACCAGACCATTGCTTTTTTCCTTTGTGCTTAGAATATTTTTCAGCCTTCCCTTAAGATTTTTCGTATTGTCATTAAAACATGTGGTTAATGCTACTTTTCGTGTTTTCTGTTGATTGATACAGGTAAGAATAGTTTCACCATATGCCTTTTTCTTATTTACTGGCATTCCTTTAATTACTTCCTCATCGCAGGAAAACTCTAGTGCAATATATGCCTCATAGCGAAGGAGATAAATCACTGGGTTAAACCAGTGTATCCCATTTACCAGAAGCAGCAGCATTTTATACCAGAGATCATATCTTTTGTAATGCGTGAATTCATGCCTGAATATAAAGGTTAATTCCTCATTGGAAAAACACTCAGAAGGTAAAATCAGAACAGGATGAATAAGTCCCATTAGTGAAGGACTGGCTATTTTGTCACAAACATAAACTTTAAACTGCTTCTTTATGTTAAGATCTTTACAAATATTTATAAGTATATTTTCCATGTTGGGATTTGTCACAACTCTGCTCCAACGAAAAACCTGTTTTCTAAAATACAGGTATCCAACAATATAATATGCCATAAACCCTATGCACCCAGCACTCCAAACGAAAAAGATTATGTCCGTCCACGATGCAAACTTTTCAGCTTTTTCTGCATTTTTAGCAATGGGATCAGATTCTTCTGCTTGCATCAACGCTATAGGTTTCATAACTGGTAATGCTTCTTTCCCGGCTAGCTTGCTAACCTCTGCTTCCTGACTTTTCACTGCTTTAGAGGAAAAAGCGTATAAATTATTAATATCTGGAATATTTACCTGAATGGGGCAGATGAAGTAGAAAAGTCAACTGGAATTAAAAGTCTTATGGCGATTATCAACCATATCCATTTTCTCCATTTGGCAGCATAATGTTTATTGATAAAGGCAGAAAAGAGCTTTACCGTTAAAATGATTACACTTGTAGTAAGGGAAACTTCCAGCATCCATATAAGCCATTGATCTGACATTACTTATTCTCCCTTTCCAATTGATCTAGATACGCTTGTAATTCTTTTATATCTGCATGATCGATTACTTTATTATGATATAAACTTGTAACAAAGTTCTGCAGTGAATTTCCATAAAGTTTTTCTAAAAATGTTTTACTTTCCTGTGCCTTATATTCATTTTCTGTTATCAGAGCAGAGTATAGATTCATGCGGGTTGTTCTGTCACAATGAACAAATCCTTTTTCTCCTAATCTTGCAAGGGAAGTCATCAGGGTTGATAACGCCCATTTACGAATTCCCTGTATCTGCTCTAATATATAGTTAGATGTAACAGGTTCACTACTACGCCAAAGAACCATCATAATCTCTAATTCTGCATCACCCAATCTTTTTTTGTTAATTGTCATTTCAAACGCTCCTAACCACAATAACATTAGTATATGATATTATCTTTATGATAACATTATACACACGTATAATAAAATGTCAACTAACCTTAATCTTTGATAGAATCATTCTTTAAATCCCAGAAATCTAAATAGCTGCTTTTTATGGAAGTCTGCAATACATTGAAATTTTTCATGGTCATCTAAAAAATCCAACGTGTCCTGTAAGCCAGCAATCATAACCATTAGATAATAAACAGCTTCTGCGGTATTATCGCAGCTTATCACTCCTTCAGCGCTAAAATACTCTATGGTTTTTAGTAGCTTTTCATTAGCTTTTTCTGTATATATTGCAAATTTCTCCTTTGCCCTTTTATCCCTGAGTGCGATGTTTACACAAGAAAAATATACTCTTGAATCAATTTCTATGGCACCATTTACAGAAAATAAAGAATCAACAAATTTAATAAACTCGCCTTTTACATCTTTATTTGTCCAATCTATATCTGGGGTCGAAACACTTATACACTTCTCAAACATATAATCAATAAGTCCATATATCAGCTCTTGCTTGTTTTTAAAATAGTAGAAAATAAGACTTGAAGGCATATTTACAGCTTTAGCGATTTTAGTCATGGATACATTCTCCATTCCCAATTCTGCCACAAGCTTGTAAAAGGCTTCTAATATAATATTTCTTTTGTTTTCATGGTTTTCTTTTACTTTCATTTACTTCTTCCCCATTTTTAATAATTGTGTTTTAATTTATTTCCATCTGGCTATTGAGTATCTGGCAACTACAAAATGTTTTTAAAAGATTCTACAGAAAACTCTTTTCCATCCCTTTTCAGTTTCATAGCATACTGTAATTCAGTTATATTGTTTTTGTTAACTTTGTATAGTGCGCATACAACGATCATAACAAAAGTTATACCCATAGGAATGCCTGCATAAATTACTCTTAATGCAGAACCCATACTTTCAGTTACCACTTCAACAGTTGGGTCAACCTTAAGTAATGACATTACTATTCCATTTAGCCACATACCTATAGCAACTCCTGCCTTTGTTAAAAATGAGCACAGCGAAATGATTAGCCCCTCTCTTCTTTTTCCGTACTTAAATTCATATATTTCGGCTATGTCAAAATTCATAGCATATATTATAATCCAAAATGATGCAGAAGCCAGACATAAGCATATTAGAAGTCCCATCATAAGTAATGTGCTTGGAGTTATAAACCATAAAATGGCTGAGTATACGAATAGAATTATAAATGCTATCAACATTCCCGTTTTTTTACCCAGTTGAACTATAAGATTCCCCATGGGCACGATAAACATTATAGCAATAATTCCAGGCCAGAAGTTAATCATAGCTATCTGATTGTTATCAAATCTGCATGTAAACATTAAAAAATATAATACAGAACTGTTAGCTACACCCAAAAACACATTATATAAAAATCCCATACACGCAGTAAGTCTGTACTGCTTTATACAAAATAAATCTTTAGCATCCTTAAAGGCTACTTGAATAAGTCCATCGCTATGGCAGTCTTTTACTACTTCTTCATTTACCGCATCCTGCTCTTTTCCTCTAAGTGCAACAGCTGTGGCAAGAAATGCGATGGCGGTTATCGTTCCTAAAACAGCACCGATTATCCTCCATGTTAAAACGTCACTTTTGCCCTGAAGTGCCATAAAGTCCATAAATTTTAATATACCTACTGTTAAAATTACCTGACCTAATGCTGAGAATAAAAGCACAGAAGTCCTCATCTTTGTTTTAGAATCGTAATCATCGGTCACTTTTGATGCTACAGCTATGTACGGTATATCAACTATGGTAAAAAACACCCAGAAAGCAATATTTATTAAAATAAAATATAAAACCTTTGCTGTTTGGCCAAGATTCACATCACAAAACAGAATAAAGACAAATAAACCCAAAGGAATAGCTCCTCCTAATATAAACATGGCTCTCTTACCAAATTTATTTCCTTTATATCTGTCTGACAAATATCCTACTATTGGGTCTGTGATTGCATCCCACATTACTGCAATAAGTGATATTGTCCCTGCCGCTGCTGGATTTACTCCTGCAACACTAGTTAAAAAGAAGATGAAAAACATATAGAATAGATTGTACGCGATGTCTTCTCCTATACCTCCGATTCCATACATTACTATGGTTTTAAGGTCAAGCTTCTCAGATATAATTTTTGTTTCAAAATCTTTACTCATCCGCTTATTCTCCTTCTCTGCCTTCTATTTTTCATAATACGCACATCTGAAGCCTACATCAAAATAGTTTTCACTGTCTTTCAATATTAATCCCAACGCAAATATTCCCGCATTTTCTTTGTTCACCCAATAACCTCCACGTATAGCGTTATATGTTCCTTTTACGTTGACAGCCACCACATCTTCCCCATATCTATCACCTTCAGGAATCAGCGCCATAGCCTTAAGCTTATTGGTGAAGACCTTATCTACATTGGTTTTTACAGTCTTATATGGGCTAACTAGTGTTTCCTTATCCATGTGTTCATCATTTTCAGATACCGATAATATTAGTGTATCATCTGTGTTCAAATCCCTGTATTTCAAGGATTCTCTGGCGTCTGCTTTACACAAATTTCCTCCACCGTCCAGAGCACACCATACACCGTCAGTTTGGCTCTTAAGCTGTAATTCGCAGTCTACGATGCGAATGCCGTCCACCCATTCCCAGACATTACCGTTCATATCATAGATGCCGTCTGTTGTGCCATTATGGCTCCATTCCACAGGCCCTGAACCCGTCAGGATTCTGAAAGGCTTTCCTTCAACGGGACATGGTTTATTCTCTGATAATGTCCCTTCCTGGTTTTCAAATTGGTAATCTTTACCATAATTATTGTTTCCTCTGGGAAGTGTATTGTTCTTTTTTGATAAAAGGGCTACAACCGCCCATTCATCGTTAGTCATGAGGTGCCACCCCTTCCCCTTATTTTTACAATAATTTCGCGCTTGATCTATAGTCACAAAAACTTCTGGGTCCTTGTTTTGCAAGCTATATGCTAATCCATTGATCACCACATTTTGATATTTGCTTATATATATTGCTTCTAACTCATTTCCGTCCACTATAAATGCAGGATGGGTAACATCAGCACCTCCTTCAATAACGTCGGATATTTTAAATTTAGGTATCCTGACCATAACAGACTTTAAATTTCTGTCATCTGTAATTTCAACTGTATTTCTCATAGCCCGCCTTCTTTCTTTTTATCATCATTCTGAAAACCAATTGGTTTTTTTAGGGTTTAAACTCATATTTATCTGCTTTAAAACAGTAAATTCCTCCAAACCTTGTACTCCGCCTACCACTCCTATGCCGCTTTGCTTATATGGCGTCACTGGAAGGCTTGAGCCTGCTTCTAAATAGGTATTCACCCATAATATTCCCGACTTTACAGACTTACACACTCTGAGAGCTTTCTCAATGTCCTTTGTAAATACAGCTCCTGCCAATCCATAAATCGTGTCATTAGCCATATTTATAGCTTCTTCTTCAGTTGAAAAACTTTGGACTGTCAAAACCGGTCCGAATATTTCTTCCTGAACTATTCTCATATGGTTTTTACAATCTATAAATACAGTGGGCTCAACAAAATATCCATTTCCAAAATCTCCGTCAGTTATTCTCTTGCCTCCCACTGCCAGCTTTGCGCCTTCTTTTATTCCTGCCTCTATATAATTCAATACGTAATGCATATGTTCTTTTGAAATCAACGGTCCAAATTCCGCGTTTTCATCAAAAGGCATACCGACTTTTATGGAACCCACTCTTTTTACCAAATTCTCAACAAACTTATGGTATATATCCTCCTGAACCAAAAGTCTTGAGCCTGCCACACAAAGCTGACCCTGACTTAAGAATATGCCAAACATAACATTGTCTGCCACTACATCTATATCCGAATCATCAAACACTATCACTGGAGATTTGCCTCCCAGTTCAAGGGCTAATTTTTTTAAACTTGACGATGAATCCCGAATGATATCCATACCAGTTTTTGTGCTGCCGGTAAAAACAATCTTGTTTACATTTTTATTTGCAATTAATTCCTTTCCAATGTTACTGCCGGAACCCAAAACCAGATTTGCAACCCCCTCCGGGAGTCCTGCTTCTTCAAATATTTCAAAGAGCATGATAGTAGTTAAAGGCGTAAGGGATGCTGGTTTTACAATTATTGTATTTCCTGCTGCCAATGCCGGTGCTATACTTGCTGCCGCCGTTCCCAAAGGATAATTCCACGGTACGATGATGCTGCAAATACCTATAGGCTCCCGAATGGTCATAGCCAGCAAATCCTTTGAATGATTGGCAGTATGCCCCTGAAGTGAAGTTGCAATTCCACCATAATATCGAAATGCTCCTACGGCAGCATACACATCATCATATCTTGTTTCTCTAAACAGTTTTCCAGTGTTTATACTCTCTGTCCTGGCCATTTCATCTATGTTTTCCTCAATTAAATCTGCAATTCTATACAATAACGCCCCACGTTCTTCAGCACTCATATTTCTCCACACAGAATCGTCTTTAAATGCAGCTTTAGCTGATTCTATGGCCAGTATGGCGTCATTATCCTTGCCTTCTGTTACAACCGCAATGATTTCCCCTGTTGCAGGGTTTATTATGTCTCTCGTCTTTTCTGAAGAAGACAATACCCACTGCCCGTTTATAAACATTCCCTTTACATTTTTCACATTTACCTCCATTCTCAAAAGGAGTCCCTTTTGCAACAGTTATGTTCGCATCTTTACCTACTTCAAAATATAACTCTCCTTCTAATTTTATTGATTAGTCAATCATATTATGTTTTTTTATCTTATTTATTGAAATTTTCCATACACAAAATAGTGTAAAAACGTAGCATGAAACTTCCAGAATATTGTTTGACAGTTAGAGTGCAAAGTGCTATCTTATTCATAGAGTGCAACGCGCTATCTTAGAGAGGAGAGTCAAAATGATACAACAGGTGTCAGATTTTGAATTAGAACTTATGAAAGCCATTTGGGCAAATGACGGAGCAGCCCTTTATGCTCAAATCGTGGAAGTGCTGGAATCCAAAGGAACACCGGCAACTAAAAACACGATTATTTCTTTGTTATCCCGCCTGATAGAAAAAGGATTCCTGAGAATTAGCAAGATTGGTCACCGAAACAAGTACACTGCTCTGGTTTCGGAAGCAGAATACAAAGCTGCGCAAACAGAAACATTCCTGGAAAAGATTTATGAGGGAAATGTTAAGGACCTGATTGCCACATTGATTCAAAAGGATTTAATTTCTGCCGATGAATACGAACAAGTAAAAAAACATTGGAGAGAGGACCAGGGAAAAGAATGAACGAATTACTAAAAGTATTACTGTCCTTATCCATTTCTGGCACATTGTTAATTTTCATTCTTATACTTTGCAAACCACTAATCCGGCATAAAATCAGCAAGCGCTGGCAGTATTACATCTGGCTCCTTGTAATTGCCCGTCTCTTGCTGCCCTTTACGCTGGAAATAAACATTTTAGAAAATGTATTCCAGCAGATTGACAAGGTTATTCCACAATCAGAAATGATGGTAGAAGGCCCGGAGCAAAAGGTGTCGGGCTTGTCCCCTTACATGGAAAGTGATGATCAAAATTCAAGTCAAAGGAGTATGGAAACCAGCCAGGAACCAAAAGCTGTTGTATCAATGGTTCAGAACATACTTCTTAAGGGGATACAAAATGCCTGGCTGGCGTGGCTATTTATAGCAGCCATGTTGTTAATTCGAAAAATAACTCTTTATCAAAGTTTTGTGAAATATATAAAAGCCGGGCGAGTTGAAGTGTCAGACCTTAAGTATTGGGAACATCTGGGAATGCTAGTTGAACAGGCGGGAATAAAAAGAGCGGTTTCAATCTATATAAATCCACTGATTTCATCGCCTTTGCTTATTGGATTTTTTCGTCCCTGTATTATGCTTCCTACCCTAGAACTTTCGGATTCTGAGTTTAGGTATACCATTGCCCATGAACTGACCCACTATAAACGACGGGACATGTTTTATAAATGGCTGGTGCAAATCACCATCTGCATCCACTGGTTTAACCCTGCCGTACATTTAATGGGACGTGAGATCGGCAAAGCATGCGAGTTATCTTGTGATGAAACAGTTATAAAGGGACTGGCTGAAATAGAGAAATACGCTTACGGTGATACACTGATTGAAGCATTAAAAACAGGAGGACATTACGAAAACTCCCTTGCTTCTGTCACACTTACTGAAAGCGTTAAATTACTGAAAGAGAGGTTGGATGCTATTATGCAGTTTAAAAAAAGTAACACACGGAGCATTTGCATATCATTACTCCTTACGTTAGTACTGACTTGTGGTTTTACCTTTTCAGGCTCCTATGCAGCTGTTAACATTAACTCTGGGGCAACCAGCACACCTGATATTAAAGCAGGGGGCACCATCAATAACAAAACTATTTATTTCATTTATACAGAAAAAGGCCTTCGTTCCATCGGTACAAAGGATAATAGCTTAGATAAACTGTATATGCTTGCCAACGATATTGTTCTATCCACTGACGAATGGGTGCCTATCGGAACTGCCACTAAACCTTTTACTGGAATTTTTGATGGAAATGGTTTTACGATTAAAGGGCTGACAATGACCAACCCTGACACAAAAGTGGCTGGGCTTTTCGGATATGCTCAAGGAGCAAGCCTTCACAATATTGAATTACGAGATGTAGACATATCATCCGCAGGGAAAAAAATAGCAAGTAAGAAAGTAGATCCAGTTTGTGCCGTACCTACCAAGGTTTCCTTAGGTGATAATCGAGTTTATCCCAAAATTAACATCCGGCCAAATGAAAAATCAGCAATGAGCACCTTCGTTTTAGCTGGGAAAACATATTATCAGGTTGAAAATGAAACACAACTTCGATTAATCGGTCAAAAGGAATATAGTCTGGATAAAAACTACATTCAGGTTGCGGATATACAGATGTCAACAGCTGAATGGAAACCCATAGGCACAGCACAAAAGCCATTTACAGGGACTTTTTGCGGAAACGGTTATAAAATAAAAGGGCTGACCATGAGCGACCCTAACGCAAAAGTGATTGGATTGTTCGGATTTGCTGATGGTGCAACAATTTACAACATCACGCTCCGTGATTATGATATTACAACCGCTGGAAAAAACCTAAAGAATAAATCTATTTCCCCAATCCTGGTATTTGGAACAGATTCACGCTCCTATGATAACAACGTTTATCCCAAGCAGTAAATCACTACAAAAAAGCTTTAGAGCTGCATCCCTGCATTTCTAAAGCTTTTACTCTTTATTTTAAATTTTGACAACGGGAACCATACCTTTTTCAATAAGCTTGCGGTCAAAGGCCCCCCACGGTAAAGCATAACGAAAGTGCGCACCTGGTCTAAAGATAAATCAATCACATCACCATTACCCGTTGGATCAGATCCATCCCCATTAACTATTTTTGCATTCATCAGAACCTCAATGATATCCCGAAACCCGTAATCATTAGGTATATCCTTCAGTTTCTCATATCTTATCCCTGTCATTTGATCTTCCCCCTCTTCACTATCCAGTTCTACTATCCAATAGTACTTTACCTGACTTTGCCATAACTTAATATCTGCCCGGACTCTTCCGGCTCTTGTGCTGCCCGGGTCATTTATCAGCACTTTATTTCCATCAATATCATATGCCAGGACATAGTGGCCTGATTTGGTCCAATTGCCTTTTCCCATACAGGCAATCACCCATTTTCCTTGTTGTAATGCTTCTGCCGCTTCTAAATGCGCTTCATCAGCAATCGGGCTTTTGTCTCCATAAATATTAGATGTATTGATTTTTGTCAGTTTGATCCCATATTGGGCACCAGCGGGAATGAAATAGCCGTAATATGTACCCTGATTTAACGCCTTATACCCATTTTTTAATGCCCAGCTACAGGTTTCTTTCGGAGTAACTGCCGGGTCTTTAAGGGTCGCTATAATCATGGCCATACAGGATGGGCCGCAACCCGATTCACCTATTGTAGTTTTTTCACCTTCTGCCGAATAATCTAAATCAGCCCAGCGCTTATCTGTCTGCAAATAACTAACCGGCTTCATTTACTGCCTCCTTTATAACTTGCGATTTCAAACAATAAATTTGTAGTATCATCCATTTAACTTTTTTATTAGCACATCATTATATGCTTTAAAAAAAGTTCTGATTCATAAAAATGCAGCAGAGGGAGATGCGAAAACATAAGAATATAAGTTTTATGCTCTCATAATTATAAAAAAACAAAATCCCCGGTAGCATTTTGGGCCAATCCTACCGTATTTTATGAAAGCTGAAACTTTATGGTAGCCATTTCAATAAAAAAGCTAACCAAGTGTCAAAACTAATGAGTAAGGACGCAAAAAGCTACCGGGATTTAAGTAAAAATCATAATCCCGGTAGCATCACCAGTAGAAAAATCTCATGCGCTCTCTCCTAAGCAGCAAGTGATTTTATTATTTTTGGTACAAGTTGTTAAATCTAGTAAGAATAGTAGCTACCTCCCCACGGGTTGCACCCTTTTTAGGATCAAGAATACCCTTTCCTTTTCCGGAAATAAGACCATTCTCTACAGCCCAGGCCATGGAAACCTTTGCATATTGAGAAATCGAACCTGCATCGGTAAACCCATCCAGACCAGATGTCTTGCTGGTATCGTATCCCTTAAATGTAGCATAGCGATAGAGGATAGATGCCATTTGTTCACGGGTAATGTTATCTTGTGGGCCGAACTTTCCGTTTCCATAACCTTCCACAATCTTATTTGCCTGAGCCCATGATATGCCATTATAGTACCAGCTGCCATTTGCAACATCCTTAAAGATGGAAGCTGCTGCTGTGGTCGGCTCCTTTTCTATCCTCCAAAGGGCAGTTGCAATCATACCCCGATTTGTGGATAGAGAAGGCCCAAATGTAGTATCAGAAGTCCCTTTAAACCAACCTTTTTCAACTGCATTCATTACAGAATTGTAGAACCAATCTTTTTGAGTTACGTCCTTAAATCCGTCCTCTGTTTTTTGCGTAGTGCTCTCTGACTTCTTGAAGGTTACTTTAATAACATGGCTCTTTTGAATATTTTCAAAGGTATAGCTTGTTTTCACCCCAACGCTCTTATCATCTACTACCACATCACTGATTTGATATCCTGAATCAGGTGTAAAGGTGAAGACTTTACTTAATCCTTGACGGACAGATACACTTCCAGATGGAGAAATACTGCCTCCTTCTCCGGCAGTTGCAGTAATCGTATTGTAGGAATTGGAGGAACCGCCACCTCCGCCAGAACTACCCCCACTTGTCCCACTTCCAGTATAACCAATGGCATACGTAGAAAAATTCTTTACGTATGCAGTGACGTACTTCCCATCTGGGCTAATGGTGAAATATTCCCCATTGGCATCCGGAGTATCCTTTTGCAAAGCTTGGGCTACACCGCTATGGACACGGTACACAGAAGTCCCGTCTTTACCCTGCATCTCTGCAGGAATCGGAATGCTAACTGAAATACTGTTTGCAAGGGTTGTCTGTGGTTGTTCACTTGTTATGGTAGAATTGTCAGAAGCTATTACCGTTTTTAGTATTCTTAAATCAATAAAATAACCAAGTGTTTTACCTGTTGCGATGGTTCCAATCAGACCTTCATCTGAAGAAACTTCTGTGGCTGCCTTTTTTATGGCAACCAGTTTAATCGTAGCAGTTCCCCCATTGCCAACTGCTGTGATTTCATCTGTTGTAAGGTTCGCATCATATTGATAGCCTAAACGGTCTACCGCCACAAACGGAGTATCACTTCCCATTTCTACAGATGTACCTCTGCTGCCAGTATTAAGCTTGATATCCTTTGTAATCCCACTGTTATTTACAACAATACTCTCGTTAAGCTTTACCTCTTTACCGTTTACAGTGTAACTTACCACGATATTATGTATGCCATATGGTACATTGGCAATGGAGTAATTTCCGGACGCATCAGTAGTTGCCTCTAAGTTACCACTTCTTAAAAGGATCATTACCGTCGCATTGTTAACCGGAGTATCATCATAAGCCGTGATTTTGCCGGATACCGTAGCTATTGCAGGCTTTACAGTAATGTTGAAATCCTGGGTATAATCAGTGCTTTCAGTTGCACCATTTGTGATGGTTGCAGTGACTGTCGCGGTTCCTTCCCCTGTGGTTTTCAGCTTTCCACCTGTAATGGTTGCACCAGTAGTCCCTGCATTTTTCACGCTCCAAAGGATGGTCTTATTTGTGGCGTTAGTGGGGGCAACCGTTCCGCTTAGTGTAAGGTCTATACCTATAGCAGCCATAGTTGGAACATCTTTTATGCTTGTAACAGCCGTAAAAGATGGTGTTGGTTTCAAAACTGTGCGAAAGATTGGATATCCATCATTTGTAGGGTTGCTGGTGCTATCTGCTTTCCATGTGTAATAATCCGTAGGCCCACCATCATTAACCCATCCATTGAGCTTGTCAATCATGGCATCTGGTTCTCCTGCCGCAGCTTTCATCTGAGCATCAGTTAGACTTGTGCCGTTATTGTCTACAGTTCCTGTCATGCAGTCGCTTCGGTAGTAGCAGTTGGTGGCACTACAATCTCCTGAAGTGATGCCACCCACGTTGGTACTACCCTTGTCGGTGTTAGCTGTAAGGGTGCCGGTATTGTAGCAATTGGCGATGGTCCCACCATCTGCGAAACCCACAATTCCACCTGCAAATGTCGTGCCGTTCTTGGTGCATTTACCAGTAATTGACGAGTTAATCAGTCCAACATTTTTCATGGTGACTTCATTTACAACTCCAAACAAACCAACGAATGCCGAGTCTTCGTTCACCGTCAGCCCGGTGATGGTATGTCCCTGACCATCAAAGTCTCCGGTAAAGACATCCCCAAAGCCACTGCCCACTGGTGACCAAAGAAACTCTCCAATATCAATGTCCGCATCCAGCTTAACATTGTAGTCCAGATAATTGGCGCTGTTTGCTGACCAGAATGCCGCTCCCTTAGCCGTTTTGATGGTCAGTGTTTTGTCTGTATCGTTTAGCTCATAGTCGGTGCCACTTTCTGCAGCAGGGGCTGCTGATGCGTACTGGTTTGCTGTTGGAAGTGGTGGAAGCATGATCGTAACATATTGTTGTGAACTTGTATTGGTGCTGATAACAGTTGTGGGATTTTCAGCCCCCCTGCCATCACCAAGAACCCACTTGCACTTATGATCCCAGTGATACCTATACCACCGGACCCCATAGAACGGCTCGCTCCTTTTAATGTAATGTTCACTTTTCCATTTACCGTGAGGTTACCGCTGATTCCATTGCCACCATTAGCATCAAACATAGGGGAAGGCCCACCACTACCTCCCACAGCAACGAGGTGTGCCGTTCCCGTAACAATGACGTTCCCGCTGATTCCGTTACCTCCGGCATTTCCCCGATGGAAATAGTTGCCTCCCATGCCCCCAGTGAGCGCACTGTCATTGGTTATATTAAGGATAGTACTTTTTTGAGCAGTAAGTGCCGTGTAGCCAACAGCATTTATCCCATTCGGTGCAATGATGTTCACGCCATTGAGGTTTAAGGTAACATTCTCAGCAGTAATCACAATGCGATTAGAGGTAGAAGTTTTTCCATCTGCCATGGCCACGGTATATTCTCCCGCCTCTGCAAAAGTCAGAACGCCCTCTTCATAAGTCGGCGCACTGCCACTATCACCTACTGTAACCGAGAAGTCGCCGTATTTATTGGTTGTACCCGCCAGTGCCACAACAGGCATCATAGTCAGAATCATACAAACCATAAGTAAAATACTTAAGATTCTTTTTTTCATGTTTATTCGTTTTCCTTTCTTTAATCAACTTGTAACCTTTTTGGGCCAATAGCAAACACCCACATCTAAAGCTCTTGGCTTATTCAGATGAAAGTCCGCATATCGACAATACCAGCATTGTCTCAGTCCATAGGGATTATCGCCCCTGGGCTCAAAGACAGGACAAGCCTGTTTTGGCCACACATTGCCCTCCACATTTGGAGCAATGAGGGCTGCATCCTCACGCCTGCGATTTTCCATTTCAACACACTCCTTTACACAGAAATCGCCTCAGCTTTTTCTATTATTTCTGCCAAAATGATATCATCAAAATAGAAAAAATGAGTCTTTACACTTAAAAGACTCATTTTTACACTTAAAAACCTTATATTATTTTAAAATTTGCTCTTGACACATATAAATAGGTGGTAGAAAGTTATACCTCCAACTTATTTGTTAGTATTATAGCCTTCTTTATTATGTCTTTATTGCTGGGGCTTTTCTCCTACTAACTGCATGCCTGCTTTGACAATCTCCTGCTTTATCTGATCCGCCTGCTCCCTGTCTCGGGTTTCTATGACCACTCTCAGGAAACAACTGTTAATCGCCATATTCGGATCACTTCTGTCATGATATACAGTAACAACATTGCCGCCACAATGACTGATGATTTCACTTACGCTCTGCAGTTGTCCCGGTCTATCCGCTAATTCTATGGTAATTGTAGTTCTTCTTCCACTCATAATCAGCCCTCTGGTTATCACTCTGTTTAGGAAGCTTACATCTATGTTCCCTCCGCTGACAAGACAAACAACTTTTTTCCCATGAAGATCAAACTTGTTAAACATTGCTGCGGCCACTGAAACCGCACCTGCACCTTCAGAAATTAATTTCTGCTTTTCCATGAGAGCAAGTATGGCTGCTGCAATTTCATCTTCGGAGACTACGGCCAGATCGTCAACATACTTTGAAATCATTTCATAAGTTATATCACCAGGATGCTTTACTGCTATGCCATCCGCAAAAGTATTTACAGAATCCAGGGTTATCATATTGCCCTCTTTTATTGATTTAAACATGCTGGGAGCCCCCGCAGCCTGCACCCCATAAACTTTGCAGTCGGGATTCAGACTTTTTATGGCAAAAGCCACTCCACTGATTAAACCGCCACCGCCTACAGGTACAATAACAGCGTCAGCACTGGACAGCTGGTCTAAAATTTCCAGCCCGATGGTGCCCTGGCCTGCGATGACATCTTCATCATCAAAAGGATGAATCATGGTTCTTCCGTCCTCTTTCTGGATTTCTAATGCTCTGGCATGAGCATCATCATAGGTATTCTTTACCAGACAGACTTCTGCCCCATATTTTCTTGTGGCTTCCACCTTGCTCAGGGGAGCCCCGTCGGGCATACAAATCATACAGGGGATGTTATTCTTTTGAGATGCCAGTGCAACACCTTGTGCATGATTTCCCGCACTGCATGCAATAATCCCATGCTTTTTCTCTTCTTCATTGAGCTGGCTTATTTTATAATAAGCGCCCCTCAGCTTAAAGCTGCCTGTAACCTGCAGATTTTCTGTTTTAAGATAAATGGTATTTTCCTCACTCAGTCCTGGAGCCAGAATCAGATCCGTCTTTCTGGCTACCTCTCTTAAAACATAAGCTGCATGATATATTTTGTCTAATGTAAGCATGAGCTTCTACCTCCCGTATATTTTATTTTACTTTAAGTATAGTCCTTAAATTTAGTTAAAATTCGTGGTATAATTAATATTTAAATAATATCATTTTTATATATGTTTATCAATAAAACTTATATCTTGGTACAAGGAGTATTTTATGAATAAATTACATGATTTATCTACAGAATTAAATACTTTAGCAATTTTCAGAAGTATTTTAAATGACGACCTTATAAAGAATTTCCAGGAGCTGGCTACTTCAACCTATTCTTTAGAATCAAAAGATCTGGTTCTTCATATTTATGGAGATTTTGTTTCAAAGCTTTTTAACAAAACCAGTTCATTAACCCGCTATATTGCAGAGCTGGTTCTGAGTGATGAAAACTTTTATATCATTGGGAAAGGTGCCGGAAAAGACTTTGATAAAGTCATAGAATCCAGCTTAAAAAATGAGCTGGACATACTGGACAGACTTGCTTCACTAACACCTGAAGATGCAAAATCAATCATCAATTACAGAGGTTTTTTACCTGTCTGGACCAACGAACCTGTGAATTTAACCAATTTATATATGGAGCACTTGTCAAATCTTCCAATCAGTGGTTATGGTATTTATGCAAAATATTATGCCTTTGTTCTGGCAGGAGAGGAAGTCCTGCCCATATTACATCCTGATCCTCAAAGACTGTCAGAACTTCCCGGCTACGAAAGAGAGCGGAGCCTTATCATTCAGAACACGCTGGCACTAATTGAAGGAACGGGAGCCAGTAATGTTCTGTTATATGGTGATGCAGGAACTGGAAAAAGTTCAACAGTGAAAGCCATTCTAAATGAATATAAGGATAAAGGTCTCAGACTGATTGAAATTAAGAAGGATCAGCTATTACAGCTGCCAAATCTACTGGAAACATTGTCTGTCAATCCACTTAAGTTCATATTGTTTATTGACGATTTAAGTTTTAATGGCAATGATGACAGTTTTGCCGCTTTAAAAGCGGTATTAGAGGGCAGCATTGCATCAAGAAGCAAAAATGTGGCCATTTATGCAACCAGCAACAGACGGCACTTAATTAAAGAAAATATGGAAGCTCGAATGGGAGATGACCTGCATGAGAACGATACCATTCAGGAAACCCTCAGCCTGTCTGCAAGATTTGGTCTTACCGTTACTTTTCAGGCTCCTGATAAAGATAATTATCTGGATATAGTGAAACACTTAGCCAGAGAATACAAACTGGCTCTTTCTGAAAAGGATTTATGCACAAAGGCAGAAGCCTTTGCTATCAGAAACGGTGGAAGGAGTCCAAGAACAGCAAAGCATTTTGTCCAGATTCAGGCAGTTATGCAGTTAGAGGGGGAAGAAGGCAATGATACAAAGAGTTAAATCAGTTTTTATGGTTTTGGTGATCCTCCTTATGGCATCTTTTTCACTGGACGCGACCATTGTTTTGGCTGATAGCCCACAGGATACTCTTTTTCAGCAGGATTCAACTGAATTTAACTTAGATCTGGCAAGGTTTTCTCTTTCTTTATGCCAGGCCGCATATGGAGATACCAGTGCCAACGTTGAAAAAGTTCTTGCCAGCTATGGTTTTGTTAATGATACTGTCTATGACAGTGGTTCTTATAAAAACTCATCCAAGCTGGGCACAGATTTAGTAGGGTACTCTTTTGCCCATAAGAGGCTTGTCTGCGGTGGAAAAGATTTTACGCTGGTTTCTGTTGTTATAAGAGGAACAAGTGGGGACAGTGAATGGATCAGCAATTTTAACATCAATGATTCTGGCAGCAGTCCTGCCATTCATGAGGGCTTCAGGAAAGCAGAAAAGTCTCTGCTAGTCAGTTTAAATAACTACGTCAAAAGCTTAAATTCTGACAAAACAGATACTAAGTTTTTAATTACAGGCCATAGCCGGGGAGCTGCTGTTGCCAATTTACTTGCTGCGGATTTGTCCCAGTCAGAGCAACTGGCTGCTCAATCCAATATTTATGGGTATACTTTTGCAACGCCCAATGTGGCAAAAATAGCTTCAAATAATTATTTAAATATATTTAATGCCGTTAATCCTGCAGATATCGTAACAGAAATTCCACTGGCAAAATGGGGTTATAGCCGATATGGTGTCACTTACTCCCTGCCAGACATATCCCAGGTCAATGGTGAAACCTTAGCTGCCACACAGAAGATTTTATCGCAGCTTGAGACGATGGCTCCTACTGTACAGGATTTTTATAATGCGAAGCTATCCCTGCTGTTTCTAAAGGAAAACCTTATACCTGCTGGTACTGCCAATGTCCATGCTCCTCAGGCATATATGAAGCAGCTCACCACCGCAGACCCGGATAAACTTTTAAAAGTAATTTCTGATTTGCAATTAAAATTACTACCTGATACAAATTATGCCTGATTTGTATTAACTCTAAAAGGAAAGTTAAAGTTTTAGTATCATTATCGATTTAACAAAGGGGGATATATATGAAAAGTGTTAAACCAGGCAGAGGGCCTTCTATGATGGGAGGAATCGGCTCTATTATTGCCGGTATCTTTGGTATTTTCTGGACAATTGGTACAGTGAGCATGGGAGCTCCCTGGTTTTTCTCCATGTTCGGAATTGTATTTATCGGAGCTGCTGTGGTTCAGGCTATATACAACTTCAGTAATGCCACTGGGAAAAATCGTTTTTCTGAATTTGATATCGTAGATGGCTCAGAAGAAACTGATCCGATGCAGGAGTACATAAATGGGAAATCCCATGGGGATTCTATAAGTGAAAGCCTGTTATCTTCCAATACTGAAACCCCAGCCTTTTGCCCTTATTGCGGAGCAAGGCTGGGAGAGGGTTTTGAATTCTGCAGCAAGTGCGGAAAAAAAATTCCGGATTAAAACAATCATTGGTTTGCTTATTATGCTGATTATTCGGTTGGTTAGAAGATGGATTGTACATGATTATTTACATAAGAAAAAACAGCCTGACGGCTGTTTTTTATGTTCTTATTACTAGAAATCCTGTTTCATGATTGCACCTTTTGCAGCTGAATCAACAAGCTTGGCATATCTTCCCAGCCATCCTGTTTTGATATTTGGTTCTGGGGCTACATAACGTGCTCTGCGCTTTTCAAATTCTTCATCAGATACTTTTGCACGGATGGAGTATTCAGGAATATTGATTTCTATTGTATCTCCCTCTTCCAGTAAGCCGATATTTCCACCATTTGCTGCTTCCGGACATACGTGCCCAATGGAAGCCCCCGGCTGGCGCCGCTGAATCGTCCGTCTGTAATTAAGGCGACAGTTTTGTCTAGTTTCATTCCTGCAAGGGCACTGGTTGGATTGAGCATCTCTCTCATACCCGGGCCACCTTTAGGGCCTTCATACCTTATTACCACTACGTCCCCATCAACGATTTTTCCTTTGTAAATGGCATCGATGGCTTCTTCCTCTGAGTTAAACACTCTTGCCGGTCCTGAATGCTGCAACATCTCCGGAGCTACTGCACTTCTCTTTACCACACAGCCTTCCAGAGCAACATTTCCAAATAGTATGGCAATGCCTCCCGTTTCACTGTATGGGTTATCTACAGGTCTTATAGTATCAGGTTTTTTATTCTTTGCGCCCTTTATGTTTTCACCTAATGTCTTCCCTGTTGCTGTGATTACTTCCAAATCCAGCATTCCCTTCTTGGCAAGCTCGCTTTGAACGGCTGGAATTCCTCCGGCTACATTTAAATCCTGCATGTGGGTTTCTCCTGCCGGGGCCAGATGACACAAATTCGGAGTTCTTTCACTTTCTTCATTAAACATATTCAGATTAAGGGGTACGCCTGCTTCATTTGCTATGGCTAAAAGGTGTAATACACTGTTGGAAGAGCAGCCTAATGCCATATCACATCGAAGTGCATTTTTTATAGACCTTTCATTGATAATGTCTCTGGCCTTAATATCTTTTTCCACCAAATTCATGATTGCCATGCCTGCGTACTTTGCCAGACGGATTCTGCCATTATGAACGGCAGGTATTGTGCCATTTCCCGGCAGAGCTATTCCCAAGGCTTCACATAAACAGTTCATACTGTTTGCCGTATACATACCAGCACAGGAACCGCATCCAGGACAACAGCCCTGTTCAAATTCTTCTAATTTCGCATCATCGATCAGATTTGCCTTTCTGGCACCTACCGCTTCAAATATCTTTGACAAACTGATTTCTTCATCGTCTACAAGTCCAGCCATCATAGGTCCACCGGAGCAGACAACGGTTGGAATGTTCATTCTCACTGCTGCCATAACCATTCCTGGAACGATTTTATCACAGTTAGGAACCAGCACCAGACCGTCAAATGCATGGGCCAGTGTCATAGTCTCTACACTGTCAGCAATTAATTCTCTGCTTGCCAGGCTGTATTTCATACCGATGTGTCCCATAGCGATTCCATCACAAACCCCTATGGCAGGAACCATAACTGGTGTTCCTCCTGCCATTCTGACACCTGCTTTTACAGCCTCTGTTATTTTATCTAAATGATAGTGCCCCGGAACGATTTCGCTATGGGCTGAAACCACCGCGATCAAAGGTCTGTCCAGTTCTTCTTTCGTATAACCCATAGCATAAAAAAGGCTTCGCATCGGAGCCTTTTCTACACCCTGAGTTACGTTTGCACTTCTTAGTGTCATACGCAATCTCCTTACCATAACATACTTAACTTAAATCCATAAGCTGTAAGAGCTTATTTTTTCAACCAGCTCATCATCTTTCTTAATTCGCCTCCAATTTTAACAAGAAGATGTTCTGTTTCCTTTCTTCTTGTAGCTAAGAACTTGGCCTGGCCTCCTGCATTAAATTCCTGAATAAATTCACTTGCAAAAGTACCATCCTGAATTTCAGAAAGAACCTTCTTCATTTCCTTACGGGTTTCTTCTGTGATTAATCTTTTACCTGTTCTGTAATCACCATATTCCGCTGTGTTTGAAATAGAGTATCTCATCATTTCAAATCCGCCTTTATTAATCAGGTCAACAATCAGCTTCATTTCGTGGATACATTCAAAGTAAGCCATTTCCGGTTGATATCCTGCTTCTACCAATGTATCAAATCCGGCCTTCATCAATTCAGTTACACCACCGCAAAGTACAGCCTGTTCTCCAAATAAGTCTGTTTCTGTTTCTTCTTTAAAGGTTGTTTCAAGAATACCTGCTCTGCCTGCTCCGATTCCTGATGCATATGCAAGAGCTAAATCTTTAGCTTTACCAGTTGCATCCTGGTGTATAGCAATAAGAGAAGGAACTCCTTTTCCCTCTTCATACTGACTTCTTACAGTATGGCCAGGTCCTTTTGGTGCAATCATGATAACATCAATATCTTCTGCTGGTTTAACCTGATTATAATGGATATTAAAGCCATGGGCAAATGCTAATGCATTACCAGGCTTCATATGCTTTGCAACCTGAGTTTTATAAATATTTGCAGCAAGTTCGTCTGGAACTAGCATCATTACGATATCGCCAGCTTCTGCAGCTTCTTCTATCTCCACAACTTTAAGTCCTGCCGCTTCAGCTTTTGCTGTATGTGCAGATCCTTTTCTAAGACCAACTACTACATTTACGCCACTATCCTTAAGGTTTTCTGCATGAGCGTGGCCCTGGCTTCCAAATCCAATTATAGCAACGGTTTTACCGTCTAACATTCCTAAATTACAATCTGTGTCATAATATTTTTTAATCATTTTCCTGTCTCCTTTTATTTTATCTATTAATTAAATATTGAAATATTTTTTTAGCCTTACTAATCAAAAAGGTCACCTGAATCTATTTCATGCTCTTCCTGACAGCATTCCGGCGTAGCCAGCCCTCTTTTAATTCCTGTTATACCGGTTCTGCACATTTCTATGATTTCATAGCAGCTTACCATATTCATAAAACCATCAATCTTTTCTGGGGCGCCGGTCATTTCCACCACAACACTTTCCTTTGAAAGGTCAATAATCTTTCCCCTGAAAATGTCTACCACTTCTCTGAGAGCTGTCCGATTCATTTTATTAGCTCTTATCTTTACTAATAAAAGTTCTCTGTATACACTGTTTTCTTTTTCCAGCGTAAAGATTTCTTTCACAACTTCCAGTTTCTCCGTTTGTGTGATAATCTGGTTTAAAGCCTGTTCCGTACCAGTAAATACAATGGTTATTCTTGAAATCTCAGGGTTGTTTGTAGCAGAAACGGTTAAAGAATCGATATTAAATCCTCTTCTCCCAAACAAACTGACCACTCTGCTAAGAACATTTGCCTGATTATCAACAAAAATACTTATAACTTCTCTTCTCTTTGTCATAGCAGTACTTCCCCTTTCTTAACCTACTATTATGTCATTTACTGTTCCGCCATTTGGAATCATTGGAAGAACTCGTTCTTCTCTGGATATAACACAGTCTATCCAGACAGGTCCTTCTGACTTAAGTGCTTCTTTAAATGCCGCTTCAAATTCTTCCGGGTTTGTTGCTCTGTAGCCCTTACCCCCAAAACCTTCGATGACTTTTACAAAGTCCGTCTTTCTTTCTGGCGTAGTGGAAGAATATCTCTTGCCATAAAAAGTGGTCTGCCACTGGTAAACCATTCCTAAAACTCTGTTATTCATGATAACAGTTATAATAGGAAGATTGTTGCTTATAGCTGTACATGCCTCTGCCAGATTCATGTGGAATGAACCATCCCCTGTAAAATGGATGACTCTTTTCTGTGGACATCCAATCTGTGCTCCTATGGCTGCACCATAGCCAAATCCCATGGTGCCAAGGCCTCCGCTGGTTAGGAAACATCTGGTATTGGTATGCTTTAAATACTGGGCTGCCCACATCTGGTGCTGGCCTACATCTGTAACATAAATGGTCTCTTTATCTGTAAGGTCGCAGACTGATGTAACAATCTCGTAAGGATGAAGTTTGGCGTTTCCCTCTTTCTTATCCCCTCTGACCTTTTTCCACTCTCGAAGCTTGTCAATCCACTCGGTCCGTTCTACTTTTTCTACCAACGGAATCAGTTTCGTCAGCGCATCTTTTACATCACTTACCACACTTAAATCTACTAGAACATTTTTGTTTATTTCACTTTTATCAATATCAATCTGTACAATAGTTGCATCTTTTGCAAACTTTTTCATGTTTAATGCAACTCTGTCACTAAACCGGGTTCCAAGAGCCAGAACCAAATCCGCTTTATCTACTGCTTTGTTTGATGCAACACTTCCGTGCATACCAATCAGTCCGAGGTTCTTTTTATCATCATAGCTTAAAACCCCTGCTGCCATCATGGTATATGTACCGGGCATATCTGCCTTTTGTAACAGTTCAGCCAGTTGCTTGGATGCGCATGAAGCTGCCACACCGCCGCCAAAATACACGATTGGTCTGTGGGCTTTGTTTATTAGCTCTGCAACTTTTTCAATGTCTGCCATATCGGCTTTTGGCATCTCTGTCACTGCCAGAGGGGTCTGTTTCTCATACTCAATAGTTGCTGCCGTTACATCTTTTGTAATATCAACTAAAACCGGGCCTTTTCTCCCGCTTTGGGCAATTCTAAAGGCATTTCTCAGTGCATCTGCCAAATCCTCAATTTTGTTTACAAAGTAGTTATGCTTTGTAATCGGCATGGTCACTCCTGTTATGCAGATTTCCTGAAAAGCATCTCTTCCAACCAGTGAATCAGGTACATTGCAAGTGATAGCTACCATAGGTATGCTATCCATAAATGCAGTGGCAATACCTGTTACCAGATTTGTAGCTCCCGGGCCACTCGTTGCGAATACTACACCTGTTTTTCCAGTGGCTCTTGCATAACCGTCAGCTGCGTGGGCAGCATGCTGTTCATGAGAAGCGAGAATGTGCCTGATCTTTCCCTGATAACTGTAGAGGGTGTCATAAATGTTGAGGATGGTGCCTCCGGGATACCCAAAGACGGTATCGACTTCCTGCTCTAGCAATACTTCTGCAACAATTTCAGATCCTGTTAATTTCATTTTTGTCTACTTCCCTTCTTTCTAAAAACTTACACACTTTTTTCTTTGGAATGTGCACTCCAGAGCCACTATGACCTGTATGTGATTCACAGGCCAGGTGTTAGTTATCACAAGATAAATCTGTGATTTTTTATCCCACTTGATGGGTGTTTAATACTTATTATATAGTTAAAGACAAAAAAGTCAACGGTTTTTTGTTAAAAATCACAAATTATTTTACCATTTCTTATTGACAAAACACAAAACTTCTATTAGTATGTAAAATCATGAATAGGTATTTAATTATGAATAAGATTTTACTGAACATTTGTATACCTATTTATATCTATATAAAATAATATAATTTGCTTACGAGGCAAAACGAGGAGGAATTTAAAATGAAAAACTATGAAAAGTACAGCGTCGGCTACTTTATGCCGCCAGTCAATGAAATGAAATGGGTCAGAAAAGATCACATCGAAACCGCACCAGTCTGGTGCAGTGTTGATCTGCGTGATGGTAATCAGGCATTAATTGTCCCAATGAGCCTAGATGAAAAGCTCGAATTTTTCCAGTTCCTCGTAAGCCTCGGATTCAAAGAAATAGAAGTTGGTTTTCCTGCCGCTTCCAAAACAGAATATACTTTCTTAAGAAAATTAATTGAAAACAACCTGATTCCTGATGATGTGACTATTCAGGTACTTACTCAGGCCAGAGAGCACATCATCCAAAAGACCTTTGAATCACTGAAGGGTGTAAAAAAAGCTATTGTTCATCTTTATAACTCTACTTCTTTTGCACAAAGACAGCAGGTTTTTAAAAAGTCTCAGGATGAAATCGTACAAATTGCAGCAAGTGGCGCAAAACTTTTAAATAAATACAGGGAAACGATGCCGGAAAGCGAAATATCCTTTGAATATTCACCGGAAAGCTTTACCGGAACTGAAATGGAGTTTGCATTAAGAATCTGTAACGAGGTCATTGATATCTGGAAGCCTACTCCTTCCAACAAGGTAATCATCAATCTGCCTGCTACGGTTTCTATGTCAATGCCCCACGTTTACGCAAGCCAGATTGAATATATGAATGATAACCTTCACAACAGGGAAAACATCATTATTTCACTGCATCCACATAATGACAGAGGCACCGCCGTGGCAGATGCAGAGCTGGGCCTTCTTGCTGGAGGCGACAGAGTGGAAGGTACCCTGTTTGGCAATGGAGAACGTACTGGTAATGTGGATATCATAACTGTTGCTATGAATATGTTTGCTCACGGAGTAGACCCGGGTCTTGATTTTTCTGATATGCCTTCTATCGTTGAAAGGTATGAAAAGTTTACTGATTTAGCCGTTCATCCAAGACAGCCTTACGGCGGACAATTAGTATTCGCAGCATTTTCTGGTTCCCATCAGGATGCTATTGCAAAAGGTATGGCTTTCCACGAAGAAAATAATATGGAAAAATGGACCGTTCCTTACCTGCCGATTGATCCTCATGATGTAGGCCGTAAATATGATGCGGATGTTATCCGTATTAACAGTCAGTCCGGCAAAGGTGGCATTGCTTATATCCTTGAACAGAACTACGGGTATGCTATTCCTCAGAAAATGCGGGAAGAAGTTGGCTATCTTGTGAAAGGGATTTCCGATAATGCTCACAAAGAACTGGCTGCGGAAGAAATTTACGAAATATTTAAAAATGAATATATTAATGTATTTTCCCCTGTAGATATTACAGATGCTACCTTTAAAAAAGTTTCTACCTATAAGAGTGACGACGGAATGTTGGTTGATATCAGTGTAACTATTGATGGCAATGAGTTTCAGGTTTCCGCCGCAGGAAATGGTCGTCTGGATGCAGTGAGCAATGCTCTGAAGCAGACGCCGTATGCCTTCGATTATACTTTTGTAACTTATTCAGAACATGCCCTAGAAGCAGATTCTAACTCCAGAGCCTGCGCATATGTTGCACTTACCGATAAGAGCGGAAAACTTTACTGGGGTATCGGTATCCATGATGATATCATTCTGGCTTCCATTAATGCGTTGGTATCTGCCCTGAACAGGCAGAAGAAAATCCGTCCTCTGGCAGATTAGACAAAATAACAGTTATTTACAAGTGAATATATACAGAATATTAAAAGGAGATAAATATGAACTATAAAATTGCATTAATACCTGGGGATGGTATCGGACCAGAAGTGGTTAGAGAAACAGTTAAGGTTTTAGATAAAATTGGAGAAAAATACAATCATACATTTGAATATACTAAGGTTTTAGCCGGAGGATGCGCCATTGATGAGACGGGAGCATGTCTGCCTCAGGAAACCATTGATATCTGTAAAGCCAGTGACGCTGTTCTTCTGGGTGCCGTTGGGGGATGGCAATGGGATACCCTTCCGGGGGATCAGAGGCCGGAAAGAGCATTGCTTGGTCTAAGAAAGGAGCTTGGATTGTTTGCCAATCTGAGACCTGCCATTTTGTTTGACGAACTGGCTGAGGCCTGCCCTCTTAAACCTGAAATCGTTGCAGGGGGCTGGATATCGTTGTGGTAAGAGAGCTTACGGGAGGAATCTACTTTGGAGAAAAAGGTTTTAAAGATACAGATTTAGGCCCTGCTGCTTATGATATTGAGCAATATGCCGAAGAAGAAGTAAGAAGAATCGCCATTGTGGCTTTTGATATGGCTATGAAGAGAAACAAGAAAGTAACCAGTGTTGACAAGGCCAATGTTCTGGAAAGTTCAAGACTCTGGAGACGAATCGTAGCGGATGTGGCAAAAGATTATCCGGAAGTGACATTAGACAATCTTTATATTGATAATGCCACTATGCAGATGGTGAGAAATCCTAAACAGTTTGATGTCATTGTTACAAGCAATATCTTTGGGGATATTCTTTCAGATGAAGCCAGTATGATAACGGGATCCATTGGAATGCTCCCATCAGCCAGTCTTGCAAAAGGTAACTTCGGTATGTACGAGCCTGTCCATGGCTCTGCTCCTGATATAGCAAACCAGAACAAAGCTAATCCTATGGCAACTATTTTGTCTGCTGCTATGATGCTTCGTTATACTTTTGGCCTGTCTGATGAGGCTGATGATATAGAGGCTGCTGTTAAAACTGTTCTTGCCAATGGCTACAGGACGCCGGACATTTACACAGAAGGAATGAAGGCCGTAGGTACAAAAGAAGCAGGAGATTTAGTATCTGCTGCCATTAAATAAATCTTGACTATTAATCGGGAATAATATGGAGTTGCTCATGATTTTTTCTAAAATGAAGATTTTCGGTAGCAATAACCTCAAAAACTACCGAGTATCTTCAGAAGTGAAAATCTTCGGTAGTATTTTATAATAAAAAAGTAAAAACAGACTAAAACAAGCTAAAAAACAGGCAAAATGCTACCATAATTTTTATAAAACCTGTAATTCTCGGTAGCCTAAAGTCTTTACTAGTGAAATTTATCCTTTCATTAGTGAGAATTTGATTAAAGGAGGTCCTTTATGGGCAATATATTTAAATTTCACAATGACCTGGACACAGATCAGATCATTGCTTCACAATATTTACTGCTGCCAACTATAGAAGAAATGAAGGTTCATGCCTTTGAATCTCTGGATGCGGAATTTGCCAGCAAGGCCTGTCCCGGAGACTTTGTGGTTGGTGGTGAAAACTTTGGATGCGGTTCTTCCAGAGAACAGGCTCCAAGCGTTTTAAAAGCTCTTGGTATAAAAGCTGTTGTAGCCAAGTCCTTTGCCCGCATATTTTATAGAAACGCCATTAATATTGGTCTTCCGGTTATTGTGTGCAAGGATTTATATGATCAGGTTGAAAGTGGGGATACCATGGAATTATCCTTGTCAGAGGGTATCGTAAAGACTGGTGGCAGTGAGTATTCCTGCACCAAACTTCCCCCTTATATGCAGTCTATCCTGGACAAAGGCGGATTAATTGCTTCTTTAAATGAGATGGAGAGTACAGCTCATCACGGAGAATCTGGAGGTGACCAATAATATGGGTATGACAATTGCAGAAAAAATAATTGCTGCAGCTGCAGGTGTAGAAGCGGTAAAGCCCGGAGATATACATACTGTCACTCTTGACCGTATGATGAGTAATGACGGAACAACACATTTAACCATAGATATGTATAATCAGCAGATTAAGAATCCAACGATTGCAGATCCTGAAAAGCTTGTGTTCATCATCGATCACAACGTTCCTGCTGACAATCCCAAAACTGCTGCATCCCATAAAAAGATGCGGGACTTTGCCAAAGAACACCATATTGATTTCTGGGAAGGAAAAGGTGTTTGCCACCAGATTATGATGGAGCACTATGTGTGCCCGGGAGAATTAATTTTTGGTGCGGACAGCCATACCTGTACCTACGGAGCACTTGGGGCTTTTGGTACCGGAGTGGGCTGCACAGATTTTCTTTATGGAATGGTTACTGGAACTTCCTGGGTTCTTGTTCCTGAAACAGTAAAGTTTAATCTGACAGGAACATTAAAAAAAGGTGTTTATCCAAGAGACCTGATGCTGCATATCATTGGTAAAATCGGCGCAAACGGTGTGAACTATCAAGTGATGGAATTCACAGGAGAAGGTGCCCAGGCCATGAGCATAAATGACCGCATGGTTTTATGCAATCTGGCGGTGGAGGCCGGAGCAAAATCAGCTATTTTTGAAGCAGATGAGACCGCTCAAGCCTGGCTGAAAGAGCATGGCCGTGAACCAAAACACCTCTTTAAAAGTGATGTGGATGCACATTATGTTAAAGAATACACTTTTGATTTAAATGAAATAGAAGCAGTTGTTGCAAAACCGGACTTTGTGGACGATGTTATACCTGCTAAAGAAGCCTGCGGTGTCAAGATTGATGAAGCTTTTCTTGGCTCCTGCAACAATGGACGTATTGACGAAATGCGTGTGGCGGCAAATCTCTTAAAGGGCCGTCACGTAGCAGATAGTGTCCGTTTCCTTATTGTCCCTGCCAGTAACCAGGTATATATGCAGGCACTTGACGAAGGACTCATTGAAATCTTTATGGAAGCGGGTGCCATTGTTATGAACGCCAACTGCAGTGTGTGCTGGGGCAGCTGCCAGGGAGTTATTGGTGAAAAGGAAGTGCTGATCAGTACAGGAACCCGAAACTTCAAAGGAAGAGCAGGCCATCCAACTTCCAAGGTATATCTGGGTTCGGCCGCTACAGTTACAGCCTCTGCCATTAAAGGAGTCATTGCAACAGAAGACCAGTTATAGATACATCTTTTAATGGTAATAAACGATATAAGTAAATCCTGAAACCGAAGGAGTATAAGATGGAAACTTTTAAAAGTAAAGTGTGGGTTCTGGGGGATGATATTGACACGGATATTATCATTCCTACTGATTACCTTGCACTAAAAACAATTGATGATATGAAACAATATGCATTCTCTCCTTTACGCCCAGAGCTTGCCGGGCAGATTAAAGAAGGAGATGTAATAGTGGCGGGAAAAAACTTCGGGTGCGGCTCCTCCAGAGAACAGGCTCCTGAGATCATTAAGGCTTTAAATATTAAGTGTGTAATAGCAAAATCTTTTGCTCGTATTTTTTTCAGAAATGCTATTAACAATGGCCTTTTATTGATAGAAAACCCGGATCTTCACGACGTAGTGAAGGAAGGCCAGGAAATAGAAGTACATGTGAACCATTATATAAAATGTAATGGCAAAGAATACCCTATCGCCTCACTTCCGCAGAATCTGGTAGATATTATTAATGCTGGGGGGCTTGTACAGGCCATGCGTAAACGAAACGGCCTGGAGCCGATAAAATAAAGGAGGTGCACTGTGGGACAGACATTTATAGAAAAATTAGTTGACCGTAATATTAATAAAAATAGTAGTAATCATACAGGGGCACTCAGCGATTCACACGTTACAGCTCCAGTAAAAGCCGGAGACATTGTTACAGTCCATGTGGACCGAGTCATGATTCATGATATATTTATACCCTTTGTGGCAGAAAAGTTCGAGGAAATGGGTTTTTCCAAGCTTTGGGATCCAGATAAAGTGGTATTGATTTATGATCACCTTGTACCAGCAAGTCAGCAGGATGATGTGAGGCACTTTAAAACTGGCGATGCGTTTGCGGAGAAATATGGCATGAAAAATGTTCATCGTTCCGATGGAATCTGCCATCAACTAATGACAGAGGCTGGTTATGTTAAACCAGGTAATGTGGTTTTTGGAACAGACAGCCATACAACCACTTACGGCTGTGTGGGCGCTTTTTCTTCAGGGATTGGCTACACAGAAATGGCCAGTATTCTTGGAACGGGTACCATGTGGATTAAAGTTCCTGAAACAATCAAAGTAAATATAGAAGGGGAGCTTCCTGAAAACGTGACTTCTAAAGATATCATCCTGACTCTTATAGGCGATCTAGGGGCCGATGGAGCTACTTACAGAGCTTTGGAGTTCACAGGAAGCACTATTGAAAACATGACGGTTGCCAGCCGTATGACTATAGCAAATATGGCTATTGAAGCCGGAGCAAAATGCGCATTATTTACCCCTGATGAAAAAACTGCTGAATACTGTCAGATTGAACTGACCGAACAAGAGAAGTCTTTAAAGGGTGATGAGGATGCAGTTTATTATAAAACTATGACCTACAAGGCTGAGGAGTTTGTGCCAGTTATGGCATGCCCTTCTCAGGTTGACAATATAAAGCCAGTGGAACAGCTTGCGGGAATTAAAATAGATCAGGTGTTTATTGGGTCTTGTACCAATGGACGATATGAAGACCTGGAGGCTGCAGCCAGAATCCTTGAAGGTAAAACAATCTCCCCATTTGTAAAACTAATCGTTACACCTGCCAGCCGCAAGATTTTTATAGAAGCCACGCGCTCTGGCATCATAAAAACTCTTACTGCTGCTGGCGCGGTAGTAACACACCCTGGCTGCGGCCTTTGCTGTGGCCGTGCAGGAGGTATTTTATCGGATGGTGAAAAAGTGGTTGCCACTAACAATCGTAATTTTCTTGGGAGAATGGGTACATCTAAAGTAGAAATTTATCTGGCCTCCCCTGTATCCGCTGCCATGGCAGCACTTAAAGGAGAAATTACACTTCCTTAAATTTTCTAAACCCTATATATTTTCATTTCTAATTTTAAAACTGCCCCCTGTATTTTACAGGGGCAGTATTTTTGTTTATTATCTTTCTGTTTTTCCTTTTTTATTCACTTGTAAGAACTACTGTATTCGTTTTCTGATCCCACTTTACCGTGTAACCATAAAATTCAGCCAGATATTTTACCGGAGCGTAAGTTCTATTGTTTGTCATTACTGCAGCAGTATCCATATTTATAATGCCTGCCTCTGAATCGGAGGGCTCAGCCGTATCCAGATCAGCACCCAGCTTACAATAAAGAAGTACTGTAACAGCCATCTTCTCATTAAGAGTGAAAACTACACCTGAACCTCCCAGAAAAGAATCTTGCTTCCCATCATTATCCGTATCTTTAACGGCTCCCTGGGACACGGCATCTTTTTCGTCATATGCGGTGGAAAATGTTACTGATTGGTCGCTGTTGTCCCAGTCAACTTCAAGTCCCATGGCTTCACCTATTGGTCTTAAAGGTACCATTGTACGGTTGTTAGCATCCACATAAGGAGCAGCATCTGTCCATTTAACTGGCACACCATCTACAGTTACGTTTATTGGGCTGCTGGCGGCAAATGCACTGCAGGGAAGCATTGATACACTGAGTATCATTGCTAAAAAAAGAAATTTAATTTTTTTCATAATATTCCTCCAATTATTTCAATACTTTTCCATTTTATACAAAAAAAAATAGTTGTGTCAACAACTATTTTTTGTTTTTAATCGATATGGCTTGCATCGTAAATCACGTATCTGCATTTTCCGCATTTCTTGGCTCCATACATAGCCTCATCTGCATATTTGTAAAGCATGTCATAATCTACATATCTGTTAGGTACAATCACAACTCCTATGGAACAGGTGGTTGTTAGCCCTCCCTTTTCAAAAACCAAATCCCGGCAAATCTGTTTTGCTTTTTTCTCCACAATCTCATATGAACTGGTATTCTTCATGAAAACAATAAACTCATCTCCTCCCAGCCGACCTATGAAATCCTCGGACCGGAACAGCCTGGTTAGTTTTAGCGCTATAGCTTTCAGTATTTCGTCCCCATAGAAATGGCCATACGTATCATTTACCCGTTTAAAGTCATCCGTATCCAGAATAAGTAATGCACTGACCGAATCTTCCTGATATTCCTTTTTTAAAAAGTCCTGCACGCAGGCCTGAAAAGAAGTTCTGTTCAAGAGATTCGTTAGGGGGTCTTTGGAAGCTCTCTCCTTTAGCCTCAGTTCTTCATTTACCTTTTCTGTTACATCCTCTGCCAAGCCTACTGCACGGATTGGCTTTCCGCTTTCGTTAAATATATTTGTAATCTTGATTTCTACCCATATATAATAACCTGACCATTGTCTGTCAATCTCTATTTTCTTTAGTTTAAAAACGCCAGATGCAACTTTTGCTCCTTTTAATATATTGTCAAACATTTTTAAAAATTCTTCTGAACAGTCCGGATGCACATATCCTGCTTCGATGAAGCACTGGGGAACATTTTCTATTTTATCTCCAAGACCAACCCAGATTTTACTGCCTTTTGTTCTTATGATGGTCTTATTTGCCAAATCATAATCCCATACCACCAGACTTGTTTGTGCTAAAGCAATATGAATCCTCTTATCACTTAAATCGATTTCCTGCTTTACTTTTTTTTCAAGCTTTCTGTTAAAGTACATGAACATAAATATGCCCATCCATAAAGAACAGATCACTACAGAGGTAAGCACCGGATATTTATAAACATAGTCAAAAGGTTGGTCTTGTGGACCATTCAGTAAAATATTATTGCAGACAATTTTATCGATTTCCTTTTCAGGGATATTATTTATTGCCTTGTTTATAATTCTATACAAAACTATATCTCCGTCCTCAGGAACGGCAAAACAGATTTTATAATTAAAATCTGGCACCGCATAAGTTCTTATGCGGGTATATTCTACATGAGATCCGAAATAGTCAGCACTGTAAGTAGGTATATACGTAATATCCGCTGTGCCATCATTTACCGCTGCAACACAATCCTTTATACTGTTACAGTAAATCAGTCTTTTATATCTCTCTGTGTCCTTTATTTTCTCTGTTAAAAAATAGTCTTTTACAACTGCCACCTTAAGGTTTGGCAAAGCATAATCTTTAATATAATACTGAGAGATAACACTGACGGGAATATTTAAATAAGCAGATGTAAGTCGCACCTTATTTTTTTCTGCCCATTTATAATCGGCACCAAAGGTAGAAATAAGCTGGACCTTTTTCTTTCCCGTTACCTTACTGATCTCCGGGAAACTGTCGTATACAATACTGTTAAAGGACACGCCTGTAGCAGCGGTTATCTCATTTAGTATATCCCCTGTAATGCCTGAGACTTTATTTTTGTCTTCATCATAATATTCAATGGGAATATAGTTTGCATCAACTCCCACATTTATAACTGGATGGGTTTTAATATACTGTTGTTCCTCCGGAGTCCACAAAATACGCTTTTCATCCAGCCCATTATAGTACTTTTTATATAATTCATCAGCAAACTGGGGGTATTTAGCGGTTATTTCCTCTAAAGCCGAATTTAACTGGCTGTATACCTGGTTATTTCCTTTATTTGTAACCACATAAAAAGAGGCTGGATCTAATCGGAGAATCATCTGTTCCCCTTCCAGCTGCCTCATGTTGCTTGTATATATTGCATCCACCGACTTTGTTCTAATCAAAGCAGTTTTCATATCCTCAACAGTAGAAAATGTGGCTAATTTAACATGAACGTTGTTCTCTTTGAAATATTCTTCAATTTCATTGTTCCGTGAACTTCCTGCCAGAACTCCAATGGTTATTCCTTCAAGAGTTTGCAGTTTTTGTCTGTTATATTTCATATTATCCTGGCGTGCAGACAGGAGTCCATAATCCTCTGCCAAAGGAAAAGCTGGAAACATAAAACGTTTTTCAGTATCTAAAGTTTTTCCAACATTACAAACTACATCCAGCTGGCCATTCTCAAGCATTGTAAGTGCTTCTGCATATGTCAGCCGATGTTCCGTGCCTGTTGCCGGATCTTTGGTTTTGTATACAAAATCATAATTCCATCCTGTGTATTTGGCGATTTCCATTAAATATTCATACCCATATCCACTGAAATGCCCATCCCGGGAGACATCGTTAAACCCGTCCAGCTGAAAATATCCAACTCTTACTATATCTGCCTGTTTTTTCCCCTCTGCATGGGAAGTATATGGTATAAAACTGCTGAAAATAATTATCATAATAATTAATACAGCTGCACATGTATGCCTTTTTTTATGCGACATTACTTCGTTACCTTTCGAAATTGAATATACCTTTATACCTTATTTTAGATTATACATTTTATTCCTGATAAACGTCAATGAACAAAAAAGATAATTTTCAAAAATATCTTTACAATACTTTTATTATGTTGTATAATCAAACATATTATCACAATTTTTTAGTGAATGAGAACAAAAATGAAAGGGTAAGTCCATGAAAAACGTTATTAGTTGGGCAGTTGAATATTTTTATTTTAGCTTTACTTTCTACTTTAGAAGTAAGGCTTATTTGAATTTCTCTGCAAATATGGGCGCTCTGGTTTAACAAGATGAAAATCTGTTAAAGCAAATTAAGATAGAAATTAGAGTCCGCAGGTGAAATTCACTTGCGGATTTTTTTTAGTTTTGGAGGATAACAATATGGTAATTATTTTAAAAAGCAACCCAAATAAGAAGCAATTAGATAATCTTTTATCTTGGCTGAAAAGTATGAATCTCGGCATCCATATGAGTGAAGGTGCCAACACGACTCTTATTGGATTAATTGGTGACACCTCTGGTGTTGATATGGAATTGATCAATGCACTTGACATTGTAGAAACAGTAAAAAGAATACAGGAGCCTTATAAAAACGCAAACCGTAAATTTCACCCGGATTCTACAGTGGTAGACATCAATGGAGTGAAACTTGGAGACGGGAATTTTCAGATTATAGCAGGTCCCTGCTCTGTTGAATCAGAAGAACAGATCTGCCAGGTTGCTCTGGCTGTGAAAGAAGCAGGTGCAACCTTGTACAGAGGTGGAGCATTTAAACCAAGAACATCTCCATATGCCTTTCAGGGTATGAGAGAAGAAGGGATAAATCTTTTACTGGAAGCAAAAAAGGTTTCTGGTCTTCCAATTGTGACTGAAGTAATGGATATATCACATCTCCCATTGTTTGAGAATGTTGACGTAATACAGGTTGGTGCCCGAAACATGCAGAATTTTGAACTTTTAAAAGAGCTGGGTACCTTAAAAAAGCCGATTCTGTTAAAAAGGGGACTTTCCAGCACATTACAGGAATTTCTTATGAGTGCAGAGTACATCATGGCTGGCGGAAATAACAATGTAATCCTTTGCGAAAGAGGTATCCGTACTTTCGAGACTTCTACGAGAAATACTCTGGATCTGGCCAGTATTCCACTTTTAAAGTCTCTGACGCATTTACCTGTCATTGTGGATCCCAGTCACGCTACAGGCATAGCAAGATTAGTCAAGCCAATGGCTCTTGCTGCAGCTGCCTGCGGTGCAGATGGATTAATGATTGAAGTGCACAATGACCCGGCCCATGCTCTTTGTGATGGAGCTCAGTCTCTGACACCGGAAGCCTTTAAAGATGTTGCTGATGCAGTAAAGGCTATTTTGCCTTACAGCTTTAAGGGGGCGAAATAAATGAATATTGGTATAATCGGCCTGGGTCTCATAGGCGGTTCTATGGCAAAGGCAATAAAACAAAATACACCTTATAAAGTCTTTGGTCTGGATCTTCAGGATACGATCATAAAAAAAGCCATTTTAGTGGGTGCCATTGATGAAGCCCTTACGGCTGAGCTACTTTCCACCTGCGATTTATTAATAGTTGCCCTTTATCCCCAGGATACCATAGACTTTGTGAAATCCCATGCAGGCATGATAAAAAAAGGGGCTATGGTCCTTGACTGCTGCGGTGTAAAACAAGTAATCTGTGAAGCTCTGGAACCAGTAGCCCGGGAAAATGGATTTATATTTATGGGAGGCCACCCCATGGCTGGTCTTGCCCATGCAGGTTTCACCCATGCAAAAAAGGCTCTGTTTAACAATGCATCTATGATTCTGACTCCTGTAAAAGGAACCCGGATCGAAGATGTCCAGAAAATAAAGCTGCTCTGTGAAAACATTGGTTTTACCAATACTCAGATTTCTACTCCAGAGGAGCACGACAGGGTTATTGCTTTTACGTCACAGCTTGCTCATGTGGTATCCAATGCTTATATAAAAAGCCCTTCTGCTCTTGAGCATAAAGGTTTTTCTGCAGGCAGCTACAAAGATCTCACCCGGGTTGCCAAGCTGAATGAAACTATGTGGACAGAACTTTTCCTTGATAATCCTGAGTACCTGGCGGAAGAAATTGATGGAATCATTGAAAGGCTCGGGCAATACAGTAAGGCCATAAAAGAAAAAGATGCGGATACTCTCAGCCAGCTTTTAAAGGATGGAAAAGAACGTAAAATGTTAATAGATGGAGAAAAATTTTGATGGAAAAAATTCAGATTAATGCCTCAAGAAAATATGAAATGTTAATAGGAAGAGATTTACTCACAAATGCAGGCAAATATATTTCTGAAGTTATTGAGCCCGGTAAAGTCTGCATTGTTACGGATGATGTAGTTTCTGGAATTTACAAAGATACGGTTTTTAACTCCCTGGTTGCCGCGGGCTTTGAAGTATATGTATTTGTGTTTGAACACGGAGAAAAGTCCAAAAATATTACTACGGTAAGTTCTATTTTAGAATATATGGCTGAAAATGATTTCACCAGAAGTGATGCCATTGCAGCCCTTGGGGGCGGCATCACTGGTGATGTAGCAGGTTTTGCTGCTTCTGTTTTCCTTCGAGGCATCCGGTTTGTACAGCTTCCTACTACATTTTTAGCCGCAGTTGATTCTTCTGTAGGTGGAAAAACTGGCGTTAACCTGAAAGGTGGAAAAAACCTGGCGGGAGCTTTCTGGCAGCCTTCATTAGTGCTATGCGACTGCAATACTTTTTCGACTCTTCCCTATGAAATATTTCTGGATGGAGTTGCAGAGGCCATAAAATATGGTGCCATAATTAACAGAGAGTTGTTTGACACTCTTATGCTGCATAACCATGACCTTTTTCCCAGCTCTGAAGCATCACAAAAGGATATTGAAAACAACGTCTCTTCGGATGTTTTGATTGAAATAGTAAATCAGTGTGTCACTATAAAAAGAGATATTGTTATGGAAGATGAACGGGATACGGGTGTGAGACAGCTGCTGAATTTCGGTCATACCATCGGGCATGCTGTGGAAAAATGCAGCAATTATGCTATAACCCACGGGCATGCTGTTGCCATAGGTATGTTTATTGTTTCCAAAGCTTCCTATAAGCTGGGGCTTTGCAAAATGGACTGTTCTTTGGAAATAGAGAATATGTTGAACAAGTTTAATTTCCCGGTTGCCTGCCCTTTTACCGCAGCAGAACTCACTCAGGTAGCTCTGAAAGATAAAAAGCGTGCTGGGAAAAGTATAACCCTGGTTTTACCAGACTATATCGGCCATTGCTATTTAAAAAAGATAAATATCGAAGACCTGGAAACTTTTATCAGCGCAGGTTTATAGTTTCACATATTTTATTTTTTATTTTTTATTATTGGAGAACAGCTTTATGAATATAAAAATTACACCAGGCCCCTTAAAAGGCTGTATTCATTCTATAAGTTCAAAATCCCACGCCCACAGACTGATGATTGCTGCTTCCCTCTGCGCTGATTTTTGTCAGGTAAGTATATCTGATATGAATGAGGACTTGGAAGCTACAGAAAATTGTTTATCGCAACTAAACGATTTGTTCCCTGTCTTTAACTGTAACGAAAGTGGCTCAACTTTAAGATTTATGCTGCCTCTCTCTATGGCGTTAAAAGACAAAGCCGTCTTCTTAGGTGCCGGCAGACTTCCTGAAAGGCCTATTTCTCCTCTTAAAGAAGAGATGGAGTCCCATGGATGTACCTTTACTAAAGGAACTGATTCCCCTCAAAATAGCACTGGGAATACCCAACAGATATTTACTGTAACGGGCAGGCTAAAGGGCGGCGTTTATAATCTGCCTGGTAATGTAAGTTCACAGTATATAACGGGGTTGTTATTTGCCTTACCTTTACTGAAAGAAAACAGCACAATCAACATTACTTCCAACCTGGAGTCTTCTTCTTACGTCATGCTTACTCTGGAAGTTCTTAAACTGTTCGGGATTATCATTGAAGTTTATAAAGCACCACAGGTTCAGGATGAACCACTCTATTCGTTTATTATAAAGGGAAATCAGCAATATATCTCTCCTGGAAAAGTTTCAGCAGAGGGAGACTGGTCCAATGCTGCATTCTTTATTGTTGCAGATGCTTTGTCCTGTTTAGCTCATAACGTCAGCACTCCTTCCGTTACCTGCCTCCATTTAAATCCGGATTCTGCCCAGGGGGACAAAGAAATTCTCTCCTTTGTAGAAACAGTCAGAAAAACCAGACACAGTAATGAAAAACTTGTATTTGACGTATCTGACGTTCCAGACTTAGTTCCCGTTTTAGCCGTTCTGGCGGCTTCACGTCAGGGAACTACAGAAATTATAAACGCAGGAAGGTTAAGGATAAAGGAAAGCGACAGATTAGCCACAGTATATGAAATGATTAGTCATCTGGGAGGCAACATAACAGAGCTTCCTGAAGGCCTTGTTATTCATGGGACTGGAAAGTTAAAAGGTGGCTGGGTTAATGGTCACAATGATCACCGTATCGTCATGGCTGCTGCTATTGCTTCTATCCTTTGCACCGAACCGGTTATTATCCAGGGAACAGAAGCTGTAAATAAATCTTACCCTAAATTTTTTCAGGATTTCGCCCATTTAGGAGGTAAATATAATGTGCTCTGATACAAATAGTACTACAAAACAAATGATTACGCTTTCCTCTTCCTTTGGGAAAAATCTGAAAGTGACCATATTTGGTGGTTCACACGAAAACCATATTGGCGTAACGATCCATGGCCTTCCAGAAGGTATAGCCATTGACTTTGACAGGATGAAAAAGTTTCTTGCCCGCAGAGCTCCTGGAAACAGTGCTTTTACTACTCCCCGGAAAGAGCCGGACACTCCTGTTGTTCAGTCGGGCCTTTCCCATGGAAAGACCACCTCAGAACCTTTGACTATTATAATAGAAAACACCAATACCCGCTCTGGTGATTATGCTGCACTCCGGGACATTCCCCGGCCTGCTCATGCAGACTATCCTGCATCGGTTAAATATGGCGATTCAGTAAATATGTCCGGAGGAGGCCCATTCTCAGCCAGAATGACAGCACCTTTATGTATTGCAGGCGCTATTGCCCTCCAGCTTCTTGAGGACTGGGGCATATCTATAGGTGCCCATATATATTCCATTGGTACAGTTCATGATACTCCTTTTGACCCGGTATTGGTTAGGACGGAAGACTTTGCTTCTCTCAGGGAAAAATCTTTTCCTGTACTGAACGAAACAAAAGGTTACGCTATGGGAGATGTGATTCAGACTGCTATGGCAGAAGGAGATTCTGTAGGGGGAGTTGTTGAATGCTGCGCCCTGGGGGTTCCTGTAGGTATTGGCGGTCCTATGTATGACAGCATAGAAGGTCATTTATCTCAAATCTTTTTTGGTATACCAGCTGTTAAAGGAATCGAATTTGGTAATGGGTTTCAATGCTCTGCTTTACGGGGTTCACAGAACAACGATCCCTTTTTTATGGACGGAAATACCGTGAAAACAGTTACGAACAACCATGGGGGAATATTAGGAGGGATTTCTTCAGGAATGCCTCTCATCTGCCGGCTTGCCTTTAAGCCTACCCCTTCTATATCAAAAGAGCAGCATTCAGTAAGCCTCAGTAATAAGACCAACCAGATACTCCATATTACAGGCCGGCACGATCCCTGTGTAGTCATAAGAGCCGTTCCTGTGGTAGAGGCGGCTATGGCCATTGGCCTGCTGGATTTGCTGTCAGGAAATTAAAACAAATTTATATTACTTATTAAAGAATAGGGGGAAGGATATGACCATAAAGAATTTAAGAGACCAGATAGACAAAATAGATACTGAAATTACAGATTTGTTTATAAAGCGTATGAATATAGCTAAGCAGGTTGCAGAAGAAAAAAAGCCTCCCGGGTTCCCATATTAAATGCCCAAAGAGAAAAAGAAGTGCTGGCTAAAGTCTCGGATCAGGCTGGAGAACCGTTGGAACGTTATGCCCGTATTTTATATAATACCATCTTTGATGTAAGCCGTTCTTACCAGACCCAGTTTGTGCACACAGACTCTCCTTTAAAAAAGGAAATTGATACCGCTATGTTGAATACTCCAGAAATTTTTCCTAAAAAAGCGGTAGTGGCTTGTCAGGGGATTGAAGGTTCTTACTCACAGCTGGCGGCTGAAAAAATATTTGAATTTCCATCTGTTATGTATTTTAATAATTGGGAAAGTGTTTTTAATGCGGTTGATAAAGGGCTTTGCCAATACGGAGTTCTTCCTATTGAGAATAGTTCTTACGGCTCTGTAGGTCCTGTCTATGATCTGATGAAAAATCACCATTTTTATATTGCGAGAGCCTTTAAACTGCGGATAGCTCATAAGCTGCTAGGGAAACCCGGAGTTAAACTTGAAGATGTAAAAGAAATTATTTCCCATGGACAGGCCTTGGGTCAGTGTTCCAAATTCATTGAAGAATTAAAGGATGTAAAAATAACCACCTGTGAAAATACTGCTATGGCTGCCGAATTAGTTGCTAAAAGCCACCGTACAGATATTGCTGCTATTTCTTCCCGGGAATGTGCTGATATTTATGGGCTTCATATTATTTCTGAAGACATTCAGCTAAGTGACAATAACTATACCCGCTTTATTTGTATCTCCAAAAATCTGCAGATATATCCCGGTGCGAATAAGCTAAGTCTTATGCTGTCGCTACCACATCGTCCATCGTCTTTATACAATATGATTGCAAAATTTTCAGCCTTGGGATTGAATCTGACCAAGCTGGAATCAAGACCAATCCCTGGCAGTGACTTTGAATTTATGTTTTATTTTGATATGGAAGCATCTTTATGCTCTCCCCAGGTTGTCAGCCTGCTTTGTGAACTTTCTTCACAGCCAGAGCGTTTTGTCTTTCTTGGGAATTATATAGAAAATTAGTATTTTTAAAAGGAGGAATTATGATTTACGGACTCATTGGAGAAAAACTCGGACATAGCTATTCAAAAATCATTCATGAGAAACTGGGTGCATACACTTATGATTTAATTCCTCTCACCAGTCAGGAATTAGACTCATTTCTCAAGAACCGGAATTTTAAGGGACTGAATGTTACGATCCCCTACAAACAGACGGTTATCCCCTATTGCGACCAGGTTTCTCCACTTGCACAGGAAATAGGCGCTGTCAATACACTGTATTTTAACCCACAAGGAGAGCTTTGCGGAACAAACACAGATTATGCAGGTTTTATTTATGCAATGGAACAGGCAGAGATTTCAGTCCAGAATAAAAAAGTGCTTATTCTCGGTGATGGTGCTACCTGTAAAACGGTACGTAAAGCCGTTTTAGACATGGGTGCCCGGGAAATCCTTATTGCATCAAGAAAAATTGAAACCCCTGTTTTTCAAAGTCTGAAGACGGATACCAAGCATTCTCCTTACCCTTTAATAAATTGTACTACTTTAAATTATAAAGATTTAGATGCACAACCCGACGCTGAAATAATAATCAATACTACTCCTGTAGGAATGTGGCCCGATACAGATGGCCGTCCCATAGACTTAAGTCGATTCACCATGTGCTGTGGCGTTTTTGATGTAGTATATAACCCTTATTGCACACAATTTATTCAACAAGCAAAAGAACTTCATATACCATATGCCAGTGGCCTTGCCATGCTGGTAGCCCAGGCTTCCGCAGCTGCCGGCTGCTTTACTGGAAAAGGTGGTTTTGCATCCCAGAATGAAACCATTATTAAAGAACTTAAAAATTTATTTATCCCAGGGGAAGGAGCAGAGTTCTAACCATGAAAACTTTAAAAGTCAGAAATTTGATATTAGGTGACGGCCAGCCTAAAATTTGTGCACCCATTGTTGCTGCCACCAAGGAAGATATTTTTGCTGCTGGGGAAGTTATACGTAATCTTCCTGTTGACCTGGCAGAATGGAGAGTTGACTGGTTCGAGGATGCCTTTGATTCTGATCAGGTTCGGGAAGTGCTTACTGGCCTCAGAACTATATTGAAGGATATACCCATTCTTTTCACTTTCAGAACTTCTAAAGAAGGTGGAAATCAATCTGCCCAAACTGAAGAATACGCTGAATTAATGAAGGGAGCTGCAGCCACAGGCCTAATAGATTTAATCGATATAGAAGCATCTGCCGGAGACCATTTTGTGAAGTCTTTAATTCCACAATTCCACAAGAAGAATATAAGGGTTATCCTTTCAAGTCATGACTTTGAAAAAACCCCGTCAAAAGAAGAGATCATATCCAGTCTTTGCAAAATGCAGGATCTGGGTGCAGATATTCCCAAAATAGCCGTAATGCCTGCCTGTTACAAAGATGTGCTGACGCTCCTTGAAGCTACAGCAGAAATGAATGAGAAATATGCAAAAGGCCCCATTATTACCATGTCTATGTCAAAACTGGGGAGTATCAGCAGAATATCCGGGGAATATTTTGGTTCTTCAATAACCTTTGGTTCCGTGGGCAAGTCTTCCGCTCCAGGACAGCTGGAAGTTGAAGCTTTGTACCAGATATTAAATATTATTCATTGTAACTAATGCACAAAGATGTTACGCTTTACATATATAATAAATTATGCTAAAGTGAACATATGATAATCTAGAAATTGGAGGATATTTTTTGTTAATTGTTTCTGTAATGGTGATTTTCAACTAAATAGTTGAGAAAGAAAGGTTACCTTATTAAGTAGGTTTTGCCTGCTTTTTTAGTGTACCCATTTACGCCTTGCAGATATACTTCCTCTGATGACCATTTAAGTTATAAAACATATTAACTCGAGTGTTGATGTGAGATTATAATATTTTTTGATTGTAATTTACGAAGTGTAACAGGCTTATTCTGTTGCACTTTTTTATTTTTAGTCTGTTTATATTTTATTTACTGAGGACCTCTGCACCTTGTGGAAATCACCATTTTAAATCAGTAAAAGGCGTCTTTCTCTTATATGACTTTATATGGAGGATTAATTATGAATACTGATAATACACTGGAATTTAATACCATACTTGAAAGGCTGGCAGATTTTGCCGTTACTCACAATGCAAAAGAAAAGTTACTTCAGTTACAACCTTTTCTCAGTGAACGGGAGTGTAAAAATAAAATGCATGAAACATCAGGCGCTGTAAAAATATTAAACAGCATAGGAACTCCCCCTCTTACATCAATGGAAGAACTGGATAAGATTCTGGAATTGACAGCTAAGGGTTCCATGTTACTTCCTGAACAGCTTATGAGTATCTGCACTTTTTTAAATGCCTGTAAACGTATGAAAAGCTATTTAAAAAGAGCCGAAACCATTGAAGATAACATCTCTTCTTACGGAGGCGCTTTTTATTCTCTTGATACACTATCTGAAGAAATTAATTGTTCGATCAGAAACGGAATAGTAGATAGTGGAGCTTCTTCAGTTTTACACGGAATACGCAGAAAGATTGAAACCATCAACGCTTCTTTGAAAGAAAAACTTGAAAGTATCCTTCGGAATAATAAACAGTGGTTTGAAAATGGATATGTTTCAATGCGTAATGGCAGATTTGTTTTACCTGTTAAAAGTAAATATAAAAGCCAGGTAGCGGGAACAGTCATTGATACTTCAAATACTGGAGGAACTTATTTCATTGAACCCTCATCAGTGAGAAAGTTTCAGGAAGAGCTATTTTTATTACAAATTGAAGAAGATAATGAAATCAGAAAAATTTTATTTACATTAACTGCATTAGTGGATAGTTATATAAATGAATTGAAAATTAATATAGAAGCAATGGAAACCCTGGATTTTATATTTGCAAAAGCCAAGCTCTCCCTTGATATGAAGGCTATTCCTGCAGCAATCACTACAGAAAGAAGAATAGTTATAAAGCAAGGCAGGCATCCATTGCTGAAATCAGATATTTGTGTCCCTTTAGACTTTGAAATAGGCGGGGACATAAATGGGGTAATAATAACAGGGCCAAACACCGGAGGTAAAACAGTAGCACTAAAAACCGTTGGATTGCTGTCACTGATGGCCCAGTGTGGGCTTCATATCCCAGTATCAAATGGAAGCCTTTTTTCCATGCATAGCAACGTTTTATGTGATATCGGCGATGGTCAGAGCATATCAGAAAATTTGTCCACCTTTTCTGCCCATATTACAAATATAATTAACATCCTGAAAAATGTATCAGATGAGAGTCTGGTTCTCCTGGATGAATTAGGTTCAGGAACAGACCCAGCAGAAGGTATGGGTATCGCCGTTTCTATTTTAGCTGAATTAAAGCGGAGAAACTGTCTGTTTGTAGCCACTACACACTATCCGGAAATAAAAGACTTTGCTGAAAATACGGTTGGTTTTATAAATGCAAGAATGGCTTTTGACCGTGAAAGTTTAAAGCCTTTATATAAGTTACAGATTGGTGAAGCTGGAGAAAGCTGTGCATTGTACATTGCAAAAAGATTAGGATTTCCTGAGCATATGTTGGCTATAGCAGAAAAAGCATCCTATAGTAAGGGTTCTGCTCCCGCCGGTTGTCCCGCTGTATCTTTACAGGATGAGCCTGTCCCATCAGGTTTAATTTCTGCAAGTATAATAAAAAAGATATTGTTAAAAGCCCTGCTTCCTTGGTAAGTGATAGTTTTCATATGGGTGACAGTGTCAGAATATACCCTCAAAAGGCCATCGGTATTGTATTCAAAGAAGCAAATGAAAAAGGGGAACTTGTGGTTCAAATTCAAGGGAAAAAGCAGCTTATCAGTCATAAACGCATTAAACTTATAACTCCTGCCAGTCAGCTTTATCCAGATGATTATGATTTTTCTATTATCTTTGATACAAAGGAAAACCGTAAAGCAAGACATGATATGAACAGAAAATACAGCCCGGATTCTGTGATAGAGTATGAAGATCAAAGTAAATGGTAACGATTACTAAATCCTAATTTAAAAGAGCTGTGAACTGAGAAATAATATCCTTTAGGGATACTTTATTCTTCAGCAACAGCTCTTTTTCATCATGTATATATTATTTTAGGCTATGTCTATCCCCTCATTGGCCTTAGGGTCAGCCCCAAAACGGTTCTCCCCATAGGTACCTTCTAAACAGCTAAGCACCAGCATCCATATGTCTCCAATAAATGGCACAAAAGATATGAATACCCAGAGTCCAGATTTATCGATATCATGAAGTCGTCTGACAGTGACGGACAATGATGGCACAATTACTGCTACTTCATATATAATGACTGGCAGGATATTTTCTAATTTTAGTGCCAAAAGGATAAACAATACATATAAAATAGCGTTAAACAACATAAACATCCAATATTCTTTTCTTCTGGCTCTGCCATCGAATACTGCATATTTTTTCATCGCCTGAATATACCAACTCATTTTACGTTAATCCACCTGCACATTCCCGGTCCCATGGTTTTATTTGGTCTTGCCGCAAGTCCAAACTGTTCATAAAATGTTTCTTTTCCTGGAACAGACATGAGATTTATCATCATTATATCATCCCCTTTAACCGATGACTCAAGAGTATTCATTATATTATTCATAATGTACGATCCAATTTTCATTTTTTGATACTCTGGATGCACCATTACATCAACGATTAAGGACATATATACCCCATCTCCCACGACTCTGGCCATTCCAACTACTTTTTCATTGTCATATGCTACTAACATATAGACGGAACCTGCTAAAGCTTTCCTGGCCTGTTCACGGGGTAAATTCCTCCATCCCACTGCATCTCTAAGTTGTAAATAATCATCAACGGCAATCTCATTTTTATATGTTATCATTCAGTACCCTCCAACATCCTAAGGTTCATTAGAATTTCTTTGCAAATATGCAAAATATCTTTTTTATCTGTTTCAATTATAATATCTGCTGCTTTGTCATATGCCGGCTGTCTTTTCTTCATTAATTCTTCTATATATTCCACATTCAGGTTGTTTTTAAGCAGTGGTCTTTGCGTATCTTTTTTAACTCTTATATATATAGTTTCTGCACTTGCAGTCAAAAGAATAATTTTCCCTGCCCTCTTCATTATTTCCAGATTTTCATCTTTTAAAGCAATCCCTCCTCCACAAGAGACAATGCTGCCCTGAAAATCTGATATTCTATGCAACACATTGGTTTCCAATGCTCTGAAATAGTCTTCACCTTTATTTTCAAAGATCTCCGGAATACTCATCCCACTGATATCCGCAATTAATGCATCTGTATCAATTGCGTCTAATTCCATCATTTTTCCTAGTTCCTTTGAAACCGCTGATTTTCCAGTGCCCATAAAACCTATTAAAAATATATGTTTGTTAGAATTCCTCATTTTTATTCCCTTATTTATCTGCTTTACTATAGTGAATTAACAATAGAGTATATTTTAGCATATCGTTTATTTTAATGCTAGTAATTTTTTTGCATTATTATTCATGTGTTTTTATAAATATAAATTTTATCATACTTGAATAGATTGGACTAAAGCTTTATAATAATAATTAGTAAATTATTGAAAACTTTTTAGGTTTAAGGAGGATTTTAAAATGCGTAAAGTAGTTGCAACTTCAGCAGCACCTGCTGCTATTGGACCATATTCACAAGGTAATATCTTCGGAAATCTGGTATTTACATCTGGTCAGGTTCCTCTAAATCCGACGACAGGTGAAATCGTTGGTTCCACTATTGAAGAACAGACAGTGCAGGTATTTGAAAATATTAAGGCCATTTTAGAAGAAGCTGGAAGTTCTTTAGACAAGGTGTTAAAGACTACTGTATTTATCAAGGATATGAACGACTTTGGAAAAATGAATGAAGTCTATGCCAGATTTTTTACAGAAGGTGCTTTTCCTTCAAGATCTGCAGTAGAAGTTGCACGTCTTCCAAAAGACGTCCTTGTTGAAATAGAAACCATTGCATATCTGTAATATATTTTTAAACAGACACAAAAAAGAATGTCTTTTCCAAGACATTCTTTTTATTATTCCACGATTAAGTCTACCAGCTCTGCTTCTGTCACAGAAACTAAATCTGTAACAGACAACTCCATCTGAAGGCCAACCTTTCCAGCACTCACAACAATCTGGTCTAAATTTTCTGCATGGCTATCAATGGCTGTTTTAAATTGTTTTTTCATCCCAATAGGCGAACATCCGCCTTTAATATAACCCGTTACATTTGTTATTTCTCTTGCGGGAATCATTTCAATTTTCTTTTCTCCAAAATGCTTCGCTGCCTTTTTTAAATCCAATTCTTCTGCCACAGGGATTACACAAACAAAATGCTCTTTACTGGCACCCTGGGTCACCAATGTTTTATATACTGTGTTTACATCCATGCCCGTAGCCCTGGCTACGGATACTCCATCCAAAAATCCTTCTGGGGCATCATATTCATATACGTTATGCATAATCTTTTTCGCGTCCAGAGATCTTAAGGCATTTGTTTTAATCTTCGATATCTTTGCCAACTCTATATCCTCTTCAGTTCATAATCATCTGTGATCTGTATTTTTCTGCTACCCAGATTTCTTCTCCAGCTATAGAATGCTCCAGCTTTATCCTCTTCAGTACAACTTCGATATTAAACTTTTCAAAGCTGTCCTTTTTCTGGCATACGATATAATAGGTTTTTTCTCCAGGTCCGTCTTTTAAAATACCATGTTCAACAATAACAAGTAGCGGAAGCTCCTTTGCTACAAAAGAATTAAAAACCTTATCCGGATCAAAATCTGATTTGTGTTGCCCTACATAGATTTCTCTTGCGTATCTCTCCGAGATTTTATCTGAATAATCATAATCCTGCCACTTTACATCGTTTTCAACATACCCTGTAGCCTTTTTAAATGGCCTTTCATCAAAGGCATCTGTTATCCATATTTCTGTGACCTTTTCATTCTTTACAAAAAATGCTATGTATCGGGTAGTGTCATCTTTAGGAATAAATCCATAACAAACTCCGGCGCCTTTAAAGTCTTCGTCGTAAGCCAGATCCCCACGATATCTATCTTTTAAATCCATCAGAGAACTTCCTACATGAATTCCTCTATTTGTCTCAGCTACAGGATTTGTACTTTTAATCCAGTAAACAAGTTCCCTCTTTTTTTCAAATTGTATCCAACTGTTGACTTTTATTCCCTGGCCTTCCCATGTATCCGTATATTGGGCAGTATAACTAAGAAAATCACGAGTACGCTCCCTTGTCTGTACCGCATATGGAAAAGGGGCATCCCCTTTCAGGTTCTCCCAAAGCATCAGAATATGATCGTCAATCTTCAGGGAATATTCCTCCTCCACTGGCCAGTCCTTCATATTGGCATAACGATAATTAACATACCCCTTATATCCTTTATGGGCTATTTCTTTATCGTCAGGAAAAGATATTTCAGAGATATCCTGGTCTCCCTGTCTGAAGAAAAGTAATACAGGTTTTCCTTTCATGCCGCCCTTGGAGAGAAGTTCTCTGGAATTTAAAATTATGCCATTATTGTCGATTACCGCTTTCTCCGGAGTAATTGTATATTCAAAACTGTAGAATTCAAACTTTCCATCCTCAAAAGGTACTTCTGCAAGTAATTTATATTGAGAGAGATTTACTTCTTTCAGCTTCAGTTTTAATTGAGCCAGTAAAAATTCGCAATATTGCAGAAAAGCTGGCTCTAAACCTTCAGGCATTGTCCTTTTTTCAATTGGTTTATAAAGATTTAAGCTAAAGTAAGATATGATTATTAGTAGTATACAAATGATTAAAAAAATAAACAGCATGCCTATCCCCTCTTTTTTTGACTTCTGTGGTGTGTCACCACCCAGATAATAGTGTTGTTAGTATATTTCGTTATATGAATCTGCGTTAACTTTATTTCAACATAGAGTTTACTCTTATCCTGAGGATTCTCGCAGATTACAAAATATATTTGTTCCTTATCTTTCTGATTCTCCTTCCAAAGGCCTTTTTTGACTACAGATATTGATTCAAAGTTTTTTGTTACATATTGATTAAAAACCTGTTTAGGGTCTGAATCCATCTTATGCTGCCCTAAATACAGGGCCCTTGCATATTTTTCTGTAAGCTTTTCCTCATAGCTGTCTTCAATCCATGGAATATCCTGGTCTACATAGCCTTCTTCTGGTTGGAATGGCCGCACCCCAAAGCCATTCGCAATAAATATCTCGCTTATGATTTCCTCATTTGCCTTAAAGGCAATGTATCGGTCTGTTCCATCCTGAGGAATATACCCATAAGCTGGTCCATTACCGTTTAAATCTTCATTGTAAGAAAGATCTGACGGATATTTTTCTTTTAATTCCTGAACCGTACATCCGGTATGAATACCTCTAAACGTTTCTATTTTATTGGTTTTAGCTCTTAAAGAATAAATCAGTTCTCTTTTTCGCTCAAATTGTATCCATGAGCTTATTTCTATATCATCATTCTCAAGAGTTTCCGTATATTGTGCTGTACTGGCAAAATCTCCCTGAGCCAGATGCCTTGTTGCTATCAGTTCCTCTGACATAGGTTTTTCCGCCATGTTTTCAAATAGAGTTAACTGAATGCCATTTATACGCATACTATATTCTTCTAAAGGCACCCATATTTTGGTATTGTTATACCTTGTATCAATATAAGCTCTGCAGCCTCCCATCATGGTAATCTGAGTTTCAGGTAAAAATGAAATTTCAAAAATGTCTTCATTTTCTTCATAAAACAAGGCGACCATATCACCTTTAAAGCCAAATCTCTCAAGAATTTCTCTGGAATTTAATATCATCCCCCCGGTTGTCTCAACCGGTGATTGCGGCATCAGACTATACTCGATTCTGTAGTATTTAAAAATACCCTGTTCATAGGAAACAGACTCCAGAGACTGCCAGTTTTTAATTTTTGCTTCTTCCAGTAAAATCTCTTTTTCTGCAAGCAACTTATCTGCAAAATTTCTAAAAGCCACTTGTACAACTTCCGGTATAATCACAGTCTCTTTTGGCTTTTTCTTTTTTTCCCCAGTTTTGAGTTGAAATATAAAGCCTATGGTAATTAATATTAAACAAATTATAAATACTACTACTTCTGCCATCAATGTTACTCCCATTTATTAAAAAATTACAATTTAATAAGATAAATATTTATAAATTGAAACTTTTTAGAGCTGGTTATTCCCATGATTTTAAATCCCATGTTCTGATAGAATCCCACGCCTTCAGGTTCATTGGTAAATAACACAACAGGGAGTTTCTTTTTTTCTCCGTAATCAATAATCCGGTCCATAATTGCACTGCCAATGCCCTGTCCCTGATGTTCGGTTTTCACACCCAGATGACTTAAATATATGTACTTTGATGGGAACTTTATTTCTGTCTCCATTTGAGCCATCTCTTGAAAAAGTTCAGTTCTTATACGTTGTTCTTCCTCTGTAAGTCTTGATATGGTATTTTTATATTTTCTCGAATAAGACCCTGCAAGAAAATATTTTAATTTAGATACCTTTCTTTTTGAAGAAGATATAACTACTGCTACTCCCTGGCAAGCTTCACTTAAGGCATATGCATCTCCGTATTTCATACCGAAGGCAACATAAAACCTTAAAGATGCCTCTGTGACAATCATTCGTCTGCTTCTGTCAGGGAAAGCCCTGGTTAATTGTGGATAATCAGTAAACGCACTAATTAAAGTAGAGATTACTTTTTCCTTATCCCGTATTTGAACCATCCCTTTTATATCCGCTGCCATAACCTCACCTTAAGGCTTCCCATTCCGTTTTAAGTAATGAAAAGCATCTGGAACTTCTTACACTGCCATCATAAATTTTATAGCAGTACCTTTCTGTTCCTTCATACTTAAATCCGCATTTGTCGATTACACTTGCAGATCTTTCATTGGTAAGTCCCGTACATATTGCCAGTATATCCAGATTCATTACTTCAAAGGCATATCTGATGATTTCTTTAGCTGCCTCCGTCATAAGACCTTTTCCCCAAAACTCCTCTGCCAGAGAATAACCCAGCTCCTTACTTGCAATCCCAGGTCTGCGTTTATCCGGTTCCAGTCCTATGCTGCCAATCAGCTTGCCACTGGTTTTATCTATTAAAGCCCACACCTGATTAACCAGAAAGAGCTCGTCGATAATTTTCTGGGACTCCTGCACATCTGCATGAGGTTTCCAACCGGCATGAGGTCCTACATTGGGATTACTTGCATATGCAAATAATCCCTCTGCATCATCCCTTGTAAAAGGCCTTAAAATTAATCTTTCAGTTTCCAGCAATTGTAACATTTTTCTCCTCCTCTATTCCGTTGTACTTAAAATTTCCTTATTTTTTTCAACCTGGCTTACCTTCATTCTATTGGCTGCATTTAAATCTACCTCTTCCTGCAGTCCCAGTATTGAAGATCCCAGGAATATTGTTTTTAAAATTTTTCCATCCAGAGAAATCTTGCTATATTCCGTAAAGTTCTCACCTTTTATATACAATTTATCACCGACTCTTACTATATCCGTTATCTTTATCGGTTTTACACCCATCTTCATATCTACTTTTTTATATGGATTTTCACCATTAAAAATATATTTCTTTCCATAAAGCATATCATATTCCAGTTTCTTCATATCAGCTTTATAGGTCTGGCTATTCTGATGATTCTGGTGATATTTCGTCATGACACCCATATGGAATCCTAGCTTGTCAAATACATTAGCAGCCATCTGGTAAGAAAACATATCCTTATACTCTCTTTTCATTGGGTAATTACTCCACATAACATACTGGGTCTTAAAAATTGAGCCCGTAGCCATTTGATCTTCTGTCATTTCCAGTGCAGGTAAATGATCCCCGTAAATTACTAAAACTACTTTTTCATCGTATTTTTTCAGTCTCTCTGTCAGCTCACCTATAAACTGATCCATTTCATGTATCTGATTTGCATAGTACTCATACTGCCATTTCAATTCTTCCGTAGGCGCTTTGGTAACTACAATGTCAGGATCCTTAATCACCTGCTCTGTTGGATACTTACCATGTCCCTGAACAGAACAAGTGTAAATAAAGTCTTCCTGCTTGGATGATTCTAAAGCATCCATTATCTGATCCGTTAGAACGTAGTCCTTTTCCCAGTTTTTAGGGGTTCTCACTACATGGTTCATATACTCTACGCTTGTAAATGTATCAAATCCTAAATTAGCAAAAACTTTGTTTCTGCCATAGAAAACGGCTCTGTGATCATGTATGGCATGTGTAGAATAGCCAATAGACTTTAAATCATATGGCACACTCTCACAGGTTTCTTCTGTAAGAATAGACTTGTAAGGGTATTCTCCCGGTCCAAAGAACTTAACGCTCATGCCTGTTAACATCTCAAACTCTGTATTTGCAGTTCCGGCACCAACTACAGGTACGGTTAGATATCCTGTAGAATAATTTTTTCTAAGGCTCTGAAGTTTGGAACTGGATCTTTAGAATATGTAATATCCTTTACCAGAGTTGGGTCAATAAATGACTCCATCTGAAGAAATATTACATTTGGATGCTCTTTTCCATCGTCTTTATTGGCAACTTTATAATAGCTGTCACTCCCAAGTTCCCCTTTATCGAAAATGGACTGAATGGAATCTTTTGAGTATCCGGCAGGTTGTCTGATACCTGTGTTAAGCCAGGTATTAATAAAGCAGTATGGTACACCATAATCTCTATAAGCATATGCCAGATTTCCAAAAAAAGTGTCTACAACTTTGGTTTTTATAGCAAGGTCTGTTGCTCCGAACAGTCCGAGGCTTATAGCCAGAAGCAATGCCACATTTTTCTTATAATTTATTTTTTCTTTTTTCTTTGGTGCGAACCTGAATAATAATACAATAAGGATCACAGCCACTACTACTCCAACACCGGCCAAAACAATTTCCATTTTGGATAAATAGTTTGTCACAATAGACAGACCATCTTCAAGAACTTCAAAATCTTTTGTAGTAAACGGTGTCATACGGTTTGCCAGAATCACACCATTGGTAATTCCAAGTCCCAGCCATACAACGGACAGTATAACGTAGGCAAACACTCTTCTTTTTATTACAAGTGCCAATGATAATGTTGTAAAAATAATAAACACATTATACATAAACACTAATGGCGACTCTATAAAAAAATTAAATCCATTTATCAGCGACTGTCTTGCTAAGGATTCTATAATCAGATTTAATGCAAATGATAGCACTAAACAGATTACAACTGCGTTGTGCAGGTATTTCATATAAAATTGTTTAAACTTTTCCATAAACTTTCCTTTTTCCCTTTTCCCTTGTGTGTAATTTTTCGGTACACCCGCTGATGCGGTTATCCCCTGATTTTGTCATAAACTGAATTTGCCAGATTCGCAAATTCGTCTATGTTCATTGTTTCTGCTCGTCTCCCTGAATCTATTCCAATAGATTCCATAACTTGTCCTACTTGTTCTTTAGACAATCCACACACACCTGTAAGAGAATTTAACATGGTTTTTCTTCTTTGCCCAAATCCTGCTTTTACGCATTGGAAGAAAATCTTTTCATCTTTTAGCTTTACTGGTTTTTCTTTTCTTATATCCAGTCTGATAACCGTAGAGTCAACCTTAGGCTGAGGTACAAACACCTCTTTAGGTACATTTGCCACATGGCTTACGGTACAGTAATACTGAACAGCCACAGATAAAGCCCCATAAGCCTTTTTACCTGCTTCTGCCTTAATCCTGTCAGCTACTTCTTTTTGCATCATGATAGTAATACTGTCGGCTTTGACCCCATCCTCTAAAATCTTCATTATGATGGGAGTTGTAATGTAATAAGGTAAATTTCCAATGATTCTGACGGAATTTACACTCTTTCCGTTAATTAGAGAACTCTGTGCTATCATCTCATTTAAATCTGATTTGAGAATATCCCTGTTAACAACTTCTACGTTGTCATATTGAGACAGGGTATCTTTTAAAATAGGAATCAGATTTTTGTCAATCTCTACAGCAATGACTTTACCGGCCTGTTCTGCCGCCTCTGCCGTAAGGACTCCAATCCCCGGACCTATTTCAATAACCAGATCATTTTCGCCGATAAAGGACTCTTCAATAATCTTATCTATAATATTTTTGTCCGTAAGAAAGTTCTGTCCCAGACTCTTGGAAAGTCTGAAATCATACTTGTCCTTTATCTCTCTAATTGTTGATGGTGCATATAATTTCATTAAAGTTTTCCTGCTTCCTCCTCAAATTCGTTCCTGGCAATACCATACTGGTTTAGTTTGTTCAAAAACGCTGTAGAATTTCCATATCCAATGCCTAAAACTTTACCAAGTCTGCTTCGTTTATCAGAAGCTCCGGCTTCGCCGGCCAATCCATAACGCATCAGGTCCTGCATGGTAAATTCCGGAGTGATATTCATTTTTGTACAGTGTGCCTTTTCCAATGCCTCTAATATAACTGCGGGTTCCGCATTTTCTATGCCTATATCACCTGCTACCGTGGCATCCTCTCTTGCTAAGTAGGCGTCTTTGGCATTAGGAAACTTAGCTTTGAGTTTTTTTCGTATTTCCTCACCAGCAAAATCTGGATCTGTAAAGATAATAATCCCTCTGGTATTATATGCCCGCTCTATTAATTCCCACGTGGACTTCTTAATCCCATACCCATGGGTCGCAATAGTTTCAGTATCAATAGCCCTTTTTACAGCCGCCTGATCGTCTCTGCCTTCTACAACTATTACTTCTGCAATACTTTCCATTTTTAATCCTTTCTAATCGGAGGCTTCTCCTGCAGGCATCAGATCTACATCTTTTCTTGGAACGATAGCCGCTCCTGTTGTATTCTTCTGAGGTAAAATATACAGAACTTCTCCAGGCTTGACCATCTTTAGCTGCTGCCTGGCCTGTTGTTCAATATATTCTGGATTATTTACATTTCCAAGCTCTTCTGAAAGATCTCGTTTTTTTTCCTGTAAAGCCTTGTTTTGGGCAACAATGTTTTTGTATTCTCTCTGCAAAGAATAGACATGAAAAATAGACACACCTATAACCACCATAATACCAAATATTACACAGAGATAGATTAGCCTCTTTCTATTCCTTTTATTTACTTTTCTTTCTGATAATTCTTCTGAAGCGATTTTTCTGCCCTTGTTCTGCTTCTTGTTGGCAGCCTGTTTCCTTCTTTCCCGCCTCTCGGCTCTAGCTTGCTCCAGATCGATTATTTTATCTGAGTTTTTAAACTTTTTACTTCTTTTTTCTTTTGTTTGAACATTTGCCGTCACCCACTGTCATTGTAGCATAAAACAAGAGATTCCACAAGAAAACTCCGCATACAAATGCACATATTACATGTACGCTAATCTGGCCATAGGAGCAGTAATACAAAAATTGGCAAGTAAGTATTCCTGCAAAAATCCAAAACAGGATTTCATAGGTTGCTGCAATAACTCTGTTTTTCAGGAACAGCTTAATGTGCCTTATGAAAAGTCCATATAAAAGTGCAATGACCATGCCGCAGCCAAGCATAACCAGACTTTCAAAAATTTGTGTTTTGATAAGATCTGTAAGCACAAAATTTAATTTAAAACTATTTAAAATGGCTGCACCTGAAGACACAACCATTATTCAAAAATCCTCCTCATTAAACTTTTATCGCTTTTATTTTTCTTTTCTGTATAGACTGCTGAATTTATTTCTCCTGTAATGATAACCTTTCCTTCTGCCAGATCAAGTTTCTGAATATGCAGCTTCTGTCCCTTTATAACCAGTCCGCCGCTTTTCAAAGTGATTAATATGGTTTCCTCATTAAAACTGTCCACATCAGCTACTTCTGTTACGGTTAGTCTTTCTCTGTTATCAATATTTAAAACATGGTTCTCCATATAGACTCCCCCTCGTATTTGAAATATATGCTATAAAATAAAAAAATAGCACTTTAAATGTAAAATTTAAAGTGCTATTTTTACGGTCATTATGATTTTATATGAGAACCTATTTATGGTTTTTTTATAAAGATTTATATGGATATTTTGTGTCATGATATTATTTTCCCCCTAATATTTCAAATATATTTTCTATTTCTTTTTGTTTCTTATCCCCATATAGTTTCTTTACGTCTATATTTTGAAACAAATTATTTTTTAACTCTTCCCAATCTATTTTTAAGTTTTCCATACCCCCACTCTTTATCCAGTTTTTATAGTGGTCAGACTGTTCATCAACATTAAACACTTTAAAAGTATTCCTATATTCTTTCCTTTCTAAATATCCTAAACTGGCATCAAATATACCATACGTCTGTCCATCAATTACTCCTAGGGCCCATAGCTCACTCATCATTTGCACCTTTTCGGGAAGGGAGCCTTCTTTTGAATATAGTTCTTTAGTCTTTTCAATTATCTCCTTATCAGATAAATTTTGATAGCCTTTAACTTCTTTATAAAATCCAGAAAATTTTTCATTACTAAATCTTTCTGCATGTGGATACCCTGGTATAATCTCTCCAAGTTCTGAAATTTGCTGTTTGGCTACAGGATCATATGTTTGGAAGTTTGTCGCTAATTTTCCTGCTATGCATGGAAAAACCTCATCATATCGATTACTAATTAATCGATACTTTTCCACATCGGTCATTCCGCTATAGTCCGTCTGTTCATGAAGCTTTTTTAGTTCCTCCAGTTTCTGTGTTATAGTTCCATTCTGAGATATGGTCAATGTATCTCCATCTTTACTTTCTACTTTTGCTGTCGTTTCTTTTTTTGCCTCAAACAAATTTCTAAACTCACTTTTTAGTTCCGATTCTTTGTTTGCCGTCAATTTTTTTGCAGTGGAATTTTGCGCTCCATTGGTTTTTATTCCACCCCATAAATTTACACTCATTTTCTATCTCCTTCTCTTTTATTTCCCACCCATATCATTTTATCTGCCCCCCAGGCACATTCAACCCATTTTGCATGAAATGTGGTATAGGCAGCATGAAATGTGCATTTGGACAAAAAAAGAGCATTCATGCATAGATATTTACGCATAATATGCTCCCACTTATTCCCTATATTTTTCTCTAAAATTTTATTTTCCCCCTAATATTTCAAATATATTTTCTAGTTCTTTTGTTTTTTATCCCCATATATCTTTACGTCTATATTTTGAAATAGATTGTTTTTTAACTCTTCCCAATCCACTTTTAAATTTTCCATACCTCCAGTTTTTATCCAGTTTTTAAAGTTGTCTGATTGAGTATCTATATTAAATACATTAAATGCTTTCCTATATTCTTTTGCTTCTAAATACCCTAAGCTCCCGGTAAATATACCATAGGTTTCTCCATCTATTGCACCTAAGCCCCAAAGTTCTTTCATAATCTGCACTTTTTCTGTGAGAGCTCCATTCTTCGAATATCTTTCCTCAGTCTTTTTAATTAACTCTGTATTGGACAAACCCTCGTACCTTCGAACTTTCTTAAGAAATTCAGAATAATTTGCACCACTATATTTTCTTGAAGTTAAATATCCTGGTATTGCGTCCTCCCATTCTGCGATTGCCTGCTCAGCTACAGGTTTATACGTATCGTAATTTGTCTTCAGTTTGCCATCCATGCACGGGAAACCCTTATCATATCTCTTACTAATCAATCGATACTTTTCCACATCCGCCATACCACTATAGTCAGTCTGTTCATGAATCTTTTTTAATTCCTCCAGTTTCTGCTTTATGTTTTCTTTCTGAGATATGGTCAATGTATCTCCACCTTCACTTTCTACTTCTGCCATCGTTTCTTTTTTGGCCTCAAAATAAATTTCAGAACTCACTTTTTAGTTCCGCTTCTCTTTTATTTCCCACCTATATCATTTTACCTGTCCCCCTGACACATTCAACCCATTTTGCATGAAATGTGGTATAGGGAGCATGAAATGTGCATTTAAACAAAAAAGAGCATTAATGCACCAATATTTGCGCAAAATGCTCTCCTTCTATTGTTTTTTAGCTCATCACAATGGGCAAGGAATATAAAAAGACTGTACCAAAGCAAATGGACCTGCCTTATCCTTTCCTTCCTTTACAAAAGAAGCTCTACCTCCTATTGTATAGAAAGTAGCCTGATTAACAGGAAGAACTTTTAATATAAAATCTCCTTCATTCCACATTACATCCGGTTCTTCTTTAACTAATTCAATATTATTATCTAAAGATTTTATTTGATTATTGCTCACTTCACAAATTGCATAGTACTCCTCTGATTTCCAGACTATTATATCTGAAGTCATTGCATAGGGATAAATAATCTCGTTATATGTTCGATTGGAACCATATTCTATTTTGCATTTCTCAAAGGTTGAATGAACCATCTGATTTTCTATCTGGACTTCATTTAAGCCAAGACCACTTAATTGCTCTTTAATTTTGTCATTCCATTGTGGATTTTGGTAATCTTTTGAGAAAGTTTCAATCCTGTAAACAGTTAAAAAATTGTCCTTATCCGTTTGTTCCTGAGCTTGAGCTATATCTTTTTGACAGCCACATAAAATAAAAATACATATTAAAAATAATGTAACAATGCTTTTATTACGCATAAAACTTCTATACGACTAACTTCTTAAAGTTATGTCATACTTTCCTTTCTAAATTTTAACCTTTCCTATCATAAATGTCTTGTACTCCGGTGTTATTGTAATATTTTTCCTGTTCAATACTATATCATTCAATTGTATTCTTTTCAATATAGTTTTATTTTGCTTTTGTTTTGAATGTTTTATTAATCAGTAAAGCTTACAATCTTTGCAGGTCAAAAATATCCTATAAAAAAATAGCATTGATACAAAATATTTATATCAGTGCTATTTATATTCACACATATTATTCTATATTGCTTATTCCCTTCTTAAGAGAAAGGGGAAGGGTAATGATAACCTTGGTTCCCTTGTTTTCCCTGCTTTCAAGCTCAATGGTCCCCTGGTGGCCTTCCACTATTTGTTTTGAAATAGCAAGTCCCAGTCCGGTTCCTCCCATTGCCCGGGAGCGGGCTTTATCTACACGGAAAAACCGCTCAAATACCCTGCTCAGTTCAGCCTCTGGTATGCCCATACCGTTATCCGTTACAGTTATGACTGCAGATTTATCCATTTTCAATGCGTCGATATCTATTCGCCCGCCCTCTGTGGTATACTTTATAGCGTTACTTATTACATTTAAAATAACCTGCTCTATTCTGTCTTTATCCATATCCACAGGAATACGTTCTTCTTCGTTAAATAAACAGTTCAGGTGCTGATCTTTATTTGCCGCTGTTATTTCAACCTTTTTTACCGCAGCCTTCAGCAAGCTGATCAGATTTCCTTCTTTTCTGTTGAGGATTTCCTGATTGTTATCCAGTCTTGAAAGCTGTAACAAATCTTTAACCAGTCTGTTCATTCTGTCTGCTTCATTATCTATGATTCCAAGGAATTCATTTACAGTAACCGGATCATCCACATACCCGTCTATCAGTGTTTCCGTATAACTTTTTATAGTGGTTAACGGCGTCTTTAATTCATGGGAAACATTAGCCACAAAATCCATCTGCATGTTTTCCAGCTTCTGTCTCTGGGTGATATCCTGAATCAGAATTATAATCCCCACATCATTGCCGTCGTCATCTTTAAACCAGTCATATCTTGTAGCATAAGTACTTCCGGATTTTTCAAATACATCTGAATGTTCCCCCTCTGTACACCTTTCCATCAGCTGTTCTAATGACAATTCTTCATTTAGCTGTCTGATAAGGGTATTGTAACTTTCACGTTCTATTTCTTCCTGAGTTACCTTCAGCATCTGAACCGCTGCAGGGTTAGCATGTATAATCTGCCCCTCCAGGTTTACTGCAATCAGTCCGTCCGCCATATGCTTCAATATAGTTTCCATTTTATTTTTTTCGCTGGACATCTCAAATAGTGTGGTATCCAGCTGGGTCCGCAATAAGTTGAACATGTCAGCCAGACGACCAATTTCGTCCTTTGACTTAACACTTACCTCCTGAGAAAAGTCTCCCTGGGCCATTTTCTCTGCTTTTTCGGTTACATCGTTAATAGGCGTTGTAATGCTTCTTGCTATAAGCGTTCCTAAAATAACCGTTATAATCAGCCCCACGATCATAGCCTGTACAAATATCTGCTTGGACTGATTTATGGTGTCATAGACACTGGACATGTCTACACGCATATATATAACACCAGTTATTTTTTTACCTTCTCCTATTGGAAAAGCCATATTCATAACAGGTATAGTTGTATTCTTACTAATAATACTGCCATACGACTGGGAGGCTTCTCCCTTTGCCAGGGCGTTCATGATAATAGGTGTTTCCAACAGCCCTACCGCACTTTTTCCCTGATTTGCATTGTTTGATGCAATAATCATAAAATTATCGTCAATTACAAATATTTCTTCCTGTATGGTCTTACTCCATGCCTCTATATTGGCTTGTATCTCTTCTTTATGATCACTTAAATTGTCATAGGTTTTCAAAGAAGAGATCAGTGTGCCTCCCCGCAAAGTGTCTGTGAGATTTTTTTGGTAGAGTCAATGTAGTAAGTCTCCAGCCTGCTCATAATCAGCACCCCTATAATGGTCGTTGCAATGAATACCAGTAAACAGTAAATCAAAACAAGCTTCCATCTCATGCTATGGCTAAATTTTCTTAAATTCATACTTTATGGCCTCCTAAAGTAATATCCTATACCTCTCTTGGTCATAATGTATTTAGGCGAACTGGAATCATCCTCCAGTTTTTCCCTTAATCTTCTCACCGTAACATCAACCGTCCTGATGTCTCCATAGTATTCGTAGCCCCAGACTTCTTCCAGAAGCTGCTCTCTTGAGAATACTTTATTTTCTCTTTCTGCCAGATACTTTAATAATTCAAATTCTCTTAAAGTTAACTCAAGTACCCGTTCATTTTTTCTGACTTCATACCGGTTCATATCAATTTCAAGTCCTCCAAAATCGTGAACATTTGAAGGGTCACTGGCAGCACCGGATACCAGTTCTATTCTCCTTAAATTCGCCTTTATTCTGGCTATAAGCTCTCTCATACCAAATGGTTTGGTTATGTAATCATCTGCTCCCAGTTCAAGCCCAAGTACTTTGTCTACTTCTTCTTCTTTGGCTGTAAGCATAATAATCGGAACAGTGCTCCCCTCACGCACTCGCTTGCAGACCTGAAATCCGTCCAATGACGGCAGCATGACATCCAGCAGGATTAAGTCAGGCTGTGTATTTAATGCTTTGCCTAATCCTTCCTGCCCGTCATAGGCAGCGTCTACCTCAAAGCCTTCCTTTTTCAGATTGAATTTTATAATGTCCGAAATTGCTTTTTCATCTTCAATTATTAGTACTTTTTTTGAGTCCATATAATGCGACCTCCCTGATCCCGCTTTTGTTATTAGTTTTATAATCCATAGTATTATACCAAATAAAACGGTTTTGGGCAAACGTATTATAGCTAGAAGGTTTTGTCAAGTCACAAAAACAATGTATTGTTACCTTATACTAACTGTGTTAAAATTAGCTATAATTTGCAATTTCCCACTAATACTCTAGGAAAGGAATATGGTAATATGTTGCATAATTTAAAATCTCTCTTTTCTAAAAAGAGCTTAAAAAGTAAACTTCTTACACCAGTGTATGTTTTAGTTTTTCTATTTATTGTTTTTACAGTTTTCCAGATTAAAGAGAATGGCTATGTTTTATCTATGTCTGAAGAATTGGAAAGCAATCATTTTGCCACCATTATAAAAAGCGAAGAAATGAAGCGAAGCGTGATTCAGGTTCAGCAATGGCTTACAGATATCAGTGTGACCCGGGCTGCAGAAGGCCTTGATGATGGTTTTGATGAAGCTGCAGCAAATGCTGAAAATGTTCGTAATCTGGCAAAGGAGTTAAAAGAAATTAACCCGGATAAAACAGCGGAGCTTGACCAGATTCTGAAGGATTTCGAAATATATTATCAGACTGGTACTAAAATGGCAAATGCTTACATAACCGGTGGCACAGAGGCTGGTAATGCTTCAATGGGTGAGTTTGACCAGGCTGCCACAAAAATAAACCAGGAAGTCGATAGCTTTATGGACTTTGCTCATAAAAATATATCCGATGCCATGAAAAAATATCTACTGCCATAACCCTTTTGATTACTATAAGCATTTTAACTGTAGTGATTTTCACCGTAATAAGTATTTTAATCCGTAAAAATCTTATAAAAAAAATACTGATACCGCTTGATGAAATCACAGAGGCTGCAAACAGTTTTGCAGAGGGCAATTTACGTCAGACTATAAGTTTTCATTCAGAAGATGAAATTGGCAGACTGGCAGAAGATATCCGTAACATGTCAAACAGTTTAAATACATATATATCAGATATCTCACTATTTATGCTGGAATTAGAAAAAGGGAACCTTAAAGTATCTCTGACTGCAGACTTCAAAGGGGATTTTCATGCTTTAGCCAGCAGCCTTAAAAACTTTCAAGGTTCTATTAATTCAACATTACATGAAATCAATGAATCTTCAAATGAAGTAGAAAGAGGATCCTCTCAAGTATCATCCGGTGCACAGACCCTTGCTCAGGGTTCTGCAGAACAGGCCAGCAGCATTGAAGAACTTTCCTCTGCACTTTTGGAAGTTTCGGGAAAAATTCAAACAAATGCGCTAAATGCCAAACAGGCTTATGATCTGTCAGAGCAGGCAGAAAAGGAAGTAATAGCAGGAAATCAGCACATGCAGGAAATGACCTCTGCCATGATAGAAATATCGGAGAAGTCTGATGAAATAGGCAAAATAATTAAGACTATTGACGATATTGCTTTTCAGACCAATATTCTTGCTTTAAATGCTGCTGTTGAAGCTGCCCGGGCTGGAAATGCAGGAAAGGGATTTGCCGTTGTTGCTGAGGAAGTCCGTAATCTGGCACAAAGGTCTGCAGATGCAGCCAGAAGTACCACCACGCTTATTCAAGGTACAGTTGAAGCTGTAGATAATGGTGTATCTATTGCAAATGAAACGGCATCAGCGCTGAATCTGATTGTCACAAAAGTTGATGCTGTTACTGGGACTCTTAAACAAATTGCTTCTGACTCAGATCAACAGGCCCATGCAGTCAGCCAGATTACAGAAGGAGTGGAACAAATTTCATCTGTTGTTCAGACCAATACTGCAACTACGGAGGAAAGTGCTGCCACATGTGAACAGCTTTTCTTACAGTCAAAGAAATTAAGTGCCGTAGTGGATCGCTTTACGCTAAATTAAAAACAAAGGTAATATCTGAAACTTCATACAAGCCCTTATATGTCACGGAACAGGTTCTCTGCATATTATGGTATAAAATCATAATTGCACCCTATAAGGAGGGTTTTGAAATGAAGGATATTAAAGGCACAATGCCTGTCATAATATATTCTAAAAAAAATGTAAACCAGATTCGGCAATGTGTTTTAGAAAACTATGGAAAGATAAAATATGAGCTGCCTTTTATAAATGCTCTATGCGTTGAGGTTCCAATTAAAAAATTAAGTAAGATAAAATGTAATGCAAATATTTCACTTATTTCAATGGATGCAGAAGTTTCGAAACTACCCCTGGAGACAACCTCTGTACTTACAGACCCTTTTATGTTTATAGGAAAAAAAAATGCAAAAAACAAAAAGCTCCGAAAAAGTGTATTTTCAGGCTGCCTTTGCGGGGAGGGTGTTACTATCGCTATAATCGATACCGGGATATCTCCTCACTATGACATCATTAAGCCGGTAAACAGAATTGTAGCTTTTAAGGATTTCATAAATAACAGTATGATTCCTTACGATGACGACGGTCACGGCACCCATGTTGCTGGTCTGGCAGCTGGGAATGGCTATATGTTTGGGGGAAATGCTGTGGTAGAAGCAGTTCGCAGTATGTTTCCTGAAAATGCAAGTTCTATAATATGTATGGGCACTGCCCCAAGAGCAAACATCGCTGCTCTAAAAGCTTTAGATGACGAAGGCAATGGAAACACTTCTGATATTTTAGCCGCTATGCAGTGGGTGGCTGATAATCATAAAAAATATAATATTCGTGTTTTAAATTTATCCTTAGGAATTGATGCCACCAGTTTTGATATTGATGGAGATGGTTTTGACGATATGGCAGATCCTCTGGTGCTGGGAGCCAATGCTCTGGTAAACATGGGTATTACCATCGTAGTTGCAGCAGGCAACAGTGGGCCTAAGGCCGGAAGTATTACGTCTCCGGGAACCAGCCCTCTTGTTATAACCGTAGGCTCCATTAATTCAGATGGGGAAGTCCCTGAATTCTCCAGCCGGGGCCTACTGCAACAGGTGCAATCAAACCGGATTTACTGGCCCCGGGTCTGGAGATCCTGTCCTTAGATGCCAGTACAAATAAGCGGTATTTACGGCAGTCTGGCACTTCCATGTCCGCTCCCTTTGTGGCCGGTGCAGCCGCCTGCCTCCATGCTGCAAACCCAAAATTAACCCCTGCACAGGTTAAAGAATACCTGATGCACAAAGCCATACCTCAGACAAAGATAGATAAAAATGCTCAAGGTGCAGGCTTGTTAAATATTTAAATTATGCTATACTATGTGTAAAAATTTGCACATAATGAGGTATTATTTATGTATTTAACAGTTGGTGAAATATCTAAAGCTCTTGAAATATCAACAGAGATGATCAGATTCTATGTGAAAGAGGGAATAATTACTCCTAAAAAAAATGAGGAAAACAATTATTGGGAGTATTCATCCGATGATTTGATGCGCTTGACGGATGTGCTGTTTTACAGGGATTTAGATTTATCCCTGAAAGATATTAAAACCATTATGAGCGGTCTGGAGCTGGAGAAAATAGGTAATGTCATTCAGGCAAGACGGGCAGAGCTTATCAATGATATCCAGAAAAAGGTAAAATCCCTATCTATGCTTCAGGAATGGGATGAAGATTACCATAAAGAAATAAATCTGGTAGGCAAATTTAAACTTGGTAATATGCCTGCTGAATTACGTAAAGAAGATTATTATGATGAAATAGATCATATTGCAAAATATATGCAGGGCAGTCTTAAGCTTGACAGAGAAGACTGGATGTATGTTTCTCTTTCCTTCTTTTATAATATTTATGAAAAAGATTTTAAATTAAAAAAATATTTATCTGTAAATAAAACTTTAAAAACTCAGATTACCAATGGTTCCTCTGATGTGATAGAAGAAAAGGCCGAACGTTGTATCTACACCGAGGTTCATTACAGTGAAAACATATCTGATATGATTAACCCCTTGATAGAATATGCAGAAGAAAAGGGTTATGAACTGACAGGTGAGATTTATGGCCGCGAGAACACGAACTACTTTAAAAATGGGAAGCGTTTAGCCCTTTATAAGATTTACGCTATCATTAAATAAGTACCCGATTAAACAGTTAAATAATTATATTTAAAAAAAGATAAAAATATTATTGACCTCGGAGTTGCTCCGGGGTTTATTATTTTTTTGAGAAAGAGAGGCGGTAATATGTACAGGGAAAAACTTACACAGTATATAGACAATAAACAATCCGAAATGTTGAAAAATCTTGCTGACTTTATTCAGATACCCAGCATATCTGAAAATAAGAATCAGGTATCAGAGGCTCTGAATTATGCTTTAAACTTAGGAAAAAGCCTGGGATTTAAAGTGAGTTTGGTTTTAGATGGTCAAGTAGGTGTTATTGAAATGGGAGGAGGACAAGAGACTTTAGGCATTTTATCTCATGTAGATGTTGTAGCACCTGGAGATATGGACAAATGGATGACCCCCCTTTTGAGGCTGTTATCAAATCGGGCAATATCTATGGAAGAGGCGCCCTTGATGATAAGGGGGCCATCATTGCTTCTTTATATGCCATGAAAGCTGTGTGTGATCTGGGCATTCCCCTGACAAAAAAAATACAGCTTATTTTGGGAACTCAGGAAGAAGTTGAGTGGACAGATATGGATGCCTATGTTAAACAGTATCCTTTACCTGACTATGGTTTTACACCAGATGGAGAATTTCCCTTATGTAATATAGAAAAGGGTTGTCTGGACATCACCATGAGTTTTCCTCTGGGCAAAGTCACAGAAGAAAAGGATGTCTTAATCTCTATCTCCGCTGGTACTGCGTCAAACATCGTCCCAGGTACCTGCACTGCAGATATAATCCGATGTTCACAAAGTACATCTTCCGTGATAGATTCTCATACAATCCCAGGAAAAGCCGTCCATTCCTGCCAGCCTGAAAAAGGAGAAAATGCAATTTTTAATATGGCTGATTTTTTATCTGGTATAAATCTGAATCAGAATAAACTTCTTGATTTAATCTACATGATAAATGATAAATTCAGAGATACATATGGCAAAGAGCTTGGGCTTTACAATGAAGATGAATATTACAACGGAGAATTCGTTCACAGAAATGTATTTACTCCAACCATTTTTAAAGTTGAAAACAATGTAGCAACGTTAATTGTTAATATACGATATTCTTACGGCACTGATGTCAGCCATATTATAGATACCTTCAAACATTTAGCAGAAAGCTATGGGGGCTCCTTAGTCTCGTATAATGATTTGCCAGCTGTTTATGTAAGTAAAGACCGACCTTTTTTACAGGCTTTTGCCAAGGCCTATGAGGAAGTAAGTGGCCGTAAAAATGATTTTGTTCTGGCCTATGGAGGCTCTTACGCTAAGGCCATGCCAAATATTGTATCCTGGGGACCTATTTTTCCTGAAGATGAAGATACCTGCCATGAAGAAAATGAGTACATATCCATAAAAAGCCTGATGGATAATACCAAAATTTTTGCTGCGGCTATCAGCGAAATCGTTCTTTCGGAAAAGTCTTTCAGATAAATCATTATTGTTTTAAAAAAGAAAGGAGTGTATTATGGAAACATTTGGTTTACTAAGTTTAATACCAGTAATAGTAATTCTTGTTTTTGCACTTATAACAAAAGACACTTTTATATCGTTGTTTCTTGGGGTTGCATCAGGCTTTATCATTGTAGCCCACGGTCATCCTTTAACTGCCTTTAATGGCTTCTTAGACGGGCTTTATACTGTGATGAAAGACCACAATACCGCCTGGGTGTTAATACTTTGTGGCTTGTTTGGTTCTTTGGTCATGCTCATGCAGGAATCAGGAGGGGTTTTAGGTTTTTCTAATTTAACTCACAAGGTATTGAAAACAAGAAAGGCTTCGTTGATTGGAACCTGGATTTTAGGCATTATTGTCTTTGTGGATGATTATCTGAACTCCCTTGCTGTAGCTGCTGCGGTAAGAGATATTACCGATAAGCATAAAGTTTCCAGAGAAATGCTGGCATATATAGTAAATTCCACTGGGGTAACGGTCTGTGCTATTGTGCCAATCTCCACCTGGTCTGCTTTTATGAGTGCGCAGATGGAAAAAGCTCATATGACAGAAGGCTTTTCTCCTGCAACGGCTTATGTTCACGCTATTCCTTTTATGTTTTATGCATGGCTTGCTGTTTTGATTGTCCCTCTGTTCTGTTTAAAAATAATTCCTTTATTTGGGCCTATGAAAAAGGCTGAAGAGCGCGCTTTAAAAAAGGGACAGGTTTTTTCAGAGGCTTCAAAAGCTGCCTTGGTAGAAATACCTGATGAAGAGAAAAAATTTGCGAATATTCCTTGCAGGGCTTTTAATTTTCTAGTTCCCATGCTGGTGGTTGCCGCTCTGACTATTATTACAGAAGATATCCTGATTGGCCTTTTTGCTGCCATTGGCGTATGTTTTGTCATGTACCTTCCACAGCGTTTAATGACTGTCCAGAAATTCTTTGACAATGTTATGAATGGTCTGGTTGACATGTTTCCAACGTTAGTAATAATTGTTTTATCCTATGTGCTGATTGAAGTAAATAACCAGCTTGGACTGGTTGATTTCGTTGTAAAAGTTGCGTTAAATACTGTTAATCCCGCATTGCTCCCGGTTACAATATTTATAGTAATAGGTCTCTTATCCTTTGCTTCTGGTAGTTTCTGGGGACTAGCTGCCATTGCTTTCCCTATTGTGGGGCCTCTGGCTTCTGCTCTTGGGGTTAATAACTTTCTATGCGCAGGAGCATTAGTCTCTGCCATAGCCTTTGGTGGGCACATTTGCATGTATTCAGATACTGTTATCCTGGCATCCGCGTCAACTCAGACCACCAATGCAGAGTACTTTAGGACTTCGGCTCCCTTAGTAATGATTCCATTTGGGCTGGCTGCCATTCTTTATCTGGCCCTTGGCTTAATCTTGTAAGTACATAATTTAATGCCCTATTGCTTATTTCTTTAAGATGTCTTATCCTAATATATATAAGTAAAAAAGTTTTATTTTCATGCCAACTCATTTGCAGATTCATTTTTATAGGATTTTCCGAAACTCTGTTACTTATAATCAGAAACCTTACTAATTAACTAAATAATTTTAAATAAAATTTTTAGATTTATATATGGAGGTATAAAAATGATTGAAACAAGTTTGCCGGATTTTATCATCAGGTTTGCTGAGAAGCCGGACGCTCCCCTCATTGTTAAATACATAAGGGACTTAGCTTCTTATGAAAATGAACTGGAAGATGTGACGGTAACCCCTGAAACTCTGGAAAAGTACATGTTTGATCAGAAAGGTGCAGAATGTTTAATTGGCGAATTCAACGGAAATCCTGTGGGCTTTGCCTTTTTTCACAACAGTTTCTCTACATTTCTTGGAAAACCAGGGATTAATTTAGTCGATCTTTACATTGAGCCAGATATGAGAGGTCGGGGATATGGTAAGGCAATGCTCTCGTATCTTGCAAAACTTACAAAAGAAAGAGATTGCGGTCGATTAGAATGGTGGGTACATGACTGGAACGAATCCGCTGCTAAGCATTACCTTAACTGGGGCGCTGAAATGGTGAAATATATCCGGGTATACCGGATGGATGGCCAACCGCTTGACAAATTTTCAAAAGAGTTTAAATAAGAAAAGCCTGAGGCAATATGTCTCAGGCTTTATTCTTTAGTTGTTTTATAAGAATTAGTAATTAATCTTTCTTACCTCAAAATAGCTTTGTGGGTGATAGCATACAGAACATACATCTGGAGCTTCTTTTCCAGTATAAAGATGTCCGCAATTTCTGCATTCCCAAACGTTTTCTTCCTTTTTTACAAATACACTTTTTGTCTCAACATTATTTAAAAGTGCTCGATATCTTTCTTCATGATGCTTTTCAATTTCAGCCACTGCTCTGAATTGCTCTGCTAATGCAGTGAATCCTTCTTCTTCAGCATCTTTTGCAAACCCTTGATACATATCTGTCCATTCATAGTTCTCACCTTCTGCTGCTGCCAGAAGATTGGCTTTTGTGTCGTTCAATCCACCAAGAGCTTTAAACCAAAGCTTTGCATGCTCTTTTTCATTCTCAGCTGTGTTTAAAAATAATGCGGCTATCTGTTCATATCCTTCTTTTTTAGCTTTTGAAGCAAAATAAGTGTATTTATTTCTTGCTTGTGACTCTCCCGCAAAAGCTAACAACAAGTTTTGTTCTGTTTTTGTACCTTTAAGTTCCATTTTCTCTCTCCTTTTTTACACAGTTATTTTTTCAAAATCAGCAGCCCCATGTTTGCAAATCGGGCAGATAAAGTCTTCAGGAAGTGGATCTCCCTCATATACATATCCGCAGATCTTGCATCTCCAGCCTGACTTTTCTACTGGCTTTGGAGCTGGCTTAACATGCTGCTGGTAATAGCTGTATGTAAGTGTCTCTGCATTTGAAAAACACTTAGCATCTGTTACTTCTGCTTTAAATAATGTGTGTGTGCCAAAATCGATAGCTTCCAGTACTTTTCCTGAAATATATGCATTTGAATTTTCTGTTATATATAAGATATCATTTTGTGCTCTTTCTGCAGCCTTAAAGTCGGCAAATTTATCTGTGTCTTTGCCAGATTGGAATCCAAAATTCTGGAAGATTGAAAACTGCGAATTAACATCCAGTACAGACACGTTAAATTCTTTTGTTCTCATAATCATATCATGGGTATAATTTTGCTTATTGACACCTAATGCAATAACAAGTGGTGAACTTGTAACCTGCATTACTGTATTAACGATACAGCCGTTATCCTTATCGCCTTCCTTAGCTGTTAAAACATAAAGACCATAGCCAATTTTAAATAGTGCGTTATTGTCCAATTTTAACCCTCCTTACTTCTTCTGCAAAATGCTAACTGAAATTATACTTTTAGTTCTTTATCATTTATTTGCTCAGGTTTTTATAAAAAACTCTTACATTTAACTTATTATATCTAACAATATTTGTCAATATTTTTAACTGTTTTACTTCTTATTTTTCTTGACTATACTCTTACCAGATAGTTTATTATAGATATAGTTTATACTAATTTACGTATTTTAATCTGCCACTAAATTTTAAAGGAGACAGCATGGAAAACTCTATACAGAAAAATTATAACTTTACCAAACTGATTCGCTTTTCTATACCAACTATTGCAATGATGGTTTTCATGTCCATGTATAGCATTGTTGACGGGGCCTTTGTTTCAATATTTATTAATACCAATGCCCTCTCTGCATTAAACATAGCTTACCCACTTTTCAATGTAGTTATTGCTATGGGTGTAATGCTTGGTGCAGGGGGAAGCGCAATAATTGCGAAAAAAATAGGGGAAACTAAATTTCAGGAAGCAAAAGAAAATTTCAGCCTGATTGTATATACAGGAATTGCTTTAGGATTAATAATGACCATTATCGGTGGTATATTTATGAAACCGCTACTTATATTCCTGGGTGCAAACAATGTGTTAATGAATTACTGTTATGACTATGCTTTTACCCTGCTGCTTTTTACAACTCCTGCTATATTACAAATGATTTTTCAGTATCTGTTTATAACAGCTGGCAATCCCCACCTCGGTTTTGGCCTTACTATCGCAGGAGGGTGCCTGAATATTATTCTGGATTACGTTTTCATTGTTCCCTTAAACATGGGCATAAGTGGAGCTGCTTTGGCAACAGGGCTGGGTATTTTAATTCCTTCTACAGTGGGAATACTATATTTTTCTTTTAACAGAAAGGGGTCTTTATATTTTGTAAAAACAAAGATTCACATGCCTGTGCTGCTTCATGGCTGTGGAAATGGCTCTTCTGAGATGGTTACAGAATTTTCCAATGCAGTAATAACCTTTTTATATAATCTTATCATGATGAAATATATTGGAGAAGACGGTGTTGCTGCAATCACTATTTTACTTTACGTGGATTTTCTACTGAAAGCAGCGTTGCTGGGTTTTTCTATGGGTGTTTCCCCTGTGATAAGCTATAATTATGGAAGTCAGAACATTGAACAGATAAAAAAATTATTTAAATACTGTATCTCCTTTGTATTGGCCACCTCCACTATAATATACATTGTTTCTATACTGTGCGCTCCTTACCTGACCGGAATTTTTGCCCACAACAATGCACATGTATATAAATTAGCCATGAGTGGCTTTATGCTTTATAATATATCTTTTTTATTTTCAGGATTTAATATATTTTCATCGGCTTTGTTCACGGCTTTTTCCAATGGGAAAATCTCTGCTGTTATTTCATTTTTAAGGACTTTTCTGTTTCTTTCTGCGGGCTTGCTCCTGCTGCCGCCTCTTATAGGTATAAAAGGGGCCTGGATTGCGGTCACAATTTCTGAAGGATTGTCTATGCTTATGAGCTTATTTTTCCTGATTAAATATAGAAAAGTATATCAATACCTTTAAAAAAAGACCTGAGTTTTCTTTCTCAGGTCTTTTTTATTAATTCTAATCTAACAATGCATGTATTCTTTGATTGAGCATCTGCAATGCCACTGTATTAAATCCCCCTTCAGGAATTATGATATCAGCATACTTTTTACTGGGTTCCACAAATTGCTCGTGCATGGGTTTAACTGTGGTAAGGTATTGTGTCACAACTGAATCAAGGCTTCTGCCCCGTTCCTTTACATCCCTTAATATACGACGGATAATTCGTACGTCCGCATCTGTGTCTACAAAGACTTTTATATCCAGTAAATTTAAAAGTTCTTTGTTTTCAAAAATCAGGATACCTTCTACCACCACAACTTTTGATGGATTTAAAACTAATTTTTCAGACACACGGTTGTGAATGGTAAAATCATACACGGGACACCAGGCCTCTTTTCTGTCCTTTAACAACTTGATATGTTCTATCATTAAATCTGTGTCAAAAGCATCGGGATGATCATAGTTTAAAAGGGACCTGTCTTTAAAAGGCATATTGCTATGCTCCTTATAGTAAAAATCATGGGAAATTACTGTAATATCATCATTAAATTCTTCTTTAATTTTATTTATCAGTGTGCTTTTTCCACTTCCTGTGCCACCAGCAATACCAATTACAATAACTTCTTCATCTTCCATACTGTTTTTCCTCCTACAGATAACCAAACGGATTTTTTGGCACACCATTTATATTTACCTGGAAGTGACAATGTGGCCCCGTACTTCTTCCAGTATTCCCTGAAAGTGCTATTTGCTGTCCCTGATAAACTTTATCGCCTCTTTTTACAATTAGCTTGCTGCAGTGCGCATAGAAAGTAACCATACCATTTCCATGATCTATTTTTACAACATAACCATAAGATCCGCTGTATCCTGCAAATATTACAGTACCGCCATCAGCAGCACTGACTCTGGTTCCCACTGGGCATGCCAAATCCAAACCATAATGCATTCTGCCCCATCTTGGTCCGAATTTGGAAGTGAGCCTGAAACCAGATACAGGATATTTCAGATTTCCTGTGCCAACTGTGGATGGACGCTCTTTGGTCCCTCGGAGAATTACCTCTGTAACTGGTTGTGAAACCGTATCAGAAGATAAAACAACAGCAGCAACCTGAACACCGTTTTCCCTGGTGATTCGAGCTGTAACAGAACGGGTGCCTGTAACTCCCTGCACTTCTGTATTGTTCTCTCCTTTATATAAAGCATCTGTATCCTTGTATTCCGTCTCATAAGGAATCGGTTCCGGATACGTTGCTACTTCTACGGTTTTAATAGTAAGCATTGGTGCAGGTTTTGTAAGAATAATCTCCTGTCCGATATTTAACTTTTCCGGATTAATATCCGGATTAGCTGCCCTCAGTTCACTGGTTGACATGTTATAGGTTTCTGCTATTCCTGAGAGTGTATCTCCCGGTACAACAATGTGCACCTGATTGGAAACTGCCCCAGTCATGAGTTTTTGCATAACAGTGTCAACATTCTGGATTCTTCCCAGCTTGGTGTCAATCTGTTTAATCTGGATTTTTTGTTTAAAACCAACCTTTTCATATTCTACATCTCCTGTTGATACCAGATATGTAGATTTTATGTTTTTCAATATGCTTTTAGCTGTTTCCTTACTATCTACGATAGCAACTCTTATATCATCTATATAAATGCCATAAGCTTTGGCATTCATGTTTTTCATATAAGTCAGCCTTTTAAGTACTTCTTCTGTGTCATCAATGTCTTCATTTATGGCCAGCACCCTCTTAAATTTTATATCCTGGTTCTTATCGATATTGATTTCTGCATTATGTTCTTTTGAAAGCTGTGTACTTACTATATCAACAATCTTTAATACGTCTTCCTGTTTTTTTACCATTCCTAAAACTCTGCCATTGTAGGAATATTCATATGCCGTACAGTAGTTAAAGACTGCAACGCCACAAATAGCGATGACAATAAGCACGCTAAAATGTAATAACAGCTTACGCTTATTTATCTCTGCCCATTCTCTGGCAAAATTGAATTTCCGGTTACCTTTTGCAACGATTACCGTTGTCTTATCTGCCAATTGTTCATTCTTTCGATCCACATGATTAATAAAGCGGACCATTCTAGCAGATGCAGCTTTTTCCTTTGCAATCAGATTATTTTTGGTCTGGATAAACTGTCTCATCAGTTTTCGGTTTTTCTGATGCCTTTTCCATCGTTTGTCAGGGTTCTCACTGTAATAAACATTAATTTTGTTCCCAAGAGTTTTTTTGACAGTTTTTAAACCGTTGACCACTGAAAGTGCTGAATCCACTATTGCCCATTGCATACAGTTTCCTAAATGCATAATGGTCTGGCAAAATTCTATGCAGAAGCCGCCTATGCCGTGTTCAATATAGGCAATGGAGTCTATGACTTTATCCAGAAGTGTATTTTTTCGTGTTTCCAGCTTTTCTATTTTCTTCTTGACCTGGCCACTTTGTAGGTCTATTGCAGCCTGTACTGCCTTTAATTCTTCCTGCTCTTTCAGGCTGGCAGCCTGTGCTTCGGCTTCCTGCAAAGCTTTCCTGTTTTCTTCTTCCTGCAGTCTCGCCGCTTCTGCTGCAGCTCTGGCTTCCGCTGCAGCTCTGGCACGAGCTTCTTCCTCTTCCCTGGCAATCTCTGCGGGGGTCTTTGGAAATCCCTTTAAAAATTCATCGTCTTTGCTTTTTCCCAGATTGTTTAAATCTGCTATAAGCTCTCCTGGTTTATTTTTACCCTTACTATTCTTTTTCTGCGATTTATTTAAATCTTCTTTGAAGAATTTTGCCATATTTCTGCTTCGCTAAGCCGTTCATTAAAACAGCTGCAACGTTCCCCCATATCATTCGTTCCCGTGTCCTTACATTTATCACATTTATACCGGATTTCCATATAGTCCACAGGGAAATTATTTTCTGTAAGCTTAAAGGCTTTTTCTTCACCTAAAGCATCAATCTTAATCCTAAACCTTCCAAGCTGTTCTTTGGCATTGTCTGCTCCAGAAACCATTATTCTTGAAAGTCTCATACCTAATTCTCTTACTTCTTCATCTATCTGCTTTATTTCAGGCAGTTTCTCATATACCTGCTGGCGTCTTGCAGATGCTTCAGCCTCAGCTTTTTCTCTGATCATATCATAATAACGGAGCACTGTTCCAGCATTGACAGACTTGCCTCCCCTGGCTTTTCAGATAATCTTCCATTTGACGGGCCACTTCCGCTTTCTTCCCGCCAGTTTTTTAGGATTTTATTTACATAATTAATATTTGGATTTGAAATCCCACTGGTTTTACCGCAGGCTTCAAGCACCTTATCCAGCTTGTACTCCATTTCTCCAAACCAGGAATCCATCAGATGTTTTTCCTGCTCTGTAGCATTTCTATTAAACCCAAGCGCTTTCATAACACGCTTATAAAGATAATGTTTATTATCTACTTCCTGCAAATACGCTTCTATCTCTTCTTTTGTATGTAGATTTCTTTCTGCCCATTCTTTCACTACAGTTCCCACATAATTGGAAGAATCCTTCTTCCGTGTGTTCTTGCAGTAGGAATATGCATAAACTATCATCTCCGGTTCTGCACCAAAGTCTTCAATCCAGGAAAGTATAGCCATAGGCTCTTTGCCACCCAGCAGCCTGCCAGTTATCTTTTCAATAGCACTATACATTTCCCTTACATCCACATCTACTAATTTACTGTTTACATCCTTCCCGGACTTTTTCTCTTTACTTTTTTTCGTCTGTTTTCCATATAACAGCTCTTTTAAATTAATAAACTCTACCCCATAATTAAACCTGTCTTTAGGATCATCAAAATGCTTTTCAATCACCCCAAGAGTCTCCCAGTAAGACCAGGCCTTCAATATGTCTTCATCGGCCATGGCAAGCTGTTTTGCTATGGTCTCATTATCCATATAATGCCCCGCCCGGCATACATAAGGGCAAAGAGATAAACCTTTACATATTCCGCAGGAGCTCCCGCCATGTATTCACTTATAAAGACGTTTTCAACGTTAGTATCTAAAAGGTAGAGTTCATTTGCTTTCTTTTTAATAAAATTATCCTGCATCTTACCTTTTCCATTCATTTATTAACTATCTGATATTACTTTTATCCACAAATCTTGTATACTTGCCAAGCCATGTCAGTTCAACCGTTCCGGTAGGACCACTTCTCTGTTTTGCAATAATAACTTCACAGACACCTGGCTTGTCCGTTTCCGGATTGTAATAATCATCCCTGTATAAGAAAATTACAATATCTGCATCCTGCTCAATAGAACCAGATTCCCTAAGGTCTGAAAGTATGGGCCTGTGGTCTGTTCTCTGTTCTGGCGCACGAGAAAGCTGTGAAAGCAAAATAACAGGGCAGTCCATTTCTCTTGCCAGTAACTTCAGATACCTGGAAAGTGCAGAAATTTCCTGCTGTCTGCTTTCATTTCTTCCTTCATAATTCATAAGCTGAAGATAGTCCACCACAATCATATCAAGGCCTTTTTCAGCTTTTAGACGACGGCATTTATTCTTCATTTCCATAATAGAAATGCCTGGTGTATCATCTATGAAAATATTTGCTTTTGAAAGGGCATCTAATCCAAGATTGATATCCTCCCAATCCTTTCGTTCCAGCTGCCCCGTTTTTAATTTTTGCATTTCAATACGGGATTCCATAGATAAAAGTCTCTGCCCAAGCTCTTCTTTACCCATTTCCAAACTGAAAACCAAGACAGTGGCATTACCCTTTATAGCCGCCTGAAGGGCTACATTCAAAGCAAAAGCCGTCTTTCCCATAGCAGGTCTTGCAGCAAGAATAATCAGATTGGAACGCTGAAAACCGGCTGTTTTTGCATCCAGATCAATAAAGCCTGTAGGTATTCCTGTGACGTTACCCTCCAGCCTGGATATTTCATCTATCATTTCCATATTGGACAGCAATACATCCTGTAATGCTGCATAGTCTTTGTTTTGCCTCTTCTGGGCAATTTCGAAAATCCCTCTTTCCGCATGATCAAGAACAGCCTCAGGTTCCATTTTTTCCTGATAACTTTCTTCAACGATGTCATTAGCCGTTTTAATAAGATTTCTCAGAACAGCTTTTTCTGCAACTATCTTTGCATACTGGACAGCATTGGCTGTAGATGGAACGCCACTTGAGAGAGACAGGACATAGGCACGCCCCCCTACCATTTCCAGGGCCTTTCTTCTTTTCAGTTCTTCTGCCACAGTAAGGGCATCTACCGGCTCATTTTTTCTGCAGAGTTCGACTATTGCATGAAATATTTCTTTGTGCATTTCACTATAAAAATCCTCAGCTTTTACTGCTTCAATTATGTCAAAAAGAGCATCTTTATCCAGCATAGCTGCACCTAGTACAGATTTTTCGGCATCATCATTGTGAGGAGGTATTCTATCTAACATTTAATCCACCTAAACTGAAACATTAACTTTTACAGCACCTGTTACCTCTGGATAAAGTTTCACATCTACTGAAAACTCTCCGGTTGTTTTTATTGGACTGTCCAGAACAAATTTTTTCTTATCAATATTAATTTTATGCTGTTTGTTTAATGCTTCTGAAATATCCTTAGAAGTAACGGAACCAAATAATCTTCCTCCATCTCCGCCTTTTGTTACGATGGAGACGGTCAGCTCTTTCAATTTGTCTGCCAGTTTCTGTGCTGCCGCTTTTTCTTCTTCTTTCTTTTCTGCAGCAATAGCCTTCTGCTTTTCCAGACTTCTCACATTACCTTCTGTGGCTTCTTTTGCAAGTCCTTTTGGTATCAGCATATTTCTTGCGTAACCGTCACTTACTTTAACCACATCTCCCGCTTTTCCGGAGCCTTTTACATCCTTTAATAATATAACAATCATCTTACTTTTCCTCCTTGTTTTTAACAGGTTTCACTTCAAGTGAGTTTACAATCTCTTCGATCTTCTGTAGAGCCTCTTCCGGTGTACATTCAACTTGAGCTCCTGCTGTGGTCAGGTGGCCTCCGCCACCCAGCTTTTCCATAATGGTCTGCATGTTCATTTCTCCCAGGGAACGTGCACTGATTACTGTAGTCCCTTTTTCGTCTCTGCCTGCAACAAAGCTGGCACGAACATTTTTAACAGACAGCAGCTCGTCTGCCGCCTGGGAATTTATTACCTGAATATCGGGATGATGCCCATGACTTACGGAATACGCTATTCCATTTTCTTTTATCTCCGCCTCTGCGATGCACTTCGCTTTAATTTTAAAGGCCTCAGCATCTGTCTGGAAAAATCTTTTTACTGTAGTGGTATCTGCCCCGGAACGTCTCAGCCAGGATGCTGCTTCAAAAGTTCTCACGCCGGTTTTTACTGCAAATCTGTTGGTATCCATGGATATACCTGCAAGAAGTCCTTCAACTTCCAGTTTTGCCACATTCTTTTTGTCCCCAGAATACTGTAAAATTTCTGTTACCAGTTCCGATGTGGAAGATGCATAAGGTTCCATGTAGTACAACGTAGCATTTTCAATGTATTCTTCTGCTTTACGATGATGATCTATCACAACGATTTTTTCAGTTAAGCTCAACAGTTCTTTACACTCTGTCAGACTAGGTCTGTGGGTATCAAGTACAATTAAAAGCGTGTCTTTATCCATCATAGAAATGGCTTTTTCGCTATTAATAAAATGATAAATCTCTGTGTCTTTCGCCTGATTATATATTTCTGCCAGTGTTTCAAAATAATTATTTATCACAATATAGGAGTCTTTATTTCTATTTGCCACAATTCTGAAAATCCCCAGTGCAGAACCGAAGGAATCCATATCTGGGTTCCGGTGGCCCATTATAATAACTTTAGAGGACTGATCCACCAACTGTCTGATAGCATGAGCTATAATCCTTGATTTTCCTTTGTTTCCTTTTTCAACAGTCTGCATCTTTCCGCCGTAATATTCAATCTTAGCACCTTTTTTCACAACGGCCTGGTCACCCCCACGGCCCAGTGCAAGATCCAGTGCTGCAACAGCATACTGATCAATCTGAACGGGATGTTTGCCGCCGGCTCCAATGCCAATGCTCAAAGTCACAGGAAAATCCGCTTCGGTCTCTATGGCTCTGATATCATCAAGAATGGCAAACTTATTTTCAACAATTTTATCCAGATATGCATTTTCAAATACCATAAAGTACATACTTTCCTTGTACCTTGTTATGGATGCATTTCCTCTTGCCGCCCATTGTCTCACGGCTTTATCAATATCTGTACTTAAAGCCAGACGCTTTTCCTCAGAGGTACTGGATGTAAGTTCATCATAATTATCCACATTTATAGTAGCCATGCAGATACGTTCGTCGTTATACATATTTTTTAGTGTTTCATAGTTAGTAATATCATAAAAGTAAATTATGGCACGTTTCTTTTCTCCATTTCCAATATAACCCACCTGAATTCTGAAAATCCTGTCATTTCTGGAAAGGGTAAGAAACTTTTCATTTACCCCCTCAGAAAAAAATTCTCCATGTTTTATCCCTGTAAGGGCAAATATATCTGCATCTTTTATCCCATCATATTTAAACACTTCGTCAATTTTATTGCTGGCTCTTGTTACTTTTCCCTGTGCGTTAATAATGCACATTGGAAGTGGTACATATGCAGAAAGTAATTTCTCTATTCTCTTCTCAGTAGTGACTTTTTCTTGGCTATTTTCATCCATTTTATTTCCTCTTTTCACTCATTACTAATCAGATAGCTTATACTAACGCCTGGTTAGTATTTTTCGCAATCCGAACCCTAAGTCTAAGAACCCTATCATGCACAACAGCATTTGTCCTATGGCTGTTGGTAAAAAAAGTAAACACAATATAACGGCAACGGTTTTTGGCCATTTTCTTAATGCGCAAAAATAAAATACCACAGCCAGGCCCTGAATCTGGAAGACAAACTGGAATAATACCTGTATATTTATCTGCAAAACATTACTATGCATAAATCCAGTCAGCGAAACTGCTAAAGTCATAAGATAAATTAATATCCATCCCCATAATGCTTTTTTGGGCATGCTAAAATCTTTAAGCTTCCCAAGTTCCGGAAGGGGATATTTGGACTTGCTGCTTATTTTACTAATAACAATATATTCAAAATATGCAATAATAGTAGACCATACCAGTATGGTTGCCGGTAAAGCATTTATTGCATAGGTATAAACTTTGGTAAGAGTGCTGACCCTCTCACTGAAAGGGATTGTTTCCATACCCAGCATTGTAACTATTTGATTATTGCCTGCTGCAGTTTCACAAAAGGACTGCAAATCTGATGCGATTGCTTGTCCCACTGGATGACCCGTAACAGAAGCCATAATAAACATCAGCATCATAGCTGTAGCAACACCAAGGACTCCTTCAAATATAGCTTTATAGCCATTCTTCGTTTTTCTGGCGGCTGAGGCCATCAATGGTAATGGTAAAAACACCAGTACCGAAAATATAATTAATGTATACATCCAATTCTCCCTACTATTTTAACCTGTTAATTATATCATAAAGCAATTTATATTTCAAACATTACAAAAAAAGTGACTCTGCTGCTCCCTATGCCAGACTATTTTTGTATAAAACAAAACCAAGGTGACTTATTGTACAAAAAAACCGAGTCAAATAAGACCCGGTTTCAACTTTAATGTTATATTAGTCAGCAACATAAGGCAGTAAAGCAACAATTCTTGCTCTCTTGATAGCCTTAGTAACTTCTCTTTGATGTATAGCACAAGTACCTGTGATTCTCTTAGGAAGGATCTTACCTCTTTCAGTAACATACTTCTTTAGTTTGTCTACATCCTTGTAATCTATTGCTTCAGTTTTATCGGCACAGAACTGACATACTTTCTTTCTTCTCATGCCGCCACGTCTTTTATCCATCATAGCGATTACGCTCCTTTCATTAAGGTTTGTTTAAAATGGAATATCGTCATCATCAAGTGATGAAAATCCTTCCGGAATAGATGGTTCGTCCATTTCCTGGAAGCCGGTAGGCACTGATGCACCTGCTCTGGCGCCATCTCCACCTCTGTCTCCCCATTCCAGAAATTCCACATTGTTTGCTACAACATCAGTGGTGTAAACAGTTGCACCATCTTTATTCTTGTAGCTGCCAGTCTGAATCCTTCCCTGAACTCCAACAAGTCTGCCTTTTGTAAGAAATCTCTCACAGTTTTCAGCTTGTTTTCCAAATACGGTTACTCTTGGGAAGTCAGTCTGTTTTTCTTTTCCCTGACCAGTTGGCCTGTCAATTGCTAATGTAAAAGTAGCAACAGCCATCTGTGTACTAGGAGTATATCTAACTTCAGGGTCTCTAGTAAGTCTTCCAATAAGAACTACACTATTCATTTGTTACCCCCTATTTCTCATCCTTGTTTACGATAAGATGTCTCATTACTGCGTCTGAAATTCTAAGTCTTCTGTCTAATTCCTTTGGTAAATCATGTCCTGCTTTAAATTCCACTACTACGTAGTATCCTTCATTCTTCTTCTGGATTGGATAAGCAAGCTTTCTCATACCCCAAACATCAACCTTACCAACTTCACCGTCAGCTGCAATGATTTCCTGTACTGTTGCTACAACAGCATCCTTTCTTGCATCTTCTACAGTTGGGTCGATAATGAACATAACTTCATAATTTGTCATTTCTTTTTCACCTCCCTATGGACTAAATGGTGCAGGCCTTGTGCCCGCACAGAGAGCAATCTTTTGCCAATCGGACTCAAAATAAATAGTCCCACAAATTTCATGCCATTTAATTATACTATATTTTTTTGATAATGCAAGGAAAATATAAATTATTTTTTTAAAACAAGCCTGCATGCATCCACTTCTTCGGGAAGTGGGATGGAATTTGAAGCGCCTTTTACAGATACTGCCAGTGCTGCTGCTTTTGAAGCTCTGTCCATAGCCTTTTGTATTTCCATGTTTTCCGCTAATGCAGCTATAAAATATCCCGTAAAAGTATCTCCGGCGCTGGTTGTGTCTACCGCTTTCACTTCGTAACTGCCACAGGCAATACGCTTACTGCCTTCTGCATATCTTGCCCCTTTATCTCCTAAAGTCAAAACAACTTTACTTTCAGGGTATTTCTCTATCATTTTATCAAGAATAATATCCGGTTCACTGCTTCCTGTAATAGCTTCACCTTCTATTTCATTCATCATAAAATAAGTTATTTTATTTAAATCAAGTTCTAAAATCTTTTCATTCATGGGGCTTGGATTTAAAACAATTTGTAATCCATTCTCATAAGCCAGCTCCACAATGTCATTCAAGGCACTGATTTCATTTTGAAGAACCAGAATATCTCCCTCTTGAAAGTTTTTTATTACTTCCTTTGCATATTCTCGGGTAATTTCCTGATTTGCTCCACCGAAAAGTACAATGCAATTCTGCCCTGTTTTATCTACCTGTATAAAAGCATTGCCCGTTGGCACATCAAATTCTTTCACATAAGTAACATCAACTTTGCTTTCTAAAAGGCGTTCTCTCAAAAACCTTCCATCACTGCCAATGCCTCCTCCATGAAAAACTGATGCACCCGCCTTAGATAATGCCACCGACTGATTTAAACCCTTGCCCCCACAGAATCTGTCAACAGATAAGGCAGAAAGGGTCTCTCCTGGTTTAACAAAATGATCCACATTGTAAACCCAGTCTATATTCAAAGAACCAAAATTTAATATTTTCATATCGTTCTCCTATTCCGACTTTTCTCTTAGTTATAGCTTCTTTCTCTTTTTCTGTTCGCCTGCAGCATATATGGTCAATGCAACTATCGTCAAAAGATATGGTACCAATCTAGTCAATTGGCTTGGTATATTAAAAATCTGTAAACTACTGGCTAGTGCATCTGCAAATCCAAACAATAATGAAGAAAGCAAGGATAACCCTGGAAGCCCTCTTCCCATAGCTTCTGCTGCTAAAGCAATAAAGCCTCTTCCTGCCACCATATCCTTTGTGAACATGGATAAATAACCCATGGACATAAATGCTCCACCCATACCGGCAATAGCTCCGGAAAGAAGTAAGGCAAGCATACGAATTTTCTTTACTGAAACCCCGGCTGTTTCAACTGCCTGAGGCAATTCTCCAGCCGCACGAATATAAGTACCTGTACGAGTTTTATACAAAAATATGCTGAGCAATATCAGTGTGATTATTGCAATATAAGTAAGCGCATTCTGCCCAGATAAAATATCTCCTAATACAGGGATATCCTTGATAACAGGAATATGTACATTTGGAATTACTTTACTTGGTAATTTTGTTGAAACACCTTTATCCCCCGTAAGCAGATAAAGAACAAACACCGTCAGACCACTTGCCATTAAATTTAAAGCTATAGCAGATAAAAATACATCTGTTCCAAGTTTTAAGTGACAAACTGCTAATATTCCGGAATACGCCATTCCTGTTAGTATGGCAATTAATAATCCTAACCATGCATTCTGTGTGAATGCACTTCCTATAACTCCCGCCAAAGCAGAAACTAACATTGTTCCTTCTACTCCAATGTTCAAAACACCTGCCCTGTCTGAAACAAGTATCGCCATTGTTGCAAATAAAATTGGAGTGGTAACCCTAATAACTGAATCAAGGAAAGCGATTGAGAAGATTACATCAACTATTTTGTCCATCTGAAAGCGCCTCCTTTATTATAATCTTTTTCTTTATATGACTTAACAGCGCAGAAGCCGTTACAAGAATAATCATTACTGCCTGTATAACCGTTATAAGTTCTGATGGAACATCTCCTGAACGAGCCATTACATTTGCACCTATTCGTAAATATGCTAAGAATATTGCTGCAACAGGTACAATCTGAGGTTTATTTCCCGCTAAAATTGCAACGATTACTCCGTCCCATCCATACCCTGGAAGTGAAGTCCATTGAAAACGTCCGTACATACCCATTACTTCAACAGCCCCGCCAAGTCCAGCTACAGCACCACCTGCTAACTGGGAAATAACGATAACTTTTGCTACCTTAATTCCTGAGTAATTGGCATAATCCTTATTTTGTCCAAGAACTCTAACCGAATAGCCAGTTTTAGTTCTATATAAAAATACATAGCTTATAATTACTAAAATTATAGCAATTATAATTCCATTGTTAACCGACGTCCCTTGTATAAGATTAGAAATCTTTGATGCTGCTGGAAGCTGATATGAAGCTAATGCGCCAAACTGCGGATCTCTAATATATGTATTAAGTAAGTATAGCCCCAGGTAAAGAACGATATAGTTAAGCATAAGTGATGACACAAGTTCATCCGCATTAAATTTAGCCTTTAGTATTCCTGGTATAAAACAAATGATTGCTCCTGTTACTGCCCCAATTACCATAGGTACAACTAGTGCAAGCCCAACTGGAATGTTCCAAAGAGTTGCAGCCGCTGCTGCGAACATAGCACCAAGGAAAAAAGCTCCTTCTGCTGCAACATTAAATAATGATGCCTGAAACATAATACAAATGGCAACCCCTGTAAAAGTGAAGGTCGAGGCCATAGATATAACATTTCCAAGGTTTCTTTTGGATGAAAATGGACCTGTTAGCAGGTCTGAAATAGACGCTCCTGGATTATCACTGAAAATCATAATTAAAATAAATGCGATAAGCAGTGAAATTACAACTGCTAAAATAGTTGTAGCTGAGGAGAACCACAAATTTTTATTCTGCAATTTCTCACGCATGACAAGCCCTCCTTATTTCTTCATCAGACTGAGTTTCTACACCAAGCATATATTTACCAAGTTCCTGCTCACTAATCTTTGAAGGATCTTGGAAGTATGCTGACAATTTGCCGTCATAAATAACTAGTATTGAATCTGATAGTTTATATAATTCCTCTAAATCCGCAGAAATTAACAATACTGCACATCCTGCATCTCTAAGCTCAACAAGCTTCTCATGTATAAATTTAGCAGCACCAACATCAATACCTCTTGTTGGTTGTTCAGCGATTATAAGTTTAACGTTTTCTTGTGTAAATTCTCTTGCAACTACAACCTTCTGCATGTTACCACCTGAAAGCATTTCAACTTCTGTTAATGGAGACTTGCATTTTATTAAATACTCTTTTACTAATTTCTGGCTTAATTTTCTAATCGCTTTTGGATTTAAAAGTTTAAACTTATTATAAATGTCTGGCGACTTTAACTTAGTTGTGATAAGATTATCCTCAATAGACAGCTGCTTTGTAATACCCAAAGTCATTCTGTCACTCGGAATGTAAGCTAATCCCAATTCTCTAAGCTTTCTAATATGTTTGCCCTTTGTGTCTGTATCAAACATGGTGATTTTACCGCTGTCAAGCTTCCTAAGATTTGTTATAAGCTCAACCAGCTCATTTTGTCCATTGCCTTCAACTCCTGCAATACCCATAATTTCGCCTGCTCTTACAGTAAATGATATTCCATCCACCACCGCTTTTTTATCCGAGTCCACATGTTTTATATTGTCTACTTGCAATATACATTCTGTGGGTTTGGCAGGTGATTTTTCTAATACTGAAGAATACTGAGTTCCCATCATAAGGGCTGAAATCTCAGCTTCAGATACATCCACAGTATTTACCGTGGTGATCATCTTGCCTGATCTCATAACACTGATTCTATCTGAAATTTCTTTTACTTCTCTTAATTTATGTGTAATGAAGATAACCGTAAAGCCCTGATCTTTTAAATGTTTTAGCTGTGTAAAAAGTTCAGTTGTTTCCTGTGGGGTTAAAACTGCTGTAGGTTCATCTAATATTAAAATTTTTGCACCTCTGTAAAGTGCTTTTAATATTTCCACCTTTTGCTTTAATCCTACCGGTAATTCTCTTACTATGCTATCTGGATTAATTTTCATATTAAATTTTTTAGAAAGCTCTAAAACTTTCTCGTTAGCTTGTTTTTTGTCAATAAACCCGTTTTTAACGGGTTCATAACCAAGCGCGATATTTTCCCGTACACTAAATGATTCCACCAGCATAAAATGCTGATGTACCATCCCGATTCCTTTTGCCATTGCATCCTGGGGTGATTGAAAGTTTTGTGTTTCTCCCTCTAATATAAGCTCACCGTGATCTGGCTTTTCAAGACCAAATAAAATTTTCATTAGAGTACTTTTTCCTGCTCCATTTTCTCCTACCAGAGCATGAATTTCACCTTTTCTAATGGAGAAACTTATTCTTTGATTAGCATAAACGCCATTACCATATACCTTAGAAATTTCTCTCATTTCCAATAATTCAGCCATATATTTTTCCTCTTATACAACAACGAAGCTGCTTTCTAAGCCTAACCAATCCATAGTCCTCAAAAGCAGCCTCATCTAATAATTTTATTAATTATTGCAGTGCAACTGATGCCTTTAAATCAGCTATTTCTTTTGTTGACATATCAAACGCACTCTTTACCTTTATGTCGCCACTCTGAATCTTCTTTTCTAATCCAGCCATCATATCAATAGTTTCCTTTGGAACAATACTTCTGAAAACTTCGTTATCAGCAAGGCTAACAGCATTGTCTGCCATACCTAACGCTTCAGTTTTTCCATAAGGAAGAGTTCCGTCCATATGCTTTTTAATCGCTCTCAATAGAACCTGGTCAATATTCTTCATTGCTGAAGTAACGATAATCTTGCTTGCTTTTGGATCGTCTTTCTGTAATGCCATAGCCTGGTCAGCATCTACGCCAATTGCTAATGTATTTTTATCTTTACATGCATCTATAACACCAAGCCCCGCCTGAGCTGCACAATGGAATACTACTGCTGATCCAGCATTAATCTGGGCTGTTGCCAATTCTTTCGCTCTTGCTGTATCAGAAAAATCTCCAATTGTTGATGTAATTACCTTAGTTCCTGGAACAGTTTCTGTAGCTCCCTGGATATAACCAACTAAGAAATCGTTTAATACAGGAATATCCATAGCAGATACTGCTGAAATAACACCTGATCCATTTGTCTTTTCTTTATCCTGTGCTAATGTAGCTGCTAATGCACCTGCAAGATACATCATTTCATTCTGCTTAAATGTGATTGAATATACATTATCAGCCTTTACTTCTGAATCGAAGATAATAAACTTCTTATCTGGATATTCTGGGGCAACTTTCTGAAGTAATTCCTGCATCTGGTATGTACCAACAATAATTACATCATAATCAGACTCACAAGCTTCATAAAGGTCTGATTCCCAAACTGTGTTATCAAAACCCATTTCAACAACTTTTGTTTCACAACCAAGCTGTTCTTTAATAAGTTTCATACCATTATTTGCTGAATCGAAGAATGATTTGTCTCCTAAGTTACCATTTAACAGACACTCAACTTTTAATGCTTTACTATCTTTAGCAGATTTTTCAGGAGCCTTGCTGCCACAACCAGCCAATGATGTCATTATCAATGCAGTTACTAATAATAAGCTAAGAATTTTTTTCATTTTTTCCTCCTCTTAGGGATTCACCCTAAAGCACATTATTTAATTGTCGCTTTTTGTTAATTTACAATTAACAAAAAGCGGTAATTATGATTTTATACTTTTTATACATTAGTTTCAACTTAAATTAAAATATGTTAAATTTGTCTTTAATTTCTTTTACCTGACTCTTATTTATTGGTTTTAAGTGACCGCCCAGCAATCTTGCATTTATAACGGCAGCAGCACTGAATTCAACTACCTCAAGTTTATCAAATGCATTAAAAATACTATTACCTGTACAGATATAGCAGTCATTCTCAATTATTGCCACCGGAGATTTTTGCTTAAAATACTGTGCCAGTTCCATCTGTTTATCAATTGTAGCGCCAAAAGGAAATTTTGCTATATCTTCTCGCAATACAATATAACATTCTGGAATAGTTTTTAAATCATATTCCAAATCTGTTATGGCAAATACCATCGCATCTTCTGGGGCTGCCATTATTATGGCATTTATGTTGGGATTTTCATCGTAAATTATTTTATGCAACATAAAGCTTTTAGATGGAACTTTTCCCGCTTCTACTGTCATTCCTTGAACCTTAACAACCTCATTCACCGTCAGCTGTGCATTGTCAGCTCCGCTTTCTGTAATTAAAAAACTGTCGTCATTTAATCGGGCAGAAATTACCCCTATATTTTGAGTAAACAAATCTCTTCGATATGCCCTGTCACAGAAATCGCAAATCTGCTCTCTTAGCCGCATTTCCTGTTCAGAAATTTCAACTTGGTTAAACGTTTCAACTTTAGGCAATAAAGCGTTGTTGTAATGTTCGAGTTGCTCCTTAGAAATAAGGTTTGGGCGTTTTCCCCCAATAGTTTGGGCCTTAGCCTGTATCCTGATACTAAAATCTAAATCTTTAAAAATACCAAAAGCATCTCGCAGCCCGATTTGGCTAGCAACAAAGGCTCCATGATTTTCTAGTATCGCAACGTTTGTCTGCTGGTTATCCTTAAATTCTTCAGCTACATTTCTTCTGAGTTCTTCACTGCCAGGACATCCGTAAGCCGCCAACCTAATATTTTTAACAGAATTGGCAACCTGTGGTATAATCATAGTTTCAGGCAACTCTCTAAGAAGACTGATAGCGACTAACCCCGCAGGATGTGCGTGAACAACAGCCTTAAATTCAGGTCTGTCCGCAAGAATAGATCGATGTATTCCTGTTTCCACTGAAGGTTTTTTCGTTCCTTCTATATTTCCATCTGGTAATATCTTTAAAATATCACTGACTTCATATCTTCCTTTATCCCCACCAGAAGGTGTCACCCAGATATTGCCTTCCTGATCTTTTAATGACAAATTTCCTCCAGAAACTGTGGTAAGCTTGGAATCATAAATACGTGACATAATATTGCAAAGTTGTTCTGAAGGTTCTAGTTTTTCAACTTTCATAACCTTTCTTCTCCCTTAAGCATTTTTTGATTTATAAGGTTTTTTCATGTGATCACAAATCATGTTTACAAATTTTTCTCTATCAATTTTTCTGGAAATATGGCAATTTGGTGCTTTATCTGTTAAATGCCAGATGTCTGCTACAATTTCCCCCGCGGTAAGTTCGTCTTTTGTAGAAATGTCTGCCCAAACATGTTCATATTCCACTAAGCTGTCATCGATAAGCATTGCAACACAAACTGGATCATGAAGTGGAATCGTAAAGAAATTAAATAATTCTTCATGGCTGTTTCCAAAGAAATCCATAAGTTCTGCAACGATTACGGAAACCTTATCTTCCTGCGCTCTAAGTCTTTCCACGTCTTCTTTTTCAAAAGTTGCTTTCATGGTAACATCCAGTGTGTTTACATAAAGATCGCAACCGCTGTTAAAAACAATCTTAGCAGCTTCAGGATCCAAAAATAGATTAAATTCATTTGAAGAGTTCACATTTCCGTCTGTATAAACGACTCCACCCATGATAATAATACGTTCAACTTTTTCTTTAATATCTGGTGCCATTATAAATGCAGTAGCAATATTTGTTAAAGGCCCCGTTGGAACAAGAGTTATTTTTTCATCTGAAGCTCTTAATGTGTCTATAATAAAGTTTACTGCATGCTTTTCTTTAACTGGTGTAATTGGATCTGGGATATAAGGTCCACCCAATCCGTCTTCCCCATGAATAGCAACACCAGTCAAACGATAATGCTCTTTCATCATTGGCTTAGGGCATCCCATATATACCTCTACATCTGTTACACCTGCATAATCTAAAACTCTTCTTGCATTTCTTGCAGTATATTTAATTTCACTGTTTCCCTGAACTGTCGTTACTCCTAAAATTTGAATATTATCCGCTCTGGATGCCAGCAAAAGTGCTATCGCATCATCATGCCCAGGGTCACAGTCCATTATTACCTTCGTTATTTTTTTGTTTTCCATAGTGCCTCCGTTTATTTAATGTTTATTATATCTAAGCCCAAATTTTCTCAGGATATAATCCCTTATCTTTCAGTGCCTGAAGTGCATCTACAACCATTTCCTTATCTTCTTTATAGGTTACACCATACCACTTATCCGCTGATTTCAAAACTTTTACCGTTGCGGCTCCTTCTTTTATTAAATCGTCTACCGCCAGAGGCAGAAAATATTCTCCCTTCATTGGGTTTTCTATTAAAGCTTTGTCCAAAAACTTTGGAAACCTTGCTGCCATTTCATCAATCATACTTCTGTTGAATCCCCAGAAATTCATAGACACAGGTGTGCCTTTCGGTATATTGTTCCAGGTTTTTTCCTCATCCTCTGTAAATCCGATGCTGCCATCTTCCATCCATTTTATCTTTGTTCTTTCAATGATTTCATTTAAGAAACCATCTCCTGAAGTCTGACAAACCCCTCTGGCAACGGTGCCATTTTCCGTAAGCGTATTTTCTACCTGATATCCTATCATACAGTATCTGTATTTGCTGTCATCCTGTGTATGTGCAAGGAAATCATAGATACTTTGAAAAGCACCAGGTCCATAGTAATCATCTGCATTTATTACCGCAAAAGGCCCATCAATCATATCTCTGCAGCTTAAAACCGCATGGCATGTCCCCCATGGCTTCACCCTTCCTTCTGGAATCTGATAACCCTGGGGCAAATCGTCAAGACTTTGAAATGCGTACCGGATATTCAAGTGTTTTGCAGCACGTCCTTCCATAATCTTTTTAAAATCTTCTTCTATTTCTTTTTTTATAACACAGATAACTTCCTTAAATCCCGCCAGATATGCATCATATAAAGAAAAATCTATTATCAGCTCTCCGCCTGAACCTACTGGATCCATCTGTTTTAATCCGCCATACCGACTGCCCATACCAGCTGCCATAATAACCAAGACTGGTTCTTTCATTATTTCACGACCTTTCAAATGTTTTATTGTAATTTTGGTGGCAAAACATGTCACTATTATTTTCCATAAGCCTTTTTATTTTATACCAAAATTCACACAATTACAACCTTTTCAAATGTGGTGCCTATGATATAATTATATCTGATATTACTAAATTTAAAAGGAGGATGTGACATATGAAATGTACTAGTGCTGATGCTGAAAAAAGAGCAGCTTTCTTTGTTGCTGATTTAATGGCAGCTGCTGCAAGAACCGCTCCAAAGGGTTGCGGAGTGGATAATATTGAAATCATAATTCTTGATGGAGAGGAAAAAGACAAATTAGCCAGTCACATGAGAAAAATTGCTAAGGAAACAGGTGCAGAATTTTTTAATCGGGATGCTGGAAATGTAGACAACAGCCATTGCATCGTTCTAATTGGTATCAAAGATAATCCATTGGGTCTTGAAAGCTGCGGGCTCTGTGGTTTTGAAAACTGTGGAATGATGAGAAAAGCAGGGGCCAACTGTACTTTTAATATAACAGATCTGGGCATTGCTGTAGGATCTGCCGCATCTATTGCAGGTGATAACAGAATTGATAACCGGGTATTTTATTCAGCCGGAAAAGCTGCTGTAGCCACCGGTGTATTTCCTGAAGACGTAAGAGTTGCCTACGGAATTCCCCTTTCAACAACTTCAAAAAGCATTTTCTTTGACAGAGAACCCGGCTGCGTACTGGTTTAAGCAGAAAACAATTCCCAAAAATCTTTATAAAAAAATCCCTTTTTCACTTATATGCTGCCCTCTTAGCGGTAACATATTTCTCATGAATCTGGGATTTTTCTTTTCTTAATTTGTATTCTAACTACTCTATGCCTATGTTCATGCTGCCCATCTTATATCCCCTCAGGTCAAGGGTAACATAATCAAAGCCAAGTTCTGCGAATTTTTTATAAATATCCAGTCTTCTGTTATCTTCCGTAATACTTTTAAACTCCGAAGCTTCAACCTCTATACGGGCTAAATCCCCATGGGTCCTTACCCTAAGCTGGTTATAACCTAACTCTATTAAATATTCTTCTGCCAGTTCAACTCTTTTTAACCGCTGTTCTGTCAGATTTTCTCCGTACACAAATCTGGAGGCCAGACAGGCACGTGAAGGCTTGTCCCATGTAGATAATCCCAATTCTTTGGAGATTTCTCGAATTTCTTCCTTATACAATCCCACTGCAAATAGGGGACTTTCTACGGAAAGTTCTGCTATTGCTTTTTTCCCCGGTCTGTAATCCTTTGTATCATCCATATTTGATCCCTCTGCAACTTTTTTCATGCCCATTTCATGGCCTTTTTTTAATATTGCAGAAAATATAGCTTTCTTGCAAATATAACATCTGTTTTCAGGATTCTGGACAATGCCTTCTACTGACAGCACATCCATCTGGATTACCTCGTATTTTATATGATGTTTTTTGACAAATTCTATTGCCTCGCAATATTCTGTTTCCGGGACAAATAAAGAGTTAGCAATGATTGCCACAGCTTTATCTTCCAGTGCTTCTTTGGCTGCATATAACAGCAGTGTGGAATCTACCCCGCCGGAAAATGCTACAGCCACGCTTCCCATTTTTCTTAAATAATTCTTTAACTCCTCATATTTTTTAAGAGATTCTTCTTTCATCTTTTTTTCTTTCTCCTTGTTTTTTATCATTCATCGTCTTAATACCCATTTATCCTACTATGTTTATAGGTTTTCTTTATTATAACAGCATTATCCTTATATACCAATGACAAATTGCAGAATTGAAGCTTATATTTAAAACAATTTTTCTTATGCTATAAAAAATAGCAATAACCGCATATAAAAATACGGTTATTTCCCCTCCTACTTTTTTGTTTTCAAATATTCTATAACTCTGGGTGCAGCAATTACAAACCATGGCGCAAATTTTTCAGGCCGCTCTCCCAGTTCTTTTTCTATTTCACAAAAAGTTACCCACCTCATATCTGCTACTTCATCGGGATTAAAGTTAAACTCTCCGTTAAATTCTCCAATCATTACATGATCATACTCATGTTCATATAGGTTTTCATCAAATTGATGCTCATATTCAAAACAGAATATTTCTTTTACCTTGCATCTTATGCCAGTCTCTTCAAAAAGCCTTTCTTCCGCATCATAAGTTATCCACTTATTTTCCACAGGGTGTGAACAACAGGTGTTTGCCCATAACCCCCCGAATGATATTTATGGAAAGCTCTTTGCTGGATTAACATTTTATCCTCATGATACAGAAATACTGAAAATGCTCTGTGAAGTAAAGGTTTCCTGTGAGCTTCTGCTTTTTTGGCTTTTCCTATGGGATTATCCTCACTATCTACTAAAATGACCTCATCCCTCAAAATATTGTTTTTGTCTATCATAAAATTCTAATCCTCTTGTATTGATTCTTTCTTTTTCTTACTCTCCAGCTTATTTAAAACCCAAATTGCTGTGGTTAATATTGCCAGTCCCAGAGACCATCCTCCTAATACATCGGTAGGATAATGTACACCTATATAAATTCTACTCACGCCTATTACTAAAAAAAGTGCTATAAATGATATCCCCAGTACTTTATGCACAGTTTTATCCACAGCAGTGTGGAAAAGTAAATATGCAAACAATCCATAAAACACAAGGCCTGAACATGAATGTCCGCTAGGGAAACTGAATCCTCCCTGTGAAATTAAGAAGTTTTCCACAGGCGGTCTTGGTCTGTGAACAATCACTTTTATAATGGTCTGTATGGTAGCAGAACAGGAATCCGCAATTGCCAAAGGCAATCCATATTCTATTCTGGTTTTTTTATAAAGTAATAATACAGTGCAAAATAAAATAATTGTTTTTGCATTTCCTAAATAAGTTATGTGAATTAAAATAGGATTCAGAATCTCATTTCTACACCCAATAATTGCACTTCTTACTATTGTGTCAAAAATCAAAGGCTTCCCCTGTGCCATTGAGTTCATCACATTAAATAATATAAAAACGAAACATACTAAAGCTCCGATTATAATATATCTTCTATTTTTCTCCATAAATTCTCCCTGCCACTTTTGTAACATTATACTATATGTTTATGAAAATTAGTAATTAATATTTTGTTAATTATGTGTTATTATTAAATGATACAATTATTGTCATTAGGGCTCATTTTTAAGCCTTTTGACAGAATGGAGAACTAAACATGAAAGTTTTGCGAAATATACCTATGGCTGTTGAATTTATGTCAGCACTGTCAGAGTTAAAAAAGCATAAAAAAAACATATATAAATACAGAGAACTTGAGGATTATGAAAAAGAAAAAGAATATATCTTAAAAGCTACCTCTACCTGGGGAAAACGTATTGTCAACGATTTAAACATTAAAATAAACGTTATGGGCAAGGATAATCTTCCAGAAAATGGTCCTGTAGTTTTTGTGGCTAATCATCAGGGATACGGAGATATTCCTGTATGCTGTGCTGTTTTAGATAAGTTCCAGACAGGATTTATTGCTAAAAGCAGTCTGAAAAAGCTTCCCTTTTATGGAGAATGGATTCAAAATATTCGAAGTGTTATGCTTGACCGGGAGGATCCAAGAGAATCATTAAGAGCTATAGAAACCGCCATTGGTTTTATAAATCAGGGTTTTTCCATTGTAGTATTTCCAGAAGGCCACAGAAGCAAAGGCGGAGAAATGTCGGAGTTTAAAAAAGGCAGCTTAAGACTTGCTACCAAGCCAGGAGTTCCAGTTATACCTATTTCCATCGAGGGTACCTACAGACTTTTTGAAGAAAAGGGTTATATGCAGGGCAACTTTACTGTGGATTTTCTTATTCATCCAGCCATAGAAACTTCCGGACTTTCCAGAACTGAAGCTTCTAATCTGGCGGAAACAGTCCAGCAGATTGTTCAAAAAGGACTTGCTGAATTAAAAAATAAATAAAAAATGATGGGTGAAATACCAGTAAATGCAACTGTTATTTCACCCATTCTTTTTTTAATAAAATAAAAAGGAATAAATTTTAATAAAGCGGAAAACCCTTGCAGATTTCAACAACGCCGTTTCTTATATAATCAGCTTTTGTTTCAAACTCTGTTACGGCAAGAGCAATAAATTCTGCGATTTTTTCCATTTCAGCCTCTTTCATTCCTCTTGTTGTAACGGCTGGTGTTCCAAGACGAACGCCGCTTGTTACAAACGGACTTTGAGGATCATTAGGAACTGTATTTTTATTAGCGGTTATATACACTTCATCCAATCTATGCTGAAGTTCCTTGCCTGTTATGTCAGTTTTTCTTAAGTCAACAAGCATCAAATGATTATCCGTTCCTCCAGAAACTAAATCAATTCCTTTATTAATAAGTGCATTGGCCATTGCCTTTGCATTTTTAAGAACCTGAGTCTGGTATTCCTTAAACTCAGGCTTTAAAGCCTCACCAAAGCAGACTGCCTTTGCAGAAATTATATGCATTAAAGGGCCACCCTGAGTTCCCGGGAATATAGCTTTGTTAAGTTTATTGGCCAGCTCCTCACTATTTGTAAGAATAGCTCCACCTCTTGGTCCTCTTAATGTTTTATGAGTAGTTGTTGTTACTACATCAGCATAAGGAACAGGACTCATATGCAATCCTGCAGCAACAAGACCCGCTATATGTGCCATATCAACAAAGAAATATGCTCCTACTTCCTTAGCAATATCAGCAAATAAATCAAAACGGATTTCACGAGGATAAGCAGATGCCCCGGCAATAATCATTTTAGGCTTGCATTCTTTAGCTATTCGACGAACTTCATCATAGTTTATACAATGTGTTTCACTGTCAACGCTATATGGAACGATATTATAAAGTAAACCAGACTGGTTTACAGGGGAACCATGTGTAAGATGTCCGCCATTATCAAGGCTCATACCTAAAACTGTATCTCCTGGCTTACAAAGTGCCTGATAAACCGCCATATTTGCCTGAGCACCTGAGTGTGGTTGAACATTAGCAAATTTTGAACCAAATAGTTCACAAACACGGCTTATAGCAAGCTTTTCTGCGATATCTACACATTCGCATCCACCGTAATAACGTTTATCGGGATATCCTTCTGCATATTTATTGGTAAGCACCGTACCCATAGCTGCCATAACACCGGCACTCACTATGTTTTCGGATGCAATAAGCTCAATATTTCTACACTGACGATCATATTCCTTCTGAATTGCCTCGCCAACTTCAGTATCTATGCTTTTAATGAAATCCATATTTTCCTGAATTCTTGTTACATTTGACATTTTAATCCATCCTTCTGTTTTAGTTTTTATAATTTCTATTAAAACAATAATATTGACCTTTTGCAACCCTTTTTTCATATTTTTTGTTTTTTGTCACAAATTTATAAACGATTTAGCTAGCTAACAGCATATCTTTTATCTTTCCAATTACGGCATTTGTAATCTGTGTAACTATAGCTTTGTTTCCACTTAATTCAGAATAAAATCCTGCCTTATCCATATCTCCATTCATTGTGCTATCTATATATTAAAAAAAGTAATTATGCCTATAACTACTGATAAAAAAACCAGTATAGATTTTTCCTTATATTTGAGAATTGTAATCATGGCAAGAACTAATGCTGACAAAGCTTGGACTATAATAATAAACCACATAATGGGGAAATTAAATGTGATTTTAAGCAATATAAAAATCACAACCGTAATACCAAGGCTTGCTGCCCATCGCCCCAGTTCGGTTTCAGGCCATAAAGTAAAATCCATAATTGTCACCTTCCAATAAAGTTATTTTACTATTATATCCCATAAAAACCGTTCTCATTCTTTTCACTTTTGGGTCCCATATATCTGGCTTTTCTATTTTTTTAATCTATCAATAGGTATAGTAAGCCTTACAACTGCACCAGGTTGTCCTGATTTATTATACAATTCCAAGGTCCCCCCATTGCTTTTAGCAACCGAATCTGCTATATACAGGCCAAGGCCATAATGCTCTTCGGCACGTTGTTTTTTTTCTGTATAAAATTGCTCTTTTGCATTTTTTAAAGCTTCTTCTGTAAATCCGGTTCCAAAATCCTCTATTTTCACGCAGAACTCATCATCAGAACAACTAAAATATAAATTTATCTTACTGCCAGAAAAAGAATGCTCAATAGCATTTTTTACAATATTAAGAACTGCACGCAGAAGTAAATCCTTATCAAATTTAATTACAACATTAAACTCCACTTTTTCATATAATAATATAATATTTTCTGCTTTGCACAGATTTTCACTTTCAGCAATAATCTTATTGATAAATTCCTGCAAATTCATAGTTTCCGGCTTAGTAACTAAAACAGTATTGTTTTTAGTTACTTCAATAAGTAAATTAATATATCGTTCTATTTTATCTGAACTTTTATTTATACTATCTGCATGATGATAAATTTCTGATAAAACATTTTCCTCCTTTATCAATTCAGCATTCCCTTTAATTATTGTTAGGGGAGTTTTAATGTCATGTGCTAATGCTGCAATATGAAATTTCCGTTCTTGTTCTGCTTCCCACTGTTTTTTTAAAGACTGTGATAAAGCCGTTTTCATATGGTCAAGGGAGAATATAACATCATTAAATTCTTTAACCTTACTATATTTAATTTCAAAACTTAATTCCCTTTTCTGAATTTGTTCTACTTGTTCCAGTAATGGTCTTAGTTCCTTTTTTAATTTTTTTCCAAAAGATAAGGAAGATAAAATTAAAATAGTAATGAAAAATATAATAAAGGAAATGAGAATTATAGCTTCCAGGTTTGGAAAAAGCTTATGCCAAAAATGCGACGCAAAGTGTGCCTTTACATCATAATTAACAATACAGTATCCATTTTTTCGTTCAACACAAAAATATTGTTTTTCAGCTGACTTAGGATTTTTTAAATATATTACCGCATCTTTTTTTGATTCTTCATCTAAATTTCCACTCAAATATTTTTTATCATGATCAAATAATCCATAGGTACAGGTGAAGGGGATCAGCTTTTCATCAAAAGGTTCACTTTTTGACATAACCTCATAGTTCTGTTCCAGCATATGGGCAGAATAATCAGCTCGTAATATAATACCACTATTTAAACCAATCCCAAACAAAATACATATGTAAAAATCAACATTAAAATGTAAATTCCGCATAATATAAGCTGTTTTAAAAAAAGCCAGAATAGAGTATTTTGTTTATTTCTCTTTAATTCCATTTATACCCTATCCCCCAGACTGTCTCTATAGGATTTACACCTTTTTTGGAAAGCTTTGCCCTTATATTCTTTATGTGTTCACGTATTGCACTACCATCACTTTCTGAATTAAACCCAAACACCCTTTCAAGTATCTGTTCAAGTGAAAAAACCTGCCCCTTATTTCTAATTAAAAACTCACAAATTTCATACTCACTTTTAGTCAGCCTGATTAAATTGTCATGAAGATAAACTTGTTTTTCTGATATATCAAATCGAAAGCCTTCTGACAAGATTCTCTGATGATACTCTCGGCATTCTCGCCTTATGTGTGCTTTCACCCTGGATCTTAACTCTGACAGACTAAAAGGTTTTTTTATGTAATCATCTGCACCTGCTGCAAACCCTTCAATCAAATCAGTTTCCATAGTTCTGGCAGTTATAAAAATAATCGGGCAGTCTACGTTATTGCGAATATCTTTACAAAAAGTAAAACCATCTGCCTTTGGCATCATAACATCCAGTAAAATTAAATCATAGGTTAAGATATTTTTCATATCTATATCTTCAAGAGAATTTAAAGTATCAACTTTATGATTATCTTTTTTAAGGGAATTTCTTATTATCTCTAATATTTCATTATCATCATCAATTGCAAGTATATTAGCCAATCTTCCGGCCCCTTTCTATGTTACTTATTGTTATTCTGACTTATATCTCTGCCCCTGCCAGTTTTTACTCCATATAACAAAGCATACCATAAAAACTACTGTCATTATAATCATAGTTAAAGATCCAGCTCTGTAATCAAGCATAACAGTGTTGAAAGCCTGTGGATTTGTTACTTTAAATAAATAATAGGCTGAAATCCTTATCCCCCATCCGAAAGGTATATACTGCCAGAACCCATCCGCTAACCCATAATATAGTAAACAGCTGAGCAAAGTTCCCATTATACCAAAGCCCAGAGATATTCCCTTTCCAAAAGCAAAACTTATCATATATTGTATAATGTATACTCCAAAATTTAAAGCAAAAACTAAAAGAGATAATTTTAAAAATAAAGTTATAGGATATGCTGTATATCCCATTAAATGAAATATAATCCCAAAACCAAAGACTGTAAAAATACTTGCACATAATCCTAAAACTGAAATTGCTATAAAATTTCCTATATGAGAAATAATCTTTGAATAAGGTGCAGCCAGTATTCCATGATAATTGCCGGCATTTGCCTCCTGTTCATCTAACATGGATACAGCAATTGCAATCATCAATGGAAAAGCTACAATTACTGCCTGAATAAATCCAAATATTTTATCATTCTCCCCCCATGGTGAATATGAAAAATATCCCCCAAACACACTGATTCCAAGAACTGGCACTATTATATGCAGCCACAAAATTCTGGAATGTAATACTTTATAAAAGCTCGACTGAATACAATGAGTAAAATTATTCATATTACCTACACCTCCTGCTTTTCAAATATTTTAGTTGTAATAAAAGATACGGCAAAAAACAATATAACTGTGATGATTACCCCTGGTAAAATAACATCCGGATTCTCATAAATGCTGTTCTGCTCTACGGGTAAAGCATTTGGCATAACATGAATAACAGGGCACATAAGCCTTGCAGGGATGGAAAAAGGAATCCACCAGCAGCTCTTCACTGCAAAAACACAACTAATTGCAATATTACATACCATACTTAAAAATACAGAGACAAATAAATTTGTTTTTTGGGAGACAATCATAAAAAACGGCACTTGCCATGCAAATGTAATAAATATTAACACGCTGGCAAGTAAATTATTAGCAATACTAATTTTTTCAATAAAAACTATTCCACATATAGCCATTTCTATAAAAAATATTATACAGGCAAAAAACAGGTATAAAGTACCTGTAATTATTTTTGCATACCATAATTGTTTTTTGTCTGTTGCAACTCCAAATAGCCCATGATAATTGTATTTTACATCTTTCCTTACTATAGATGCTGAAATGAAAGCAAATGTAAAGGGTAAAAAAGTAATATACCAGCAATTATATGTAAAGGTCTGTGTATAGGACGATGGCATTAACAATAAAGATATTACTATTGCAGCCAAAGATGTAACCCATATAATTTTATTGTTAAATGTATATTTTTGTTTTAAGAATTCTGATTTTATATAGTTAAGCATAAAAATCACCTTCTTTTCTCACAATATCCATAAACAAACTTTCAAGATTTTCTGTCTTTGACAGCTCGTCCTGATACAAAAGCTTTCCATTCACTATGATTCCGATGTGATCTGCTGTCTGCTCAATTTCTGATAGAATGTGGCTTGAAACAATAACAGAAATACCTTGTTCGGGAAAAGAATGTATTAAGTTTCTTAAATCATTTATTCCTATGGGATCAAGTCCGTTTGCAGGCTCATCTAAAATTAAGAGTTTAGGCTTATTCAGCAGAGCTATGGCAATGCCTAGCCGTTGTTTCATCCCCATAGAAAAATTTCCGGCCTTTTTCTTGCCTGTGTTTGTAAGATTTACGATTTTTAATACTTCATCAATGCGCTGGTCTGGTAAACCGTACATTAAAGTCCTTACTTTCAAATTCTGCCTTGCAGTTAAATTCTCATAAAGTGGCGCAGATTCAATTAAAGACCCTATATATGCAAGATCTTTTCTTTCAATAGGTTTTTCATTAAACAGGATTTCTCCAGATGTGGGCATAATCATTCCTGTTATCATTTTTAACAGAGTAGACTTTCCTGCACCATTTGGTCCAAGCAGACCATAAATAGATTTTTCTTTCACTTTAAGTGATATTTTATTGTTTACTTTTTGATTCTTATACTTTTTACAAAGTTGTTTTGTTTCTAATATATTACTCATAAAAAAGCCTCCATACTTTTTTATAGTATGAAGGCTAAATATAAGGAATTTATAAGGTATATAAAATTTTTTATTATTCCTGACACGAAGGTGTATTTTACATAGGGGTTCTAAACCCTTTACCCAGTATATTACTTGAATTTGTTATAATCACAAAGGCATGTTCATCATTTTGTTTTATATAATCTCTAAGTTGTTTTGCCTGTGCACGATTAACCACAGACATAACTACAAATCTTTCTTTGTTATCATATGTACCAACACAATCATGTTTTGTAGCGCCTCTGCCTATACTATGAATAAACTCGCTTACTTCATCTGGCTTATCTGTAATAATGGTAAAGCATTTAGAAATATTAATACCTTCCATGACATTATCTACAACAACAGCTTTTGACAAAAGCCCCAGCACTGAAAACAAACCTGTGGTTACTCCAAACATAATACCGCTGGTTACTGCAATGAGTGCATCCGTACAGAATAAAGCTTTTCCAATATCTAAAGCCGTGTATTTTTTTAAAATCATGGCTATGATATCCGTTCCTCCACTGCTGGCTGAATAGTTAAAAAGAATAGCTGAACCTACAGCAGGAAGAATGACAGCAAAAACCAGTTCCATTAATGGTTGGTCGGTCATGGGCTTACTCAATGGAATTATATCTTCAAAGAACTTAACAAAGAACGAAAGTACCACAGAACCATATAAAGTTCTTACTCCAAAGGAAGTCCCTAAAAATATAAAGCCTACAACCAGCAACAGCATATTTATTATTGCCATTAAAGTTGCCTTTGATATAGGCACTACTGCTGCCAGCAGGATAGATATACCACTGACACCACCTGTAGAAAAATTATTTGGCATTTTAAAAAAGTATACGCCAGTTGCCACTAAAAACAGTCCTAAAGTTATCATCGTATAGTCAATTAAGACTCTTTTCCAATTAATATCTTTTTTCAATATATCCATTTTTATTTACCAATTCCAAGGCCAAATCTGTCTTTTACTCTGGCCATAGTTTTTTCTGAAATAGCATTTGCTTTTTCTGCGCCATCTTTTAATATTCTGATTAACTCATCTGAATTTCTGATATCTTCAAATCTTTCTCTTATTGGTTTTAGTGATTCAGAAGTTACTTGTACTAAGTCCTTCTTAAACTCACCATATCCGCAGCCATCATACTTTTTCTCAATTTCTTCTACGGACATACCTGAAAATGAACTATAAATATTAATTAAATTACTTACTCCTGGCTTGTTGGCAATATCAAAACGGATAGTTCCTTCTGAATCTGTTGTAGATTTCATAATGGACTTTTTGATTTTAGATTCATCATCAAGAAGTGAAATCCTGCTTAAAGGATTCTCCGCACTTTTACTCATTTTACTTGCAGGATCATCTAATGCCATTATTCTGGCACCTTCCTTCAGGAATCTTCCTTCAGGAATTACAAAGGTTTCCCCATATTTATTATTTACCCTGATTGCCAGATCCCTGCACAACTCAATATGCTGTTTCTGGTCATTACCTACAGGAACAACATTGGAATCATACAATAAAATATCAGCTGCCATTAAAACTGGGTATGAAAATAAACCTGTAGGTGCTGATTCTTTCCCCTTGCTTTTGTCTTTAAACTGAGTCATTCTGGATAGTTCGCCTGTATATGAGCTGCAGGTTAAAACCCATGATAATTCAGCATGTCCAGGAACATCAGACTGCACAAATACAGTAGCTTTTTTAGGATCAACCCCTATTGCCATATATAAAGCAGCCACATCAAGGGTATGTTTTCTAAGCTCCCTTGGATCCTGCGGCACTGTTATGGAATGCATGTCAACTATGCAATAAATGCAGTCATTTTCATTTTGAAGTTCAACAAACTGTCTTAATGCTCCCAAATAGTTGCCTATGTGTATATTTCCTGTGGGCTGCACACCCGAAAAAACTCTTTTCATCTGATTTCCTCCGTTTAACGATTCAGCTCCTCGTGAAATTTTTTTCTTATATTTTTTTCTGCCCTTGATATCGTCATCTGCGATACACCTAAAATCTCTGCTATTTCTGCCTGAGTTTTATTTTCTAAATATCGAAGTCTGAAAACTATTTTTTCTTTATCTTTTAAAGTTTTAAACACTGCTTTAATAACTTCAAAATCCTCAATACTACTGTACCCTTTTTCCTCTATGGACGCAAACTTGTCGAAAGTTACCATCTCTTCTGGGTCAGCAGCCTGATTTAATGAATATGTTGCATATGCCTTTCCACTTTCCACTGCCTCAATTATTTCTTCGTTAGATAAATTAAGATGTGCCGCCAGTTCATCCACTGTAGGCGTTCTGCCCAATTTTTCAGTAAGTTCTTCCTTTGCTGCCGGAATTTTCAGGCTTATCTCCTTTGTTCTCCGGGGAACCTTTACACTCCATTCCTTATCTCTGAAATACTTTTTGATTTCTCCAAGGATTGTAGGTGTGGCAAAACTGGAAAATTCGAAACCTCTATCAGGATCAAAACGGTCAACTGCAGAAACAAGAGCCATTGCACCTACCTGATAAAGATCATCATAATCTACACCCTTATTCATATATTTTCTTATGAGAATTTCCACCATATACAGATAAGCTTCCACTAATTGATTCCTTATATCAACACTTCTGCTTTGTCTGTACTGTAAAAATGCTTCTTGGTTCATCATTTATTCTTCACCATTACTATACTTTTCTGTTCATCATATACAGTTTTAATTTCTACTTGATCCATAAGTGTTTTAATAAGAACCATTGCTAAATCGCCATCCTGAGGACAATTCTTACATGGTCTGTATTCTTTTTTCAAATCTCTTCCGTTACCAACATCGGTAACAAAAATGACCATTTTATCTTCATGAAGTTCGCAGGTCACCTCATACATGTTTGTCCATGAATTAAATCCATGACACGTAATAGCCTTGCATGCTTCATCTACAGCAAGCTTTATGTCATCCACAGCTTCCACGTCAAAACCAGCATTACTTGCAAGCGCAGCAATACCCATCCTAACAACTTTAATATATTCCGGTTTTCCCGTAACTGTAAATTTAATACAATCTGCCATTTTTCTTATTATCTCCTTGATATAGGAATTGGGAACCGCCGTTCACAGCGATTCCCTTATCATTATTCTGTTTTTATTTCAATCTGTGATGATTCTTCAATTTTATCCTGGTCATCTTCTTTTTCGTCGACATCGTCTTCTTTAATAACCTTAGCCATAGCAATAATATTTGCGTCATCATCTACTCTCATGATCTTAACTCCCTGAGTAGCCCTTCCAAGTCTTGAAACTTCACCAGCTCTGATTCGGATTATGATACCGTCTGAATTAATCAGCATGATTTCATCATCCTCATTTACAACCATAGCTCCAATAAGCTCACCAGTTTTCTTGAACTTTGCCTTGTCATAAGTTAACAGACCTTTGCCGCCTCTGACCTGAACTTTATAATCTTCTACAGGGGTTCTCTTGCCGTAACCATTTTTTGTAACAACCAGAAGTTCTTCATTAGACTCTACCAGTTCCATTGATACTACTTCATCATCTGGCTCAAGTTTTATAGCTCTTACGCCACCGGCAATTCTACCCATGCTTCTTACATCTTCCTCAGAGAAGCAGATGCATTTACCCTGTTTTGTCACAATAATGACATTGTTTCTTCCTGTGGTTTGATTTATTCCGATAAGTTCGTCACCGTCTTTAAGGCTGATAGCAATAAGACCTGTCTTTCTATTTGTATCAAATTGAGAAAGTGGAGTCTTCTTTATAGTACCGTGCTTAGTGACAGCAATTAAAAATTTATCTTCAGCAAATTCCTTGATAGGAATAACTGCCGTAATTCTTTCTCTCTGCATTAAATTCAGGAAGTTTACAGCCGGCATACCTTTTGCAGTTCTTCCTGCTTCTGGTATTTCATAAGCCTTGAGTTTATGGGCTTTACCAGTATTTGTAAAGAACATTAAAGTATCATGAGTTGAAGTCATAATCATGTCCTTAACAAAGTCATTTTCCCTGGTTGTCAATCCAGTGATACCTTTTCCTCCCCGTTTCTGGGTTTTATAATTATCAACTGATACACGCTTTAAATATCCAAGATGCGTCAATGTTATAGCAACATTTTCTTCTTCGATTAAATCTTCTTCATCCAATTCGGAAATATCAGCAACAATTTTTGTTCTTCTGTCATCTCCCCATTTATCTTTAATTTCAAGAAGTTCATCCTTAACAACACCCATCAGCATTTTTTCATCTGCTAACAGCTGGTTATAATATGCAATCTTCTTCATTAATTCTTCGTATTCACTTTCAATTTTTTCTCTTTCCAGTCCCTGCAATCTGGCAAGTCTCATATCAAGAATTGCCTGTGCCTGGATTTCAGAAAGTCCAAAACGTTCAATTAATTTTTCTTTTGCATCGTTATAACTTGATCTGATAATCTTAATGATTTCATCAATATTATCAAGAGCTATTCGTAAACCTTCTAAAATATGAGCTCTTGCCTCAGCCTTTTTCTTGTCAAAAATAGTTCTTCTTGTAACAACTTCTTTCTGATGCTTTAAATATTCATCTAAAATTTCATAAAGAGTCAATGTCTTAGGCTGACCGTTTACCAGCGCAATCATAATCATACTGTAACTTTCCTGAAGCTGAGTATGTTTGAAAAGTCTGTTTAAGGTAATCTGTGGGTTGGCATCTCTTTTAAGTTCTATAACTATTCTCATACCCTGTCTGTTTGATTCATCACGGATATCAGAAATACCTTCAATCTTCTTTTCCTTTACCAGATCAGCAATTTTTTCAATAAGTCTTGCTTTATTTACCTGATAAGGAATTTCAGTTACAATAATCTGCTGTTTACCTTTGTTTGTTTCTTCAAATTCTGTTGTTGCTCTTACAAGAACTTTTCCCTGACCCGTTCTATATGCTTCTTTTGCACTGTTCTTTCCCATAATGGTAGCACCCGTTGGGAAATCAGGGCCTTTAACTATCTTAATTAAATCTTCAATATCAGCATTGTCATTGTCGATCATATAAACAGCAGCATCGATTACTTCTCTCAAATTATGAGGCGGAATTGATGTGGCCATACCAACGGCAATACCGTTGGAACCATTTACTAATAAATTTGGAAATCTTGAAGGAAGTACTACTGGTTCCTGCTCTTCTTCATCAAAGTTAGGCATGAAATCAACAGTTTCCTTGTCAATATCCCTAAGCATCTGCAATGCAAATGGAGTCATTCTGGCTTCCGTATAACGCATGGCCGCAGCGCCATCCCCATCCACGGAACCAAAGTTACCATGTCCATCTACAAGTAAATATCTGGTTGAAAAATCCTGAGCCATTCTAACCATGGCATCATAAATTGAACTGTCACCATGAGGGTGATATTTACCCATTACTTCACCGACGATACGTGCAGATTTTTTATGCGGTTTATCCGGAGTAACTCCCAGTTCACTCATTCCATAAAGTATTCTTCTGTGTACAGGCTTCAGACCATCACGAACATCCGGAAGTGCTCTTCCTACAATAACGCTCATGGAATAGTCTATATAGGAGTTTTTCATTTCGTCATGAATCTCATGCTGTATCAGCTTTGAATCTTCTAATAAATTCATAATCTTAATTTCCTCCTACTTCTTAAATATCTATCTTTGCATATTGCGCATTTTCTTCAATAAATCTCTTTCTTGGAGGAACTTTGTCTCCCATAAGAGTTGTAAAAATTTCATCTGCAGCCGCAGAATCTTCAAGAGTTATCTGTATTAATGTCCTGTGATTATAATCCATTGTGGTTTCCCATAACTGATTAAAGTCCATTTCTCCAAGACCCTTATATCTTTGAATATCAGCCTTTCCAGGTTTGTCTGAAAGACTGGCCATAAGTCTTTCCTGTTCTTTTTCACCATAAGTATAATATACTTCCTTGCCCTTTTTTGTCTGGAAAAGTGGTGGCTGGGCAGCATAAACAAACCCACCTTCAATAAGTGGAGTCATGTATCTATAGAAGAATGTCAACAGAAGCGTTCTGATATGCGCACCATCAACATCGGCATCGGTCATAATTATTATTTTATGATATCTTAACTTTTCAATATTAAAATCCTGTCCAATACCACAGCCAAATGCTGTAATCATATTTTTAATTTCTTCAGAATTTAATATCTTATCAAGTCTGGCTTTTTCAACATTTAATATTTTACCACGAAGAGGAAGTACCGCCTGTCTTTTTCTGTCTCTTCCCTGCTTTGCACTGCCTCCGGCTGAATCTCCTTCGACTAAAAATACTTCTGACAAAGCTGGATTTTTTTCTGAACAGTCGGCAAGTTTTCCTGGAAGTGATATACCATCCAGTACACCTTTTCTTCTTGTTATATCTCTTGCCTTTCTTGCAGCTTCTCTTGCCCGTGCTGCACGAAGACACTTATCAATGATAATCCTTGCTTCGTTAGGGTGCTCTTCCAAAAACGCTGTTAAGTTCTCATTAGTTGAAGTTTCAACAAACCCTCTCATTTCACTGTTTCCCAGTTTTGTCTTTGTCTGACCTTCAAACTGTGGTTCTGTAAGTTTAACAGAAATAATAGCGGTAAGACCTTCTCTTACATCTTCTCCTGAAAGGGTATCATCATTTTCTTTTAATATTTTGTTCTTTTTTGCATAGTCATTGATTACTCTGGTAAGTGCAGACTTAAAACCTACCATGTGAGTACCACCTTCCGTGGTATTTATGTTATTTGCATAAGAAAGAATCAGTTCACTGTAACTATCTGTATACTGCATAGCTACTTCAACTTCTAAATTATTTTTTATCAGTTCAAAATAGATAACTTCACTGTGAATAGCTTCTTTATTTTTATTTTGATGTATTACAAATTCCTTGATTCCGCCTTCATAATGAAAAACTTGTTCTTTTTTCTGACCTTCTCTGTCGTCTTTAAGCGTAATTTTAATACCCTTGTTTAAGAAAGCCATTTCTCTCAGTCTGTGTTCCAAGGTAGGATAATCATATGTTACATCATCAAAAATATCAGGATCTGGCCAGAAAGTTGACTTTGAACCTGTATGTCTTGATTCTCCTATAACAGTAAGAGGCATGGTAGTTTTGCCCTTACTATAAATCTGTTTATATATTTTTCCGTTTCTTTTTATTTCTACTTCCATTTCAGTAGAAAGTGCATTTACTACAGAAGCACCTACCCCATGAAGACCACCGGATACTTTATATCCTCCGCCTCCAAACTTACCACCGGCATGAAGCACTGTATGAATTACTTCGACTGCAGGAATACCAAGTTTAGGGTGTGCGTCCACAGGCATACCTCTGCCATCATCTTCTACAGTGATGGAGTTATCTGCATTAATTGTAATGTTAATAGTCTTGCAGAAACCAGCTAAAGCCTCATCCACGCTGTTGTCTACAACTTCGTAAACCAGGTGATGAAGGCCTCTTGGACCAGTACTGCCTATATACATGCCCGGTCTTTTTCTTACAGCTTCAAGACCTTCCAGAACTTGTATCTGGGCAGCATCATACTGTTGATTCTTTACTTCTGTACTCAATTTAACTTCTCCTGTTCTATGGACACAAATAAATCATATTCACTGTTTTTTAGCAAATATAATCATTCTGTCCTTAAAATTATTACTATATAAAAATATTGTTGCCAAATTTTAGATACAATATAACTAATCTAGTATACCTTAAAACTTCCGTTTTTACAATATTTTTTATACTTTTGGATTTATATTTTAAAAAAAGCATTTTAAAAGCCTTAAATCGAGTGTTTAGGGCTTTTAAATTAATATTATTCTATAAGGTGTGTTAATTTATTTTTAAAACATTAATCAACTATCTTTTGTATTTGACTTAAAACTTGCTCATATAAATTTTAATAAATCTTTATATAAATTTTCTTTTTTTCCAAAGGTAACATATTCTTTTACTCTATTACCATCATCCACTATTATTCTGTTTTTTTCATCGACAACTATTTTCACTAATACTTCTCCATATGTAACGTAAATTTCAATTTGATTATTACTTAGTGATGCATTAGAGCTTTTCAAATATTTATAATTTAAAAATTGTTCATAAAAATTATCCCATAATAGCTTTTGTTTTTTACTTGAAGTTTCTTTAAGCTTATATGGATCTTCCCCCTGTATAATATTTATATTATCTGCGTAGACATATGTTGGCTCTTTATCTGAAACAACTTTTTCAAAGCTTACAGGTTTAACATTTAAAAATAAAATCAAGGAAATTAATAATAAGATAATATAAAAAAACCTTTTTTTCATAATACCCCTTACATTTTTTTTAATTTATTCTTATTTTTACTTTTATAAGACTGCTTTTTTTCATAATTTTTTTTAAAAAAGAAATAAAAAATAATGGTCCAGAAAATTATATTTGCTATTACGAAAGCTATTAATTTCATTATTCTGCCTCCTTTATTTTTCCATTCTCCACATAAAATCTTTTACCTTCAGGCAGTGTACTTTTTACTTTTTCTGATAACTCTGCTGATGTTATAAAAAGCTGGATTCCTGAAAGTGAGTTAATGAGATAATTTTGGCGTTCCTCATCTAATTCTGATAAAACATCGTCTAATAACAATATACAATCTTCCTCAGTTTCATCTTTTATCAGCATTATTTCTGCTAATTTTAATGATAATGCAGCTGTTCTCTGCTGCCCCTGTGATCCATATTTACGTATATCTATCCCATTTATGGTTATTTTTAAGTCATCCCGATGAGGCCCCACGCTTGTGCTTCTTCTCAATAAATCCTTTTCCAGATTTTCATTTATTTTTTCCAAGAATAAGGACTTCTGATCTTCTAAATTTTTCATAAAAGGAACATTTGATTCATACTGAACATGCAGCTTTTCCCTGCCGTTGGTAATATTTTTATGAATTTCACTGCTGATTTTATCTATTTTTTTTACAAACTCAGCCCTATGGGTTATAATCTTGGCCCCATATTCACATAATTCCTGATTCCATATTTCCAACAAAGTTATTTTAGGAGAATTTTCTTTTAACATGGCATTTCTTTGAAGCAATACTTTTTTATATTTTGATATATTATTAAAATACACAGGTTTTATCTGACAAAGTTCTCTGTCTATAAATTTTCGTCTTTTTTCCGGTTCTTCTTTAACAATTTTTAAATCTTCCGGAGAAAATACAACAATGTAAATACTTTCAAGAAGCTCTGAAATTTTTCTGATTTTATGACCATTTAATTTTACAGCCTTGCTTTCTTTACTTACTGCCATTTCAACACAGACATCTTCATCTTTTTTTTCTGCCTCAATTTTTATTCGGAAGAACTTTTTTCCGAATTTAATCATTTCAAAGTCATTGGAAGTACGAAAAGACTTTCCCAAAGAAGATAAATAAATAGCTTCAATGAGATTTGTTTTTCCCTGGGCATTATTACCAAGTATTAAATTAACATTGGGATGAAATTCTATTACAAGATTTTCATAATTTCTAAAATCCTGTAATTCCGCTTTTGTTATGTACATATGCAATTCTCCATAAACCAGCTTTATCAACTTGCACTTTTTATATTACTTTGTATTAAACAAAAGCTGCCATAAATGACAGCTGAAATTTTTTAATTTCCCGATAGTCTGACAGGCAGTATTAAATATACAAACTGATTTCCGTCTATTGGTTTAACTAAACAAGGACTTACACTGGTATTTAATTCAAGTTTTATATTATCCTCATCAATTACTTTAAGAACATCAATTAAATATTTTGAATTAAATCCTATATCAAGACCTTCGCCTTCCACTGAAATCATAACATTTTCTTTAACATTACCCTCTTCTGACCTGGAGGTAATAGTCATATTGTTTCCTTCAATAGAAAGTTTAACAAGATTATTCTTACCTTCTTTTGCAAAAAGAGAAGCTCTTTCAATACTTTCAAGTAAATCTCCACGATTTAAAGTAACAACGGTTTTACATTCTTTAGGAACAATGTCTTTATATTTTATAAATTCACCTTCTAAAAGCCTTAAAACTATTTTTGTTCCTTCTAACATAACAACCGCTTTTTTGTTATCCAGTATAATTCCAACATCTTCATCTTCAACTTCTGAGATAATTTTACTTATTTCAGATAAGATTTTCGAAGCAATTATGATTCTTTTATCTTCATAATTCTTCATTTCTTCTTTAACAACAGCCATTCTGAAACCATCTAAGGCAATCATGTTCAGGTAATTTTCTTCAAGTTCAATGAGAACACCCACTATTACACCTTTAGATTCATCTAAGCTTGCTGCAAAAGATGTTTTTCTAATCATCTCTTTAAATAATTCTCTATTAAGAACCAGTTTACTTTTCTCTTCTATTTCCCCTATGTTTGGAAACTCATCTGCAGGAAAACATACTATATTGAACTGTGAGGATGAACACTCTATAGTAATATTATTTTCTTCTTTTAGTTCTATGGTTATTTCTTCATTTGGAAGTTTTCTTATAATTTCACCAAATAAGCGGGATAAGACAACAATCTGTCCTTCTTCATTTACGTGTGCATCTATGACTTTTTCAATACTTAAATCTAAATCAGATGCTGTTAATGTTAATTTATTATCTTCAGCTTTTAGTAAAATACCCTTAAGAATAGGAATAGTAGTTCTGTTAGTTACAGCCTTTGAAACAGTATTTATAGCTTTAGATAAAATTTGCTGATTACAGGTAAATTTCATGTGCCGACTCCTTTATTCTTTTTAATATATTTTTAGTAGTAATAGTAGTAGGGGCTGTGGATTTGTTGATAACTATCTTCAAGCCTTGAAACTACTGAATTTGTGCCTGTTGATACTTTGTTGATAACTTGTATATTTTTTGATACCAATCAGTGAATTTTTGTGCATAAGTTTTTATATTTATAATTTAGGTGAAGCTTAGATTCTGCATTCATTTATATTTCTTTGTATGGCTTCCACTACTTCTTTTACAGATTCATTCATTTTCATTTCAGAGGTAATTTTTTCACAGCCATGCATTACTGTGGTATGATCCCTTTTTCCAAAGGCTTCGCCTATTTTTGGAAGGGATAAATCTGTCATTTCTCTGCAGAGATACATGGCGATCTGTCTTGGAAAAGCTAAAGCTCTAGTTCTTTTTGCCGATTCTATATCTGCAATTTTTATGTCAAAATGTTTACATACATATTTTTTTATAACTTCAGGATTTATGATAACATCTGTATTTGAGATGATATCTTTTAATACTTCTTTTGCCAGAGATAAATTGATTTCCTTGTTCATAAGATTTGAAAAAGTGATAACTCTTGAAAATGCTCCTTCCAGTTCCCGGATATTTGATTTGATTTTCCCGGCAATGAGTGCAATAACATCCATCAGGTTATCATCAATATTGATGTTTTCAAGTTCCGCCTTTTTCATTAGTATGGCCACTCGGTTTTCATAATCTGCTGGCTGGATGTCAGCAATCATGTTCCATTGAAATCTGGACCTTAGTCTTTCTTCTATGTTTAATAGTTTCGCTGGTGGTCTGTCACTTGAAATAATAATTTGTTTATTGGCTTCATATAAAGTGTTGAAAGTGTGGAAAAATTCTTCTTGTGTACTATCTTTTCCTTCAATAAATTGTATATCATCTATTAACAATACGTCTATATTCCTGTATTTATTTCTGAATTCAAGAGTTTTTCTGTCTCCGATTGCTTTTATAAGTTCATTTGTGAACATTTCTGATGATACATATAGTACTTTAAGTTTGGGATAGTTTATCAATATGTATTGCCCAATAGCATGCATCAAATGAGTTTTTCCCAAACCTGATCCCCCATACAAAAATAATGGATTGTAGGAATCAGAAGGATTAGCAGATACACATGATGGTGATTCTGCTACTGCAAGTGATGCAGCGTGTGCATATCTGTTATTGTTACCTACTACAAAAGCATTGAAATTGTAACGGGGATTGAAATAATATTCATCTGGAAAACGTTTTACAAAAGAATCGTCATACTCATTTTTATGATTTACAGTTTCTTCTTCCTCCATATCATCAAGTGTAAGTTCTATGTCATATTTTTTTGAAAAAGCAATAGCTACAGCATTTTCCAGAATAGACATATATCTGCTTTTCATGATATTTAAGTTCATATCGTTTAAAAGTTTTAGATATAATTTATTATTTTGTTCATCTATTTTTAAAGGTACTATAGGTAAAAACCAGGTGTTATAGCTTACCTCTGTTAGTTCGGGAGCCAGTAATTCCAAAGTTTTTTTCCAATTTTCGTTCATATTGCTCATTTATCTACATCCTTATTAAAAATTAAATATAATAAATTAAATATAAAATGATTAGTAATATAAAAATAACTAATCAATTAAAAATGAAATATAAAGTTCTAAATATATAATAACAATTAAGTTATCCACAGGCAATAGTTAAATTTTTTATGTTGAACTTTCAATAATCTGCATTTTATCCACATATAGTGGACAAAATTGTGCATAGTTTTCACATCAGCAACTAGATATAGGTTTTAAGATAAAAAATATCTAAAAAAATATTTATTAATTTGTAATATTATTGGTAAACTTGTTAAAATCATTGACACAGCTGGGGACTGACTGTATAATGATATGGCATGTACAGGACATGCAAGTGAAAATACGCCTTGAAATTTAGATGCGTATAAAACCGAATTATTGAATTAAGCAAGGAGGTGTTTAAAGATGAAACAGACTTATCAGCCAAAGAAAAGACAAAGATCAAAAGAACATGGTTTTAGAAAAAGAATGAGTACAAAGAACGGTAGAAATGTATTAAAAAGAAGAAGAGCAAGAGGAAGACAGAAATTATCTGCATAGAGACCGCAACTGTGGTCTTTTTGTTTTAAAGATTGACCAGGATACTCTTGTATGGTGATGTAATGCTTAAAAAAGGTGTATTACGCAAAAAAAAAGATTTTTCTGCTATATATAACAGAGGAAATTCTTTCGGTGGAAAATATGTAGTGTTATTTTGTAAAAAAAATAATCTGGATTACAATCGTATAGGATTTTTAGCAAGTAAAAAGTAGGAAAGAGCGTAGTAAGAAACAGAGCAAGAAGACTAATGAAAGAGAGTTTTAGACAAGTTGAATCTGATGTAAAAATCGGGTTTGATATTATTTTTATTGCAAGAAATACTATCAAAGACGTTAAATGTCATGAGGTTTATAAATGTGTAAGTTCTCTTGTAAAAAAGGCCGGATTAATAAAAAAGTATAAAAAGGAGTTCTATTTGAAAAGAATAGTTATAGGACTTATTAGGGATATCAGAAATTTATTTCACCTTTATTTCCACCAACATGCCGGTTTTACCCTACGTGTTCAGCATATTTTATTCAGGCAGTTGAAAAATATGGTGTTATAAAGGGTAGTTTTCTTGGAATTAAGAGGATTTTAAAATGTCATCCATTTAATCCTGGTGGCTATGATCCTTTAAAGTAGCGGAGGAAATTAATGCAAACAATTATTGGTTTTATTGCAGTGCCTCTGGGTTGGTTATTAAGTTTTATATATAGTTTATTAAACGACTATGGTATCACCTTAATAATTTTCACCATACTTGTAAAAGGTTGTCTCTATCCGCTTTATGCAGCGCAGATTAAATCAACTGCTGGTATGGCAGATATTCAACCCAAGATACAGGCTTTGCAAAGAAAGTACGCAAACGATAAAGAAACACTCAATATAAAGATGATGGAACTTTATAAAGAAGAAAAGTTTAATCCTATGGGCGGATGTTTACCTATGGTGATTCAGATGCCTATTATATTTGGACTTTTTGCTTTACTTAGAAATCCAATGGCTTATATATCAAGTGATTCTATGCTATTGGCAATCCATGAATCATTCTTATGGATTATGGATTTGAGCCAGCCAGACTTATGGATTCTTCCAATAGCAGCCGGTATAACCACTTTTATTTCTTTTAGTCAGACTCAGACTCAGCAGGGTAATGTAAATAACCAGATGGGTCCAATGATGAATATCATGAAGTACTTGTTCCCAGTAATGATTGTTTGGATGGGTAGATCTTTCCCAGCCGGCATTACAATTTATTGGTTCTTTGGTACTTTAGTTCAGATTGGTTTTAACTTTAGACTTAATAAATTAAGAAAAAAGATGAAGAGCAAATCAGAAAAAAAACATAAGAAATAAAAGCATATATTTGAAGGGAAATTAATATGGATTACGCTGAAAAGTGGGGGAAGGATGAAGATGAAGCAATAAGACTTGCCCTCATTGATTTAAAACTTACGATAGATGAAGTTGATGTAATTGTATTGGAAGAATCTTCAAAAGGCTTTTTTGGCATAGGTTCAAAACTTGCCAAAGTAAGAGTTCAAAAGAAGGCAACTGCAAAGGCTGAACAAAAGCCTGCAAAGGAAGTTGTGAAGGAAACTCCAATAACAAAGGTACAAAGTAACTCAAATAAAGAGATTACTAAAAAGGAATTTGTAAAAAAAGAAAAAAAAGAAAATAAAGAAGTTAAAGAAGTTAAAGAGAACAAGAATTCAGTCAGACAACCCGATAATATGGAAAATATTAAGACGGAAAGACCTAATGATTTAACGCCTGTTGAAAGTTCTCCTGCTTTAGATTTTCTTAAAGATGTAACTGAAAAAATGGGAATTGAAGTTACAGTTACTGCAGCGGAAAATGAAAATAGTATATATATTGATATCAATGGCAAAGATTCAGGAACTGTTATCGGAAAAAGAGGACAGACTCTTGATGCTATCCAATATTTAACTCGTCTTGTTGTAAACAAAGATGATGAAAAATATAAGAGAGTTGTTGTTGATGCTGAAAATTACAGAGCAAAAAGAGAAAAGACTTTGGAACAGCTGGCAAGCAGACTGGCAGACAAGGTTGTTAGAACAAGGAAGAGTGTAAGGCTTGAACCAATGAATCCTTATGAAAGAAAGATTATTCATGCAACTCTTCAGGGCAACCCTAAAATCACTACTAGAAGTGAAGGTGAAGAACCTTATAGAAGGGTTATCATAGAAATGAAATAAAAAAATAGCCCAGTAGGGCTATTTTTTCTTTTAATAATTCATCAGTAGTTTTTACGGATGAGTATATTAGAAAACAATTTAAATTGATGGTGATTAATTATGGAAGATACAATAGCAGCAGTTGCTACCGCCTATGGTGAAGGCGGAATAGGAATAATCAGAATAAGTGGTGAGGATGCTTTATTGATTTTAAATAAGGTTTTTCAGCCAATGAGAAAACATATTAATAATAGTGTAATAACAGATAAGTATGAGCCTGATTCTGTTGGTGTTACTATTGGAGAGTCTATAGTTAATAGACGATTAACCTATGGACATATTATTGATTATAGTACTAATCAGGTTTTAGACGAGGTATTGGCTGTATATATGAAAGCACCCTATACCTATACTAAAGAAGATGTGGTAGAAATTAATTGTCATGGAAGTATCGTATCTCTCCGAAAAGTTTTAGAACTTGTTCTGAGAAGCGGGGCAAGAATGGCTGAACCTGGAGAATTCACCAAACGAGCTTTTTTAAACGGAAGGTTGGATTTGACTCAGGCTGAAGCAGTTATAGATTTAATAAAAGCAAAAAGTGATAAAAGTTTTGATGTGGCTTTAGGTCAATTGGAAGGAACTTTATCAGATGTGATAGAACAGATTAGAAATTTACTGATGGATGAACTAGTAAATATAACGGTAAATATTGATTATCCAGATGAAGATATAGAAGAAATAACTTATGATAAATTATTAAATAATTTATTGCAAATAGACGATATGATTCAAAATTTAATAAGATCGGCTGATACTGGGCGTATTATAAAAGAGGGATTTAAAGTTGCAATAGTAGGTAAGCCCAATGTGGGAAAATCTTCCCTTATGAATGCCTTGTTAAAAGAAAACAGGGCAATTGTTACTGACATTCCTGGAACCACCAGAGATACTATAGTTGAAGATATAACTATAAAAAAAATTCCGGTAAAACTTATTGATACTGCCGGGATACACGATACAGATGATAAGGTAGAGAAAATAGGCATTGAAAAAAGCAAAGCAACTTTTAATGAAGCTGATTTAGTAATATTAATTTTAGATGGAAGTCAGGCTCTTTCAATTGAAGATGAAAATATTATGAATGTAATTGGAAATAGAAGAACTTTAGTGCTTATAAATAAAATTGATCTGGGTCAGGTTTTAAATGAAAAGAAACTTCAGGAAAAGATGCCCAAGGCATTATTTATAAAAACTGCTGTAAAAAATGGACAGGGAATTAACGAAATTGAAAATAAAATTGAAGATTTAGTTTTTAATGGGGAAGTTAAACAGAGCGGAAGCACATTTATTACAAATGTACGTCATGCAAATCTTTTAAATTCTGCAAAGACTGCTTTGGACGATGCTATAAATATGGTACGGTCGGGCGAAGCACTTGAGTTTATTGAAATTGATGTGAAAAGAACATTTGAGTTTCTCGGTGAAATAATAGGGGAAACCGTAAGTGAAAGCATAATAGATGAAGTATTTTCAAGATTTTGTCTTGGAAAGTAGATAAGTAGGTGAGAAGCAGTATGAATTATTATATGATGGGTGATTATGATGTAATAGTAATAGGAGCAGGGCATGCAGGGTGTGAAGCCGCCCTTGCTTCAGCAAGAATGGGTAAAAAAACATTGGCATTTTCTATTAATCTTGAAGCTGTGGCAATGATGCCTTGTAATCCTTCCATTGGTGGAACGGGAAAAGGACATTTGGTCAGAGAGATAGATGCACTTGGGGGAGAGATGGGATTAAATATAGACAAGACTTTTATTCAGAGTAAAATGCTGAATACTGCCAAAGGTCCTGCAGTTCATTCTCTTCGTGCACAGGCAGACAAACACCGGTATCATGAAGAAATGAAAAAGACCATGGAAAAGCAAGAAAACCTCGATTTAAAGCAAGGAGAAGTTGTGGATATTTTTGTTGAGGATGGAAAAGCTTGCGGTGTAATTTTAAGGACTGGTTCTGCATATAGGGCTAAATCTGTAATTCTTGCCACAGGAACATTTCTTAAGGGTAAAATTTTTATTGGGGAATGGTGTTTTAGTAGTGGGCCTAACGGTCTTGCACCTTCTATGGAGCTGGCAGATAATCTGAAAAAGCATGGTATGGAACTCCGACGTTTTAAAACTGGTACTCCTGCCAGAGCTCTTGCAAGCAGTTTAGATTATACAAAAATGCAGGAGCAATATGGTGATGAAAAAATTGTACCTTTTTCATTTATGAATGATAATTTGAGTAAGGACCAGATTTCATGCTGGCTGACTTATACAAATGCCAAGACCCATGAGGTTATAAGAAATAACTTTTCTAGATCTGCTCTATTTGGTGGTCAGATTGAAGGTATTGGGCCAAGATACTGTCCTTCAATAGAAGATAAAGTGAATCGGTTTAGTGATAAAGAAAGACATCAGCTGTTTGTTGAGCCGGAAGGCCTTGAGACGGAAGAAATGTATATACAGGGAATGTCTACAAGTTTGCCAGAAGATGTACAGGAAGCTTTTTATAAAACCATACCGGGGCTTGAAAATATAAAAATAACAAGACCTGCATATGCTATAGAGTATGATTGTATTGACCCCCTGAAGTTAAAGTCAAATCTTGAAAGTAGAGAAATTGAAAATCTGTTTTGTGCAGGTCAGTTTAATGGCAGTTCCGGTTATGAGGAGGCAGCAGCTCAGGGCTTAATGGCAGGTATAAATGCTGCTTTAAGAGTAGATGACAAAGATCCATTTGTATTGGACAGATCTGAAGCTTATATAGGAGTGCTCATTGATGATCTTGTGACAAAAGGTACAAATGAACCTTATCGTATTATGACTTCAAGGGCTGAATACAGACTTGTACTGAGACAAGATAATGCAGATTTACGTTTAACTGAAAAGGGGTATGAAATTGGTCTGGTGCAACAGGACAGGTATGATAGATATTTAAAAACGAAGAATGAAGCAAATGCAGAAATAGACAGACTGGAAGCTGTTGTGGTAGCACCTACAGAAGAGGTAAATACATATCTTGAAAGTCTGGGAAGTTCACAGCTGAAAAGTGGAGTTTCATTATGTGAGTTGTTAAAAAGACCTGAAATTACTTATGATTTGCTGGCACCTCTTGATAAAGAGCGAAAGAATAATATATCCATGCATTCTATCACGCAGCTTGAAGTCCAGATAAAATACGCAGGGTATATTGCCAAACAGCTTCAACAGATAGAGAAATTTAAAAAACTGGAAGATAAGAAATTAAATCAGGATTTGGATTATACTAAGATTGAAGGAATGAGATTAGAGGCTATACAAAAGCTGAATCAGTTCAAGCCTTTATCTGTAGGACAGGCCTCAAGAATTTCAGGTGTTTCACCGGCAGATATCAATGTGCTGCTTGTATATCTTGAAAAGTCAAGAAGGAGTAAGAAAAACTAATGTCAATGGAGATACTAAGGGAAGCGTTTAATCAATTAAACATTTCTTGTGATGAAATTGTATTGAATAAATTCGAAAAATATATGGAAATGGTTCTTGAGTGGAATGAAAAAGTGAACCTGACAGCTATCACAGATCAAGATGAGTTTATTAAAAAGCATTATATTGATTCTGTCATATGTTATAATTTTTCTGAAATACATAAGGCTGAGTGTGTTATAGATGTAGGAACCGGGGGTGGATTCCCTGGTATCCCTTTAGCTCTTATATTTCCAGAAAAGAAGTTTGTTTTAATGGATTCACTTAAAAAACGTTTAAATATAATAGACGATTTGACTTCACAATTAGGCATTACTAATGTTGTAACTTTGCATGGACGAGCAGAAGATATAGCACACAGTAAGGAGCACAGAGAAAAGTATGATTTATGTGTTTCCAGAGCTGTGGCTAATCTGGCAACGTTGTCTGAGTACTGTCTGCCTTTTATCAAAAGAGGCGGGAATTTTCTTGCATATAAAGGAGTCAAAGCGGAGGAAGAAATAAAGGAAGCGCATAAAGCAATATTTCTGCTGGGAGGTAAAATATCCAGAGAAGAAAGAGTATCTCTCCCAGGATATGATTTAGACCATAATATAATAGTAATTGATAAATTGCAGAACACATCTGCAAAATATCCAAGAAAAGCGGGAACACCATCGAAAGAACCACTGAAATAGCGATTTCAGTGGTTTTTTGTTTATCATATGGGTCTTTTAATTGGACATGCTTCTGATAATATTATATATAGATAAGTATACGTTGGTGATGTTTAATTATCGGGAGGATGATTTTATGTTTAATAAAAAAAATATTGAAGTGTCCATTGATTTAGTAAATTTAAATCCAGATCAGCCAAGAAAAGTATTTAATGAAGATGAGCTTATTGAACTGGCTGAATCTATCAGAGAGTATGGTGTATTGCAGCCAATTATAATAAGCAGAAGCAAAGAGGGAGAATACTTTTTAATTGCAGGAGAAAGAAGACTCAGAGCTTCTAAGATGGCAGGTTTATCAAAAATACCAGCTATTATTAAAGAAGTAGATTCTAAAGATGTTGCTTTAATTGCCTTGGTTGAAAATGTGCAGCGGGAGAATCTGAGTTATTTAGAGGAAGCGATTGCTTATAAGAAGTTAATGGATGACTTTGGACTTTCACAAATGGAAATTTCAAAAAGAGTTGGAAAACAACAGTCTACCATATCCAATAAAATCAGATTACTCACATTACCTCAGGATATACAGGAAATGCTGATAAAGAACCAGTTAACAGAGCGTCATGCAAGAGCACTTTTAAAACTTGATGATGAAATGCTTAGAAAAAAGATACTTGAAAGAATTATTGATAATAATTTAAATGTGAAGCAAACAGAAAGACTAATAGAAGACATATTAAATAAAAAACAAGAGGAGATGAGAAAAGCCCATAAACTTAGATATATAAATTATAAAATTTATATAAATTCTATAAAAAAGACTTTTGAGCAGATAAAGGATGCGGAGGCAAACGCAAAGTATTATCAGCAAGATTTGGGAGACATGCTTGAAATTAAAATACTTATTCCTAAAAACTCTGCCTGTGATAAAGTAGGTTAAAATTACAAAAAATGTAAATAGAGCATTGGTTGAATTTATACACTACATATAGTATATAAACCAGCTACTGTATAGGTAGCTGGTTTATTTTCTTGTAAAATGTTTCACGTGAAACATTTTATTAAGAAATTAGTCAGATTTTCTTGTTTTTTTTTGTGAAAATAAGCGATATTATGTAAAAAGTAGTGGTTAAATATAATATAGTATAATATAATATTAGGTAGATTATAAAATGTTTATTATAATGTAATCAATATTTAAATATATAAAAACAAAAAGGAGAAATATTTTGGGAAAGACGATAGCAATATTTAACCAGAAGGGTGGGGTAGGTAAAACTACTACAAATATAAATCTGGCAGCCTGCTTGGCGTTAAAAGGTAAAAGGGTACTTATTCTTGATATAGATCCGCAGGGAAATACGACAAGTGGAGTTGGTATATCAAAAAAAGGATTAACAAGAACTACATATGAGATTTTAGTGGATGATACAATAACACCTGAAGAAGCTATAATGCATACAAGTGTTGAAAATATGGACATAATTCCTGCCAGTGTACAACTTGCCGGAGCCGAAATAGAATTGGTCCAACTGGAAGGCAGAGAAAAAAGATTAAAAAAGGCAATTGATAAGATTAAATCTAACTATGACTATATATTTATCGATTGTCCTCCATCATTAGGATTACTTACAATAAATTCATTGACTGCTGTTGATAGCGTATTAATACCAATTCAATGTGAGTTCTATGCTTTAGAGGGCGTTAGCCAGCTTATGAGTACTATTGAACTGGTTAAAAAAAGCTTAAATCCGAATTTACAAATTCAAGGCGTTATTTTAAGTATGTTTGATGGTAGAACAAACCTTTCCATTCAGGTTGTGGAAGAAGTTAAAAAGTATTTTAGAGAAAAAGTATATACAACTGTAATACCAAGAAATGTACGTCTTGCTGAAGCACCAAGTTATGGTATGCCTATTACGGAATATGATCCGAAGTCAGCTGGAGCAGCGGCTTACCACGAGTTTGCAGAGGAATTTTTAGATTTGGAGGCAGAAGAGTAATGGCAGCACCAAAGAACAGAGGATTAGGCAGAGGATTAGAAGAGCTTTTTAGTGCTGTTGAGATTAATGCATCAGAAGTTTCTAATAAGGAAGAAACAAATACAGAAAATTCAACTGACAACTCAAATACCAATTCTATAATGTACTTAGACATTAATGAGATTAAACCAAATGCTAATCAGCCTAGAAAACGGTTTGATGATGAAAAGATAGATGAGCTTGCGGCCTCAATTGAGACCTATGGTGTTATACAGCCTATTGTTTTAAGAAAGTCGGAAGTAGGCTACGAAATTGTTGCTGGGGAAAGAAGATGGCGAGCAGCAAGAAAAGCTAATTTAAAAAAGGTTCCATGTATTCTTAAAGAATTAACTGAAGAAGAAAATATGGTTATTTCAATCATTGAAAATATGCAGCGAGAGGATCTTAATCCGATTGAAGAAGCAGAAGCTTTGCAACAAATGATTGAGCGTTTTGGTCTGAGCCAGGAGCAGGTATCAAAAAGTGTAGGCAAAAGTAGACCTTATATTACAAATGCCCTAAGACTTTTAAAGTTGCCATTTGAGGTAAGGGCATATGTGCTGGAAGGAAAGCTTACTAATGGGCATGCCAGAGCCATTGCCGGTATTGAAGATGAAACAATGCAGGTAGCTGTAGCAGATAAAGCTGTGGAACAAGGATTATCTGTTAGAGAAGTAGAAAGCTTAGCAAAGACCATAGGGGAGCCTAAGACAAAGAAGCAAAGTGAAAAAAGAGTTAAGTCCTCTGATGTATTAAAAGTAGAGGAAGAACTGAAAGAAGTGCTGGGTACGAAAGTCTGCTTAAAGCATTCTGGTAATAAAGGTAAAATCGAAATAGAATACTATACCAGAGAAGATTTGGAAAGATTAATTGAATTCTTAAAAAATGCAAGATAGTTAAAATATATATCGCATTTACAGTAAACTGTGAGTGCGATATATTATTTTACATAAATAGTAGTAGAAATGTTTCACGTGAAACATTGTATGAACAGAAAAATATAACAGAAAATTAGAAAGGTAAATATTATGAAGTACGCCATAGCATTATATGTAATTTGGAACATTATTACCTTTAGCATGATGGGTATAGATAAATACAAGGCAAAAAATAATAAATGGAGAATCAGTGAAGCAACTCTTTTAATAACTGCCATATTTATGGGAGGGATTGGAAGTTTAACAGGTTCTAAGTTCTTTAGACATAAGACACAAAAAATAAAGTTTAAAATATTATTACCATTCTCAGTACTACTAAACCTTAGTGTTATAGTATACATATACTATAGAATTACAATGATTCATTAATTTCACATAACAATTATAAGTATAAGGATAGATTTATATATTAAACATAAAAAAGAAGTAGCACCGCCCATAACTGCTTTTTAAAGCAAATATATGAACGGTGCTACTTCTGTTCAGTTAGCATTTCTGGTGGACTCACCCCTTTCTTACGATACCAACTTCTAAAATAGTAATAACTCTCCAACAATTGGATATCTATATTAGTTTTAGTATCTTTTTCTTTTATGTCTTTATTATAGCATGTCTTTACTAAATTGCAAGTATTTTCTGAAAATTTAATACGAAATTTGATAAATTTTATTATAAGGATAAGAATTATGTAAAATGTAATAATATTGTTTATAGGTAATAAACGATAAAATAGAGAAATATGGCATTCTAGATAATGTTAAGAAAGAATTAATAACTTTACGGAAAATTTTGGGGTATAATCTAAGAGTATTATAGAAGGGGGATTTTTTATGTCAAAAGATACTACTAAGAAATTTAAGAAAAAATGGATTATCATTCCTATAGTAATTTTTATTATTATTGCTATTGCATGTGTTTTAACGCAAAAATTTGGAAAGACAGAACCTACGGGTTATCCGGTTACAGCTGGTAAAGCGGAGCAAACTACTTTGAAAGAAGTCGTTTCTATAAAGGGAAATGTAGAAGGTTCTGAGAAAGCAGAAATCCAGTCTACACAAACAGCAGAAGTTAAAGCTATTTATGTACATGAAGGCGACAAAGTAGCAAAAGGACAATTGCTGGCGTTACTGGATAGTGGCACATTAAATGAAGAGTATGCAAAGGCTAAAATAACGGCTGCTGAAGCAAAGCGAAAGTATGATGATGCCAAACTTTTATATGAGCAGGGAGCATTACCACAAAATGATTATCTGGAGGCAAAGGCAACCTATGAGTCAGCTGTGCTTTCCCTTGATACATATGATTTTGATAAAGTAAATATCACAAGTCCGATAAGTGGGACAGTAACAAGAGTAAATGTAACTGTTGGAAGTAATGCAAATAATACTACAGATAATAAATCAATGTTTGTAATTGAGGATTTGCAGCATTTGCAGTTAAAAGTAAAAATCAGTGAATATGACATAAGTAAAATAAAAGAGGGACAGCAGGTCTCTATAACTGCAGATGTGCTGGGAAATGAGACAGCTTCAGGAGTTGTATCAAAAATAGCACCTTCAGGTGAGAGTAAAGATAGTACGGGCTCCACTACAACTGGTGAAAAGGTTGTTCCTGTTGACATAAATATTAATAATAATGACGGTAAGCTAATCGCGGGAGTTAGTGCAAAAGCAGAAATATTAATCAATAAAAAGGAAAATGCATTATCCGTTCCAGTAGATGCCATCTTCGAAGATGTAAATGAAGGTGCAGATTATGTATTTATAATTAAAAATAATAAGCTTAAAAAAATAAAAGTACAAACTGGAATTGAAGGCGATTTTAATACAGAAATTATTACTGATAAGATAAAAGCTGGAGACAAAGTTGTACTGTCACCTACTTATGAACTGAAAAATGGAATGGAAGTTACTATTTCTGATCCAAATGCAATGTAGAGAAAGTAGGGATCAAAATGAGTAGCGAAGTAATCAGTATATCTAATCTGGTAAAAACATATAAGACTGGGAGCATAGAGGTTCAGGCATTAAAAGAAATTAGTCTCACTATTTTTAAGGGTGAGTTTGTAGCTATCATGGGAACTTCTGGATCAGGAAAATCCACACTAATGAACATCATGGGATGTTTAGACAGACCCACAAGTGGTGAATATTTGTTGGAAGGTATCTCAATAAGTGATAAAAATGATAGAGAATTGTCTTATATAAGAAATAAAAAAATAGGATTTGTTTTTCAATCATTTAATCTTATTTCTAGAACCAGTGCACTTAAGAATGTTGAACTTCCTATGGTTTATGCAAAAATAGGAGCTTCTGCCAGAAAAAAAAGAGCCATGGAGCTTTTAGAAAGTGTAGGCCTTGGATCAAGAACAGCGCATATGCCAAACGAATTATCAGGAGGTCAAAAACAGCGTGTAGCAATAGCCAGAGCATTGACTAACAATCCACAGATTCTTTTGGCAGATGAACCAACAGGGGCTTTAGATTCACATTCTTCTATTGAAATTATGGAACTTTTTACAAAACTAAACAGAGAAAATGGCAATACCGTTATTATAGTAACTCATGAGCCAGATGTGGCAGAATTTACTGACCGAATAGTAACTTTTAAAGATGGTCAGATAATAAGTGACAAATTGACTAAAAACGGTGAACAGATGGAAAAATATAAAACAAGTAATAGTGCTCCCACTAAAAACGAGGAGGTGGGAACATGCTGTTAATTGAAAACATTAAGCTGGCTTTGTCTGCTATCAGAGTCAACAAAATGCGATCCTTTTTAACCATGCTTGGCATTATTATCGGTATCAGTTCTGTAATCGCTATAACTTCTATCGGTGACAGTGCTAAAGGTGCCGTAAGCAAAGAATTTGAAGGCTACAGCGCAAATATGTATATCATGATAAATTGGGAGATGGCAGATGATGGGATAGAGAACAATGATCTTTTTTATAAGGAAGATCTTGATGCACTAAAAGAAAGATTTCCGGACCAGATTAAATATGTTGTACCATCGTCAGGATCCTCCAGTGATACAAAAATAGGCAGATTAAAAGGCAAATTTGATATGACAGGGGTGGACGCAAATTATTTTAATTATGATGTAAAGAATAAAATAATTTACGGCAGAACTATTAATAAAAGTGATGTAGAGGGAAAAAAAGATGTAGTTGTAATTGACGATAAGGCGGCAAAGTTTTTCTTTAATAAAGAAGATGTAGTGGGTAAAACAATTCCTGTAACTCTACTAGGAGATAATGTAGACTTAACCATTGTTGGTGTTTATAAACAGGAAAAGTCTGTGTTCGCGGGTTTAGACCATTCTACCAGTTACACTTGCTACGTGCCATATACAATAGCAATGTATTCAGATGAAGGGACACAGTATATTAATATTTATGCCAATGAAAAAATGGATCAGACAAAACAGGCAGAATCTTTTGTGGAGTATTTAACAAAGATAAAAAATGAACCAAAGGGATTCTACCGATATGAAACTGCAGAATCACAGTTGGGAATGATAAATAATGTTCTTGGGATATTATCTATAGCTATAGGTGCGATTGCTGCCATATCGCTTTTAGTAGGTGGTATCGGAATTATGAACATCATGTTAGTATCAGTAACAGAAAGAACAAGAGAAATTGGTATACGTAAATCTCTTGGGGCACAAACAAATGATATACTAACACAGTTTCTAATAGAGGCCATGATTCTATCTGTTATAGGAGGAATGATTGGAACTGGTATTGGGATAGGTATAGCAGCAATAGGTATGACTATAGCCGGAGTAGGTGTAGTCATAAATCCTATGGCCATTCTGGTAGCCGTAACCTTCTCTGCAGTCGTTGGAATTTTCTTTGGAATATTCCCTGCAAGAAAAGCAGCAAAGCTGGATCCAATCGAAGCCTTACGATACGAATAAAAACATACCTATAAATTTGAGAAATAAGGTAGTTAAAAACATCATGTGATATAAACAATCAAGCGAGGCCCAAATTTGCTTAAAACGCAAATTTGGGCCTCGCTATTTTTTATATAAGCAAAAATAATGTTATTTCATAATTATTATTTTAAATTCCAGTTACCTTTTATAAAATCATCACAAATTTAGTTTTAAAAATATTCTTTAAAAATTTTAAAAGAAATTTCTAAAATTATTATTTCTTTAACCATAAAAAATTTAAAATTCTGCCTTGCATTACTAAAATAATCGGTATAGCAACAGGCGGGAAATAGAAAGTAATATTGCCCAAAGTGCCTTTTTAGGATTTTCACGTTAAGTCAGAATTGCAGACTTAAGTTTAGATAGAAAAAATGAAAGAAACAGTATAAATACACATATTTTTACAATTGTAGAACTCACAGCACAAAAATTGATTATAATTTAACTAATTTTTAGACTTAACTTTAAAAACCCTTAATAATAATTATTAATAGAATGCCTAAAAATACACATTTAGACTAAAACAATATAAAAATAATTGTATTATTTAAATAATACAATAGAACACCTTAAAAACATAAAAAATTGACCGTTTTTACTAGGAAAATCCTCAAAATAATCCATAAAAACATAACAAAAGCGTAGAAAAACAAGAAAAGTTTAGAATACAAAAAAATTAGAAATATTGTATAATTGTATTAAATATATAATACAAACTTTGTATCGAACTTAAAGAAAATCATAAAATTGGTCTTGGATAATTATAAAAATCTAAGAAAATAATATCTAAAATACTACGTTTAAATTACATAAAATGGAAGTAAGGCTTAAAACGCCAATTTGAGGCTCGTTTTAATGATGGGGCGGTATAAGTCTGGTTATATAAAGAAAAAAATGTCATATACACAAAAAGACAAAATTTTAACATAAACCAGAAAAAAATTTGAAATAAATAAGGATATAAAAATGATAGTGTTGAAATTTAAGCATTTTTGTCATAATTTTGTTGAAAAATTGTATTAAAGACATCATACAGTAATACATATAAATTCAAGTATAAATATGAAAAAGTCGAAAAAGGTAATAGCATTGTACTATGACAGTAATACAATATAGCAAAATTTCTGAAAAAAAGTCGAAATAAAGCAGCTTGTGATCGAGGCCATATAATAAAAATTATAATTTGAGAAAAAACAGGCTTAAATCGAAAATTTTTTAAGGCAAACTCAGGCTGAACTCTGAAAAATCTAAGAATTTCAGTTTCAAAGCAAAGGGGTAGGTTTTAGAATAAATTAAAAAGTTAACTGTAAAAATATAATATGTGTATTGCCAGGAAAGTACTGAAAAATAAGGAAAATACCTTTAAATTAATAAAACATATTGTACTATTTAAGTAATACAAAAGTACAAAAAAATATAAAAAAAGAGCGGAATTTAGGAGAAAATAGCAAAATAATTACGTGTTATTGTATTAAATGAACAATACAATAACCTATATTTTTTGTAAAAATGCAAATTATACAATAATTGGGGGATTGACAAACAAAAATTACTGTATTATTGTATTATAGACGTGATACAGCATAAAATGGGCTGGAGTGGACGTAAATTAATGGTTAGGAGGTTAGCTGGATATGGAAACAACAATACCTACTTACATAAGAATAATGCAATCAATAAGACAGGAAATTGTTTCAGGAGTTTTAGTACCTAATCAGAAAATGGATTCTATTAAGGAACTGTCTAAAAAATATGTAGCAAATCCCAATACTGTTCAGAGAGCGTTAGCCAACTTAGAGGAAGAAGGATTAGTAAGATCTAACAGAACTGCTGGTAAGTATGTTACAGATAACGAATTGCTTATAAAAAGTATTCGTTGTAAGGAAGCCAGAAAAGTAACAGAAGAGTTTATTACAAACCTGGAACGACTGGGTATTCATCCAGACGAATTAGTGCGGCTTTTTTCTGAGCCGGAGTTGTCTAAGGCAATGGGAACCGCATAAGAGAGTGGGGTGGATTTTTGACAAACAAGGCAGAGGCACAGTTCAATGAGAGCATGCCAATTTATCTGCAATTAATGGAAAGAATAAAACATGACATCATTTCCGGATTATTGGAACCAGGGGCCAAAATTGATTCAGTAAGAGACCTGGCCGCAAGGTTTAGTGTAAATCCAAATACAATGCAAAAAGCATTATCTGAACTTGAGCGGGAAGAACTGCTTCATGCAGAGAGAACGGCAGGCAGATTTGTAACAAGGAATAAGCTTCTTATTGAGAGTATTCGATATAAAGAAGCCAGAAGTATTACTGAGGGCTTTATAAAACGGATGAAAAGTCTTGGGTATTCAGAAGAAGAAATAATTGAGTTTTTACCTTATACTTTTAAGGAAGAAGAATAAAGCCAGAGGTGGAGTGACACTTTTGGCTTTTTTCAGATATTAAGGGATAGGAAAATGGAAACAGAGTATATAAATGATTTATATAAAAATGTACTGGAAGAAGCAAAAAAATTGAAACTGCCAGTTTCAGATAAAATAAAAAGTGATATTACTATAAATAGAAGAGCAAGAAGTAGGTTCGGCTGTTGTAAAAAAATCAGAAAAGGCTTAAGGGAATCTTTTGAAATAGAATTATCATACAGACTGCTTGGATGTCAGGAGAAGTTTATAAAGCAGACATTAGCCCATGAAATTCTGCATACCTGCCCAGGCTGCGATAATCATGGAGCCCTGTGGAAAAAATATGCAGATACAATGAATGAAACTTATGGTTACCGTATAAAACGGACAGACACAGCGGAGCAGCTGGGGATAAAAGAAGATGGTAAACTAAAAAGGCAGCCTTTAAAAGAAAATTATGTTCTGGTCTGTAAAAAATGTGGAATAAGAATTTCAAGAACCAGAATGTCTAATGTAATCAAGAATCCATCAAATTACAGATGTAAGTGTGGAGGGAATCTGGAAAGGATCAGGTAGATGAAAAAAATATTTTACTATGGTACCCCGCTAGGCAAAATAGGTATAGCAGAAGAAAACAGTGAGATTACGAATTTAATTTTTGAAAACGAAAGCATAAATGAAAATGTAGAAAATGAAGAGACAGATGTCTTGAAAGAAGCAATAAGCCAGTTGAATGAGTATCTTCTTGGTGAACGAAAAGATTTTAAGCTGCCACTGAATCCGGCAGGTACAGACTTTCAAAAAAAGGATTGGCAGGCCCTTCAGCAGATTCCTTATGGAAGAACTGTAAGCTATGGTGAAATTGCTGAAAAGATTGGCTGCCCAAAAGGGCCAGGGCAGTTGGCCTTGCAAATAACAAGAATCCTATACCTATCTTTATACCTTGTCATAGAGTGATAGGAGCAGACGGCAGTTTGGTGGGGTATGGTGCTGGTATAGATAAGAAAATAAAGTTGCTGGAGATTGAAGGAATAGAAGTTAAGAAGAGGTAGGAAATTCAAGGATGGAAAAAAGTAAAGTAGTACTACTTACCTGCAAAGATTATGAGGAAGAAAGTGTAAATAAAGCCATAGAGGATGGCATAAATCTGCTTGGGGGAATAGAACTTTTATTTAAGAGAGAAGAAAAGATTCTGCTTAAGCCCAATCTGCTGGCTAAAGCATCCCCTGAAAAGGCAGTAACCACACACCCTGCAGTATTTAAAGCTGTAGGAAAGCTTTTGAAGGAGCATGGCTATGACAACTTATATTATGGGGATTCACCAGGGAACCCTATAGGAGGAGTTGAAAGAGTTGCTGCAGGCTGTGGCATAAAGAAACCTGCGGAAGAATTAAATATAATTCCTGCAGATTTTAATAAAGGTACAAAGGTGGAATTTAAGGAAGGCATAACAGAACAGAGTTTTATCATCAGCAATGGTATTTTAGAATGTGATGGTATTATAAATATTTGCAAAATGAAGACACACCAGCTGGAGAGAATCACCGGAGCGGCAAAGAATATGTTTGGAGCTGTGTATGGATTGAATAAGGGAGCATTTCATGCAAAATTCACTGATGCAGACAGTTTTGCAAGAATGATTGCTGATTTGAATAATTTTATAAAGCCACGCCTGCATATTATGGATGGTGTTATAGCCATGGAGGGAAATGGTCCACAATCAGGAACACCTGTTGAGATGGGATTAATACTTATGTCCAAAGATCCTATAGCTCTTGATACGGTTTTCTGTAACCTGATAAATCTGAAACCTGAACTGGTACCTACTAACCGATTTGGATATGAGTATGGTGTAGGAACAATGAAGAATGATGACATAGAAATTGATACGGTGCAAGGGTGCCTAACCATGGAGGATGCTGTTAGAAAGTATGGGAATGAAAAATATAATGTGTACAGGGGAACAGACAGAAAAACTCAGATTAAATTATTGCAGCCCATACAGCCCCTACTGCAGAAAAAACCATATATAATTAAAGATAAATGTGTAAAATGCGGAATATGTGTTGACAGCTGCCCTGTGGATAAAAAAGCAATAACTTTAGAAAGTTATCCACAATATAATTACAAATTGTGCATAAGATGCTATTGCTGCCAGGAAATGTGTCCCCAGAAAGCCATAGATGTAAAAGCACCTTTCCTTGCAAGAATAATGGATAGAAATTGGAAATTATAGACGATTCACTATGCAGGATTATATAAGAAAAGAGGTATTGAATGAACCGTGAACAAGTAAGAAAGTTATTAGAGCAGCAGGCTGAAGAAAATTATAAAGCGTTTAATGATAAACTTATACCAGGGGTTAAAAATGCTATCGGAGTCAGGATGGGACCATTAAAAGAACTGGCAAAGTCAATGGCAAAAGAAAATTATAATGAGTATTTTGAAGAACTTGACAGGGCTCCTTTGGATGAGATTTACTATGAAGAAGTAATGCTCCAGGGACTGACAATAGGATTTATTAAAGTGTCTGCTGAAGAAAGATTAAAATATATAAGATTATTTGTACCAAAGGTTGACAACTGGGCAGTCTGTGATTCCTTTAGTGCTGGTTTAAAATTTACAAAAAAAGAGCCAGAGCTTCTGTGGGAATTTATTCAGTCCTATTTAACGGACTCACGGGAATTTTATATACGATTTGGGGTAGTCATGTTGATGGATTACTTTATTGATCAAGAACATATTAAAAGAGACCTTACAATATTGGAAAATATCAGTCATGAGGGGTATTATGTAAAAATGGCAGTTGCGTGGGCAATATCTGTGTGTTTCGTAAAATATCCGGATATGACAAGAGAATTTTTGTGAAAGACCAAAACAAGCTGGATGATTTTACATATAATAAAGCTATTCAGAAAATCCGGGAATCGTACAGAGTGTCTAAAGAGGATAAGGAATTTTTAAATCAGTTAAAGAGAAAAAAACCAATTAAAATTAACATATAGAGCAGAATATTTTCAAAGTACCTTGCAGAGTCAAATGGTTTAACTCCTGCAAGGTACTTTTTTTGGCCGAAGTATTAAATTAATGGGGAGATACTAGCTTTAGCCCCACAATTCCGGTGATTATAAGACCGATACAAACAAAACGGACTAAATCCACAGGTTCTTTAAAGAATAGTATGCCTAAAATGACAGTTCCAACTGTACCGATGCCAGTCCAAATAGCGTAAGCGGTACCCAATGGCAGGGTTTTTAACGCCAATGATAAAAAATAAAAACTCAATATCATTCCGATCACAGTTACAATACTTGGAAGTATCCTGGTGAAGCCCAGGGAGAACTTTAAACTTATAGCCCAGCATATTTCAAAAATTCCTGCTATACCTAAAAATAACCATTGCATGTTTTTTACTCCTTTCTAAGGTTAAGTGCTCTAAATTCACAAATAAAAAAAGCCAGGGGATATAAAAAATATCTCCCAGGCTTTTATCCTTCCGTGTATACAATAAAATTGCATGTTTTATCTCGGACCAGGCTAGTTTGTGATTCAAAACTACGGAACCCTATAAAACTCTTAAAATATATTCATGTTTCACCTATCAAATATATCAACAATGATGGAAATTGTCAACACATTGGATACTTTAAAAAAGCTGTAGGCATAGTGGGAAAATATTATTAAGGTTTTAAGGAACATAATAAGCGCAAAAAACATATATTACATATAGGAGCAGTTTGCTCTCAAAAACAAGTTGATTTGTATGGAGAGAAATTATGATTTATTTGGATAATGGTGCAACGTCTTTTCCCAAACCGAAAGCTATGCTGGAAAGCATGTATAAATGCATGGCTGAATATTGTGGAAATCCCGGACGCTCAGGGCATTATATGTCCATGAAAACCGGGGAAGAAGTGTATAAGACAAGAAAAAGTGTGGCAAAATTATTTAATATTGCCAATCCTGGAAGAATTATTTTTACCATAAATACAACAGGAGCTTTAAACCAGGGCATTCAGGGACTATTAAGGGCAGGTGACCATGTAATAACTACCTCCATGGAACATAACTCTGTTCTCAGACCTTTGAAAATGCTGGAAACAAGGGGAGTAGAGCACACTATTGTAAAATGTGACAGAACTGGTACTTTAAATCTAAGAGATATAAAAGCAGCCATAAAAGAAAATACATGCATGATTATCTGTACCCATGCATCAAACGTTACAGGAACAATCATGCCTATAGGAGAAATTGGGGAGCTGGCACATAGAAATAATCTTTTATTCATGGTAGATGGCGCGCAGTCGGGAGGGTGTATCCCAATTAACGTGGTGGATATGAATATTGACCTCCTGGCACTACCCGGTCATAAAGGTTTACTGGGACCAATGGGTACGGGGTTACTTTATGTGAGAGATGGAATAGAGTTGGATCCTCTTTTGCTTGGTGGCACGGGGACTTCCTCTAAAGACAGAAACCAGCCAAGAGAAATGCCGGAAGGGTATGAGTCAGGAACTGTAAATGCTCCAGGTATTGTAGGTTTAGGAACGTCTGTAGAGATTTTATTAAATATGGGGATAAATGCAATTCATGATTATGAGGAAACCCTTACACAGATGCTCGATGAAGCTCTGAGGAATATGAAAAATGTTACCGTGTATGGGGTGGAAGACTGCAAGAAAAAAGCAGGCATAGTTACTTTCAATGTAAAAGGAAAAAGTTGCGAGCAGGTAGCAGATGAGCTTAGTGAAATGTATGGAATAGCAGGAAGAGCCGGTTTTCACTGTGCAGGGCTTGCCCATAAAACTATAGGAACCTGGGAGACTGGGGCGCTTAGGCTGAGTGTGGGTCCGTTTAACACAAAACCGCAAATAAAAACTGCCATTGAGGCAGTTAATAAAATCACAAGGCATCTCTAATCATGTTAATTCCTTTGTTTGCAAGAGCATCGGCTTTGTTGTTCATCTGTGTAATGTATTTAAAATCTTCAAAAGAGAACTGATTACCGTTCATCTGAATAAATTTTTCGTAAAGGGCATCAAAATTTGTAGTTTTACTATTCAAATTGACATGCCCCTTTACTCTGTAGAATGAAATGTTATGCCCATCTACAAGAGCAAGGAGATTTTCCCATAAATCGCGGTTTTCAACAGGTTTTTTACCTGAAGTAATCCAATTGTTTTTTAGCCAGCCTTCATACCATTTTTCTCTGAAGCAATTCATTAAATAAGAGCTGTCAGAAAATACTTCAATGGTTTGATTCTGCTTTTTTACAGCTGAAAGAGCTTCAATAAGAGCTGTCATTTCCATGCGGTTATTGGTGGTATCTGCCTGTCCCCCGAAAAGTTCCTTCTGATGTTCCCCATATTCTAAAACACAACCCCATCCTCCGATGTTATTATCATTCTGGTTCCCAGAACAGGCTCCATCCGTATAAATCTTTAAAATCATCATTTTTATAATAATACTCCTCTTGAGATTTGAATAATATTATTATGCTACAAAAACCGTAGATTTGCAAATGTAAAAGCATTTTAAAACGGCTGTAACACGGTTGTAATAATAATAATGTATACTATTTAAAGTAAATTGGTGAATTTTATGCTGTATGCCAGTTTGTGGCACAGTTAATATAAGAGCAAAGCATTGCAATAAGAGGAAAGGAGGAGAAAATTTTGAAGAAGTGCATACTGACGTTTATTTTAATACTAACCTTAGTTTTTGGCAGCGTGAGCATGTCATTTTCAGCAGTTGATCAAGATGTTACCATCGTAAATCCAGTAAATTGCAGTTCTGTTACATCAAGTAATCTCCTCGTCTCCATTAAAATAACGCAACCCAAAACCATAAAAGTCTATGTTTATGAAGTAAGAAAATCTACAGGAGAAACCACATCAGTAGCCTTGGGGGAAAGCGATATGAAAGCCATCGTTCAGGGAACTTACGGGGATAGTGGTGCTCTGACCTATACCCCTTGGGTTGCAGGGGAGAGTTTTACCTCTGTTAATAAGCTGAGTTTTTATACGAAGAATTTGGAAAACAGGAGCCCTGGGGTTTATATGATCCGGGTAGACACTATGTATCAGAACAGGGCAGTATATTCTAGAAGATGTTATGTTACTATTAAGAGTAAAGATGAAAGTAAGCTATTTGATTCTTCTCAGTCGGGAACTGCAGCATTTCTGCAAAATCTAATCAAATCTATATTTAATTAGTAATCAGTTAATAAAAAGTTGTGGGAATGAGATAAAATATGGAAAAGACACAGATAAATATAATTGAAAAATTTAAAAATATATTGCTAGTAGTATTGGTTTTTACAACGATACTACTATTATATTTTTTATGGGGAAGTAAAAGCCTGGAGGCGTTTATATTTAGTGACGATAGTGAGTCATACGAGGTATTAACCAGTGAAAAAGTTCTTACGCCGGATGAAGTGATTCTGGGGAGAGGAAATGAAGATTATATAGTAGCGACAAGTAAAAAGGAAGAGCTCTGGAATAATGAGATATTGGGTACCTTTAGAAACTTTTCACAGGAGACAAATATTCTGGTAGAAGAGATAACAAAAGAAAAGTATAAGGCCGCCATGAAGTATCCATCCATTATTGCAAGATTTCAATATGATATGCCTTTTAGCGAGTTTTGTGATAGATTTAATATAAATCAGCAGCAGGGATATGATAATATAAGTAATCTTACAGAAATAGGGTTTTCTAAAGGAAGTAAGGAAAGTGCCTTTATTTATGATGGGAGCAAGAAAAAGTATTATTGGTTACTAGGAAATAAAGATTTACAGATTTTTAAGAAAGTTGATGACATATCTGCCCAACAGGCTGCTACATATTTTCCTTTAAAAACGTATTTAGGTACAGAAAGTACCAATCAGACCCTTATTCCAGTTGAAAGTCCAGAAGCAATAGTTCCTATTGACTATAAAAGGGATTCAGAAACCGGTGAAAAAGAGGCAGCGGAATCCATGGCTCAGTCCTATTTTGGTAAAACTCTTGATTTTACAAGAAAAATAGAGGAGTCTAACGGAAAAATCATATATATGTACGGATATGGACAGAAAGTTCTCATTATTAATCCTAAGGATGGGTCCATAGAATATAAGGAGGAAATCAAAGGAAATAATTCAGAGCAGAAATCCATGTTCGAGTCACTGGATACAGCATTGACCTTTATTAGTCACCACGGAGGGTTTAAAACGGCTGAAGGGGAAAAGATAGAACCTAATCTTGAAAGTGTATCGGCTATAGACGATAAGAAAGGCTGCTATAGGTTTATATTTGACTTTAAGATTGGAAAAAACAGGTTGTTCTATGAGGAAAACGCACCTGTCACCATTGATGTAAAGGATGGTCAGGTTTCCTATTTCAGAAGAGAATTAATAAATTTTGACGGAAATCAGATTCAAAAGAAGTCTAATCAGGAACGAATTTCTGCCATGAATATGCTGGCAATGAATTATAACTACATATTAACCAAATCTGGTATGGAGGATAAGCAGGAACCGAAAGCTATTTCTTTTGAGGATGTTGCAAATAAAATCGAAAATCTGTATACTGGATATCTAAAGCCTGCAGTTGAACAGCAGAATGAAGGAACGGTGTATAAAGAAAAAAAATTACAGCTGGTTCCGGTATGGGTAGTAGAAGTCAACGGGGTATTTTTATACTTTGACTTATATGATGGTAAGCCTGAAGGGTATTCCAAGGCCTATTAACAGAGATGGAGAAGTAAATGGATTGGTCTAAAGCAAAAAATATTTTAATAGTGGCACTTATTGCTACAAATGTATTTCTCTTGTGTACATATCTTACAAAGAGCAGTATGGATGATGAGGTAATGGATCAAGAGGTTTTATTTACTGTTCTTAAAGGAAAGAATATTTATGTGGATACTAAGATTCCCAGTAAATATGAGAATATGCCAGCTCTTACTATTGAGTATAATAATGATAAACAGGCAGTGATAGAGAAGGCTCTGAAGCAGGGAATCTATAATATACCGGTGAACTCTGGCAAGAGGGATTACCACGACATGGCAGATAAATTTTTAAATGACTGCCAGTTAAACAATGAAAACCTTATCTTTGATAAAGTAGTGACAAAGGAAAAATCTACTGTAGTAAGATATAAAAACTGCTATAAAAATATTGCCATTGGAGACAGTTTTCTTGAAGTATCCTTTCTTGACGGAAAAATAAACGATGTAACCAGACAGCGTTTAACTCTTGAGCCTAAGAAAAAGTTGAAAGTTACCTCTCCAGAAGAAGCTCTGCTAATGTTTATGAGTGAAAAAGATCCTAATGAAGTAATCCATGTGGAAAAAATGCAATTGGTATTTTGGGTAAACAGTTCAGAATTTAACGGAGAGTCTCTTATATCAGATACAGCCTTCCCAGCGTGGGAAATTACCTACAATGGGGGTAAGACGAAATATATCGATGCTTATAAAGCATGAAAGGAAATGGATTAAATGTCATTAAGTTTTTGTTCGTTTTCCAGCGGCAGCAGCGGAAACTGTTACTTAGTGAGAAGTAACGATACAGCATTATTAATAGATGTGGGAATAAGCGGCAAGAAGATTCTTGAGGGACTTAGTGCTACTGAGACACCACAGGAACAGGTTAAAGGGGTACTTGTAACCCATGAGCATATTGACCATGTTAAAAGTCTCCGGATAATATCTAAAAAACTGCCAGAGGTTGAAACCTATGCAAATGCAGGAACCTGGTCGCAAATTGAAGAAAATGTTCCTGAAGAGCGGCGAAAAGTTTTTATTACAGGAGAAACCTTTGCTATAGGAGATATAGAGGTAAAACCCTTCCATATTTCCCATGATGCGGCGGAGCCAGTAGGTTTTTCATTTTTTTCAGAAGGAAAACAAATAAGTATTGTTACAGATACTGGATACATAACAGATGAAATATTTGATGAAATGAAGCAGGCAGATCTTTTGGCATTAGAGGCAAACCACGATGAAAATATGCTGAAGGTTGGAAGATACCCATGGAATGTTAAGCAGAGAATTCTGGGAAATAAGGGCCATTTATCCAATGTCGCAGCAGGTAATTGTCTATGCAGACTGCTGGATGAATGTTGCAGTAAGCCAAGAAATATATTACTTGCACATTTGAGCAGGGAGAATAACTTTCCAGAGATGGCATACCAGACTATAAAAAACGTTCTGGAAGAGTCTGAACACTATCTGGGCAAGCAGTTGCAATTAAATACAATGATGAAAGACGAAATCAGTATGATTTACACGGTATAAAAAATGAACATTACGGTTGTTTGTATAGGCAAATTAAAAGAAAAATACTGGGTTAATGCCATAGAAGAATACAGCAAAAGGCTGTCGAAGTATTGTACATTGGTAATAGACGAACTGAAAGAGGAGAGACTGCCTGACAACGCTTCTTCAGCGGAAGAAGAAGCAGTTAAAATCGCTGAAGGCAGAAGTATATTAAAAAGGATTAAAAAAGAGTCCTACGTTATAACCTTAGAGATTAAAGGAAATCAGTTAAGTTCCGAAAAGCTGGCAGATCGGATTAATCAACTGGGGTTGGAGGGAAAAAGTGATCTGGTATTTGTCATAGGTGGTTCTTTAGGATTGTCAGATGAAGTCAGTCAGCGGGCAGATTATAAGCTGTCTTTTTCAGCCATGACTTTTCCCCATCAGATGATGAGGGTGATTTTACTTGAACAGATATATCGTTCATTTAAAATTAATAAAAATGAACAATATCATAAATAGAATTGTATTACTGTATTATATTAATAATACAGTTTTTTAAAAGGGAGGTAAAAATCATGCATAAACTTTTACAGTTACAAAGTGCACTATTAAAAGAAATTGACAAATATGAGAAACTTGTTTCAGAAAGGGATCAGCCTATAGACTGGGAGCGTGTACATATTTCAAGTTGTGCTAAGCTTGGGTATCTGATGGCAGAAGAGCGGGGCGTAGATCCTGTTCTTGCAGCCTCTGCATGTGCAATTCACGATTATGGAAGAATCATCACGGGTAAACAGGAAAACCATGCAGAAGCCGGATACTTACCCGTTCAGGATTTTCTGAAAAAAACAGGGCTGTTTACAGAGGAAGAAATGAAGACTTTATCCATAGCAGTAAAAAATCACAGTAAAAAAAGTGAAGTGGGCGGGCCTATAGAAGAGATTGTAAAAGATGCAGATGTCTTAGATTTTTATCAGTATGGGTATATAATGCCAAGACAGGAGCAGCAAGCACGATTGGAAAAGCTGTTAAAGAAAAAATAAAATAAGTGCTTAGAAAAAATAAAAGGTGTTGTCCTAAAATGGGCGACACCTTTATTTTTATTAAATTTGTTTATTTCTGAATTGCACTAGTTGTAGTCTTAACTGCAGCGGAAGTTGTTTCAACTGCGCTAGTTGTAGTTTTAACTGCTGCTGAAGTAGTCTGAACTGCACTAGTTGTAGTCTGAATAGCGCTTGATGTTGCAGCTGGAGCTGTAGTAGTTGGAGCTGTTGCAGATTCATCTACTAAAATAGTTCCATCTTTTTCATAAGATACTTTCAGATTAAATGTTTCAAGAATAAATCTCATTGGTACATAAGTTCTGTCGTTCATTGTATTAGCACTTGTATCAAGAGTAACCTGCTTACCGTTTACAAGAGCAACATTGCTTCCAAGAGTTAATTCAATTGTAGTTCCATCTTTTGCAATGGTAACCTTCTTTGTAGCCTGATCATAAGAAACTTTTGCACCTAAGCCTTCTGTAATTGCTCTTACAGGAATTAAAGTTCTGCTTCCTTTAATAACAGGAGGTGTATCAAATTTAAATTCCTTTGTGTCAGAAACAATGCTGTTAACATCAAGAACTTTTACTGTGGAATCAGCTTTTTTAATAGCTTCACCAGCTTTATTTACTGCTGATAATTCATCTGAAGTGTATTTCTTCAGAATCAGTTCTTTTTTCTCTGCAACAGTAAGCTTTGCTTTGTCTTTTGCCTGATCCTTTGTGTCTACAGCACTTGGTGTAGTTTTTACAGCTGCTGAAGTTGTCTGGATTGCAGATGCAGTTGTCTGAGTTGATTGCTTTTGAACCTGAGTCTTTGCCTCATTGTCAGTTTTTGCTGAAGTTGCAAATGCGAAAGCAGTTGATGAAAGCACTAGAGCAAAAATCATAACAAAACATAATTTTTTCATAAATTTCTCCTTCTGATAGACAAACTTCTTCATACATGAAGTATTGGGGTCTATCCTTTTATTCCTTTAATGCTCAATAGTATAGCATAATATTGGAAAAAATCCAATATTTATCATGTTACATATATATTACATCTTTATTAACAACAAAATACAATACTAAACCCCATGCCACTATACAGTTTCAATTGATTCCTTACCTATTGTAATGAATTATGCCTGAAATGTACTGAATTTTTTGGTTGCGTTTAAATATTTCATAAGTATACCTATATTAGCATAATAGTAAGAATATTTATCTTTACTCTGGGACTGAACCAGTTCTGCCTGAACTAATTTCTTTATGTGCTGTGAAATGGTTGCCTGGGAATAGTCGAACGCAGCGACTACGTCTTTATTGCAGACAGGAGTCCGATCTTTGTTGCACTGCATGATATACTGGTATATTTTTATCCTGGCAGGATGAGCCAGTGCATCAGAAACCTGGGCAACCAGTAAGATTTCTTCTTCCTGCATATAGTCTGATTCTTTTCTTAATCTCATAATAACTCTCCTTGTGTATTGCCTATTAACAATATACATTTTACTATTACATAAGTTTATTGTCAATAGCTGTAGAAGAGAAGTATATAATACCTTTACCATGTATATAAATGCCAAAAATATTGACTAAAATTAGCAATATGATAGAATAAAAATAAAGATTAAACTGTAATTATTTTTATTCTTAGAGAATTATAATGAAAGTTATCAGAGCAGGGGGACGAAAAAATGCTGAAGCAAAAATATGCAGAAACTACTTTAGTTGCTACGTTCATTATATATTTTATAAGTGTATTGTTACAAAGTAATTTCTGGGGAAACCTGCTGTCACCAGTTGTAGCATTTCTTTCTTCGCTGGTTATTTATCTTTCCTTAAAAAACATAAAAGACTTCAGAATTTGCTGGTTATTTCTGCTATTTTATACTATAAGCTGGGGAGTGGCAGATTTTATATGGCTCTTATACGATAATTTTTTTCATATAAATCCTGTAAACGTTGCTTCTATAAATGCACTATATACCGTGCCTAATTTACTTCTGATGGTTTCGATAACATGTTTTTATGCACTAAACTTAAAAAAGTGGAATCTATACCAGCTGGTTTTAGACATGCTTGCGATCTCGGCAATATTAGCTATTTTACTCTGGTCTTTTATTTTTTCTAAAACACCCCTTCATTTCCAGATGAATTTTGAATATATCAATACAATGACTTACATATTTTTTGATTTTTATATTATATCCGGCATGAGTGCAGCTTTTATCTCAGCAGGTATCAAAAAAATGAGCAGGAGATATTTTTTAGTAATAGCAGGAACGGCAGTTGTTACTTTTATTGACTACTATTATGCTTATATTTATTTGATGAAACTTTATCAGGAAAATACCATTATTGATGGTATTTATATGATGGGTAATGTATTATTTGCCTTGGGGCAGCTTATGAAGCAGCCCACTTTTCAAATCAGGAGAAGACAGAAACAAAGTACCAGATGGAAAATATCCGAAAACCTAAAAAATTAATTTTACTATTTGTATTATTTTACTATCTGTATATAGTAGGTTTTTTTAGTCTCAGAATCTTGATTATTTCTCTGGGAGTATATCTTCTATACTGGATATTGACAAAACAGATTCAGGAAGGTATTCAAAACAAAAATCTTCTTAAAGCAGAACTTGAAATAAATGAACAGTTGGAAAAACTTGTTGCGGAACGGACCCAGGAATTAAGTCTGGTCAACAAAAATCTGGAGGAGCTTTCTAACAGAGATTCTTTAACAGGGTTGTATAACAGAAGACAGCTTATTGAAAGTATAGATTCATTAATTTTTAGTAAGATTGAAAATTCTTTTGCCTTATTGTATATAGATGCAAATCATTTTAAGGCCATCAATGATTCTTATGGTCATCAAACCGGTGATGAAGTACTGCGGGCTTTAGGGAACCG